>CAIVVS010000121.1 GCA_903909415.1 uncultured Pseudomonadota bacterium | reverse complement strand
TCGCCCGAGCCGCCCGCCGGGAAGGTGTTGATCACCTTCACCGAGCGTTCCGGCCATGCGGGCGCGGCCTGTTGCGCGTGGGCGGGTGCGGCGGCGAGGATGGCGGTGGCGGCCAGCGCGGTGACCAACGCAGTGGGCAGGTTCAGTCGGGTTCGGTTCATGGCGCGTGGCTCCGTGGAATGCGGCGAATCACCGATCTTACCCGGCGGCGGCAGGCTTCCCTGCGCTGCCGCGGGGCTCACGCGCGATGGACGGCCACCCGCATGCTCCCGATGCCCCGGATCTCGGCCAGCATGCTGTCCCCGGGCTGGATCGAGGCCACGCCCTGCGGCGTGCCGGTCATGATCACGTCGCCCGGGTGCAGGGTGTAGAAGGCCGAGGCCAGCTCCACCAGCTCGCGCACGCCCAGGATCAGGTCCGAGGTGTTCGCGTCCTGGCGCAGCTCGCCGTTGACGCGGATGCTGAGGTCCAGGTTCGTCGGGTCGGTGAGTTCGTCGGCGGTGACCATCCACGGCCCGAGCACGGTGTAGCTGTCGGGCGACTTGCGGAAGCTGCGTTCCTCCGGCCCGCGGATGGTGATGTCCAGGCCGATGCAGTAGCCGGCGACGTAGTCCAGCGCCTGCGCTGCGGACACGTCCTTGGCGGCCTTGCCGATCACCACGACCAGCTCCACTTCCGGGTCGTTGCGGCGATCGGTGTGGCTCAGCTGCACCCCGTCGCTCGCGCCCACCAGCGAGCTGGTCGCCTTGAGGAACAGCCCGGCGCGGTGGATCTCGTTGATTAGGTTGCCGTGGTGGATGCCCTTGTCGGCCAGCACCTCTTCCAGGTGCTTGGTGTAGTTCACCGGCGCGGCGATGATCTTGCCCGGGTTGGCCACGGGGCTGGCCAGGCGCACGGACTCCACCGGGATGGCCGGATTGCGCGCGGCCTCGGCCTCCAGCGCGGCGCGCAGGCCGGGCAGGGCCGCGACCAGCAGGTCGTGCCGGGGCAGCGGGTAGCGCTGGGCGGGCAGCGCGGCGAGCGCGGCGGTGGCGTCATGCAGGCCGTCGGCCATGACCAGGCCTACGCGGTCGTCGTTGTAGCGGCAAAGCTTCATGGGGGCTCCATCAGGGCCCGCGGCATGGATGCACCGCGGGGGAGCCGGATTCTACGCCGCCGCAGGCCGCCCATCCGCCCGGCGGCCGCGCGGGACCGGGCCCGCTGCCCTCACTCCGGGGCGATGCCCGCGGCCTTGACCACCGGGCCCCATTTGGCGATCTCGGCGGCGATGATCTTCGCGAATCCCTCCGGCGTGCCGGGCAGCGCCTCGGCGCCCAGCCTGGTGAGGAACTCGCGCGACTTGTCCGTGCCCATCACCGCGTTGGTCAGTTCGGCCAGGCGCCGCGTGGTGTCCATGGCGGTGCCGGCGGGGAACAGCACGCCGAACCAGCTCTCCACCTCGTAGCCGCGCACGCCGGCCTCGACCATGGTCGGGATGTCGGGCGCGCTCGACACGCGCCTGGCATTGGTCACGGCCAGCGCGCGCAGCTTGCCCGAGCGCGCCGTCGGGATGCCCAGCGTCGCGTCGGCGAACATGAAGTGCACCTGTCCGCCCAGCAGGTCGGTGATCGCCTGGGGAACGCCCTTGTACGGCACGTGCACCGCATCGAAGCCGGCGATCTGCCGGTACCACTCCGCGGTGACGCGGCCGGTGGCGTTGCCGCTGGCGTAGGCGAGCTTGCCCGGACGCGCCTTGATGTAGGCGGTGAGCTCGGCCACGCTGTTGACCGGCACGGTCTGCGGGTTCACCACCAGCACGAAGCCCAGGCTCAGCACCGTGGTCACCGGCTGGAAGTCCTTGACCGGATCGAAGCCCAGCTTGTTGAACATGTGCGGGTTGATGCCGTGCGAGGAGTTCGGCGTGAACAGCAGCGTGTAGCCGTCGGAGGGCGCGCGCGCGACGAACTGCGCCGCGATGTTGCCCACCGCGCCGGGCTTGTTCTCCACCAGGAAGGGCTGGCCGGTGCGCTCGCGCAGGCCCTCGGCGAGGAAGCGCGCCACGTTGTCGATGCCGGAGCCGGCCGGGTAGCCGACCACCATGCTGACCGGCTTGGCGGGCCAGGGCTGCTGCGCGTGGGCCGGCGCGGCCAGGGCTGCAAGCAGGGTGGCCGATGCGAACGCGATCAGGCGCGCCGCGTGGGTGAATACGGGATGCATGGTGGGCTCCTCCAGCCGGTTCTCTCGTGGGGGCGGAGTTTGCACCACTGCGGGGCGGCGCGCCATCGCGTTTTCGGTTGCATTGCAACCCGCCGCGCGGGCGCGAGCAGTTACACTCGCGCTCGATTCCACGGGGGGAGGCGCAAGGTGAACGCGAAGGAAGGATTCGGCCCGAAATACGCCAGCGGCGATGCATCCAGGATGGACATGGAGCGCTTCCGCCTGCGCGCCTTCATCGATTCGCTGCCGGAGTCGGAACTGGACCGGCGCCGCGCGCCCACCGACCTGGCCGACGTCGCCGCCGCGCTGGAAGGCAACCCGCGCGCCGTGCTGTTCGAGCAGGCCGGCCCGGAGAAGGCGCCGCTCGCCGGCAACGTCTGCGCCAGCCGCTCGCGCCTGGCCACCGCCTTCGGCACCACGCCGCAGGACCTGACGCAGGAAGTGATGAAGCGCCTCGCGGTCCGCCAGGACATCGTCGAGGTGGCGCGCGCGCAGGCGCCGGCGCAGCAGGTGGTGCTGCAGGGCAAGGACGCCGACCTGACCAGGCTGCCCATCCACCTGCAGCACGGCCTGGACGGCGCGCCCTACATTTCCGCCTCCATCGACTTCGCGGTGGACCGCGACAGCGGCTGGGTCAACTCGGGCGTGCGCCGGCTGATGCTGCGCGGCCGCCACGAGGCCGGCATGGACGTGAACGCGCCCTCGGACCTGCGCGCGATCTACGAGGCCGCGCTCAAGCGCGGCGAGCGCCTGCCGGTGGTGTTCGTGGTCGGCTCCCATCCCATCGACCACGTCGCCGCCACCATGCGCGTGCCGGTGGACGAGATGCAGCTGCTGGCCAACCTGCGCGGCACCACGCTGCCGGTGGTGCGCTGCGTGAGCTGCGACCTGATGGTGCCGGCCGACGCCGAATGGGTGATCGAGGGCTACATGGACGAGCGCGGCTACGTCGAGTCCGAGGGCCCCTACGGTGAGTTCCTCGGCTACTACGGCGACGTCAAGCAGAACCCGGTGTTCCACTGCACCGCGATCACGCACCGGCGCGACGCGATGTTCCAGACCGCGACCATCAGCGGCGCGACCATGGCGCACACCGACACCGCGCAGCTCAACGCCCTGCGCAGCGAAGTCACGCTGTGGCGCGCGCTGCAGACCGCGGTGCGCGAGGTCACCGGCGTGTACGCGGTGCCGCAGTCCGGCGGCGGCTTCAACGCGCGCATCGGCATCCGCCAGCGCGTGCCGGGCGAGGCGCGCAACGCCATCGCCGCGGCCTTCGCCTGCCTGGTGAACATCAAGCACGTGTTCGTGGTGGACCCGGACGTGGACCTGTTCTCGGATGCGCAGATCGAGTGGGCGCTGGCCACGCGCTTCCAGGCCGACCGCGACCTGGTGGTGCAGAACGGCATGCGCGCCATGCCGCTGGACCCCTCGCTGGGCGGGGCGCGCACCTGGTCCAAGGCCGGCTTCGACCTGACCCTGCCGTTCCAGCGCCCCGGCGAGCCGCGGCCGCTGGGCTACCGCGTGCCGGCGCCGCCCACCTATGAAGGCAGGCGCTTCCCGTCCATCGAGGCGGCGCTCGCCGACGGGCCCAAGTTCTTCCAGGAACTGATGGCCGCCACCGGCAGCCGCGACGGCCGCGAGATCGTGCTGGACCTGGACGCGATCCGCCAGGCCGGCCGGCTGGACCGCGACCATGAAGGCCGCTGGCTGCTGAAGTAGGACCGCCGATGCCGCAGCCTGCCCAAGCCGGCCCGTCCAGCCAGTCCGACAAGTACCGCTACATCGGCAAGGCGGTGCCGCGCGTCGAGGACGCGCGCTTCCTCACCGGGCGCGGGCGCTACACCGACGACCATGCGCTCGAAGGCCAGGTGCACTGCGCCTTCCTGCGCTCCCCGCACGCGCACGCCCTGATCCGCGGCATCGACGCTTCGGCCGCGCTCGCCATGCCCGGCGTGCTGGCGGTGCTCACCGGCGCGGACTGGACCGCCGACGGCCTCGGCCTGATCGAGCACGCCGCGAACCCGGCCGACGCCCTCGACGTGAAGCAGCGCGCCTTCGGGCCGCTGGATGGCGTCGCCGTGCCGGAGATTCCGCACGGGCCGCTGGCCATCGGCCGCGCGCGCTTCGTCGGCGAGCCGGTGGCCGCGGTGGTCGCGCTGACGGCCGGACAGGCGCGCGATGCGGTGGAACAGCTGCACGTGGACTGGGAGCCGCTGGGCGCGGTGGTGTCGCCGCTGGATGCGGTGGCCCCGGGCGCGCCGCTCATCTGGGACGCGGCGCCGGGCAACCGCTGCTTCACCCGCGAGTTCGGCGATGCCGCCGCCGCGCGCGCCGCCATCGACGCTGCGCCGCTGGTGCTGCGCCATGTGTTCGAGCACAACCGCGTGGCCAATGCACAGATGGAACCGCGCTCGGCGCTGGGCGACTTCGATGCGGCCACCGGCGCGATCACCCTGATCTCCGGCAGCCAGGGCGTGACCAAGCAGCAGATGACCCTGGCGGCGATATTCAGGCTGCCCATGGACAAGGTGCGCGTGGTCTGCCCCGATACCGGCGGCGGCTTCGGGCCGCGCACCAACCTGTATCCCGAGCAGGCGGTGGTGGTGTGGGCGGCGATGCGGCTGAATCGCCCGGTGCGCTGGACCGGCGAGCGCAGCGAATGCTTCCTCTCGGACTACCAGGGCCGCGACGGCGTGGCGACCGCCGAGATCGGCTTCGACCGCGACGGGCGCATCCTCGGCTACGACGTGGACCTGCTGGCGGCGGTAGGCGCGCACGCCGTGTCCTATGTCACCGCGTCCAACGGCATGCGCATGCTCACCACGGTGTACCACGTGCCCGCGGCGCACATCTCGGTGAGCGGCGTGCTGACCAATACCGTGCCCACCGCGCCCTACCGCGGCGCGGGCCGGCCGGAGGCGATCCACGTGATCGAGCGCCTGCTGGACATGGCGGCCGGGCGGCTGGGCCTGGACCGCGCCGAGATCCGGCGCCGCAACCTGGTGACCCGCGCCATGCTGCCCTACCGCAGTCCCATGGGCCTGACCTACGACAGCGGCGACTTCCCCGACTGCATGGACAAGGCGCTCGCCGCCGCGGACTGGGATGGCTTCGCCGCGCGTCGCGACGAAGCACGCTCGCGCGGCCGGCTCGCGGGCATCGCGGTGGCCAACCACCTGGAAGCGCCTGTGGGCGCGCCGGTGGAGCGCGTGATCATCGACATCCTGCCCGATGGCCGGGTGGACGTGATCGTCGGCACCCAGTCCACCGGCCAGGGGCACGAGACCAGCTTTGCGCAGGTCGCGGCCGACCTGCTGGGCACGGACATGGACTGCGTGCGGGTGCGCTACGGCGACAGCGACTTCGTGAAGCTGGGCGGGGGCACGCACTCGGACCGCTCGATGCGCATCGCCGGCGCGATGCTGGTGAAGTCGGCCGGCGAGATCATCGCCAAGGCGCGCGCGGCGGCAGCCGCGAAGCTGGAAGTCGCGGCCGAGGACATCGCATGGCAGGACGGCGCCTACCGGGTGCTGGGCACCGACCGCGCCGTCGGCCTGCTGGAACTGGCGCGCGCGGTGGGCGCGGGCGAACTCCCCGCCGACATGCGCGCGCTGCTGGCGGCGACCGCGGATTTCTTCGGCCGCATACCGGCCTTTCCCTGCGGGGCGGCGGTGTGCGAGCTGGAGGTCGATCCCGATACCGGCGGCGTGCAGGTCACGCGCTACACCGCGGTGGACGATGCCGGGCAGGTGGTGAACCCGATGATCGTGGACGGCCAGACGCACGGCGGCATCGTGCAGGGCGTGGGCCAGGCACTGGGCGAGAACGCGAACTGCGAGCGCGACACCGGCCAGGTGGTGGCGGGCTCGTTCATGGATTACCGGCTGATGCGCGCGGCGGACTTCCCGTCCTTCGTGACCGCGCACGTCGAGGACCGCACGCATGCGGCGGGCAATGCACTGCACGTGAAGGGCGGCGGCGAGGGCGGCATCTCGCCCGCCACCGCGGTGGTGATCAACGCGCTGGTGCATGCGCTGGCGGAGAAGAACGTCGAGGACCTGCCGATGCCGGCCACGCCCATGGTGGTGTGGCGGGCCGTGCATGCCAGTCAGGTCAGCTAGACCGGGAATCAGGCAGTCAAACCAGCTTCTGAGGAGGAGCGCGATGATGCGAGGACGAGCGGTGGTTCGTGGATGGGGTGTCGGGGCCGCATTGCTGGCCGCGGGCATGGCACTCGCCGGGCAGGCGCTGGCGCAGGCCTTTCCCAACAAGCCGGTGCGCTGGATCGTGCCCTTCCCGCCGGGCGGGCCGACCGACGTGGTGGCGCGCGTGGTGGGGCCCAAGATCGGCGAGCGGCTGGGCCAGCCGGTGATCATCGAGAACCGTCCCGGGGCGGGCGGCAACGTCGGCACCGACCTGGTGGCCAAGGGCCCGGCCGACGGCTACGCGATGCTGATGGTGATCCCGGGCCTGGTGACCAACCCGTTCTTCTTCCGCAACAGCCCCGAGCCGAAAGACCTGCAGTCCATCGTGCAGCTGTCCAGCGTGTCGCTGGTGCTGATCGCGCACCCGGAGTTCCCGGCAAGGAACACCGCCGAGGTGATCGCGCAGATCAAGGCCAACCCGGGACGCGTGTCCTGTGGCACCTCGGGCTCGCTGCCCACGGTCGGCTGCGAGCTGCTGCGCGCGCACGCCGGTGACATCCTGCGGGTGCAGTACAAGGGCAACGCGCCGGCGCTGAACGCGCTGATCGCGGGCGAGATCAACCTGCTGTTCGACGTGGTCAACACCGCGCTGGCGCAGGTGCGCGGCGGCAAGGCGCGCGCCATCGCATCGACCAACCCCAGGCGCGGCAGCGGGCCCTTCGCCGACCTGCCGACCGTGGCCGAGACCATCCCGGACTTCGACCTGGTGAGCTGGCAGGGCCTGATGGTGGCGCGCGGCACGCCGGCGGACGTGGTGCAGCGGCTGAACCGCGACGCCAATGCGGCGCTGTCCGACCCGGACGTGAGGAAGCGCCTGTCCGACACCGGGCTGGAAGTGGCCGGCGGCTCGGCCGAGGCCTTCGACAACCTGATCCGCCGCGATTTCGAGCGCTTCGGCAAGGCGCTGCGCGACGCCGGCGTCAAGCCTGAGTGATGGACTGAGCCGAGCAATGACCAGAGCAAAGGGAAGCACCATGGCAGCCACCCGCAGCAAGGCACCCGTGAAACGGGAACCGAAGCCCACCGACGCGAAGCACCTCTCGCAGCCGAAGTTCGACCTGGTGGTCGAGAAGGACGTCGAGATCACCATGGCCGACGGCGCGAAGCTGTGCGCCGACGTGTTCCGGCCGAAGACCTCGGCCAAGGTGCCGGTGATCGTCTGCCTGGGCGCCTACCGCAAGGACAAGGTCTGGATCCCGCCGGACGACCTGGAGGAGAAGGCCAATCCCTACATGAACTGGGAGTCGCCCAACCCGATGTTCTGGGTGCCGCGCGGCTATGCGGTGGTGCGGGTGGACACGCGCGGCTCGGGCAAGTCGCCGGGTCGCACCTATCCCTGGTCGCCCGACGAGGCGCGCGACTTCCACGACGCGATCGAGTGGGCCGGGCACACCTCCTGGTCCAACGGGCGCGTCGGCGCGCTGGGCATTTCCTACTACGCGATGACGCAGTGGCTGATGGCCAACCTGCAGCCGCCGTCGCTGGCCGCGATGATCCCCTGGGAGGGCGCGGCCGACATGTACCGCGACTTCGCCTTCCATGGCGGCCTGTACATGATCGGCTTCTCGGTCAACTGGTACCACGCGCAGATGGCGCACCACCTGCTGGGCCAGCCGCGCTCGACCTCGCCCGATTCCTTCAACGCGCCGTGGATCTGGGAGTACATGCGCAACAGCCTGGACGGCGACTTCTACCACGGCCGCCGCGCCGACTGGAGCAAGATCAAGGTGCCGTTCCTCTCGGCCGCCAACTGGAGCGGCATGGGCCTGCACCTGCGCGGCAACGTCGAGGCCTACACGCAGGCGGCCTCGCGCCACAAGTGGCTGCGCATCGACACCGGCACGCACTACGGGCCGTTCTATTCCGAGGAAGGCCGTGCCGACCAGCTGCGCTTCTTCGACCACTGGTTGAAGGGCAAGGACAGCGGCCTGCTGGCCGAGCCGCGCATCAAGATGAAGGTACGCAAGGGCGGCATGGGCAACTACGCCTGGCGCACCGAGCGCGACTGGCCGCTGCGCAAGACGCAGTGGACCAAGGCGTACCTGTCGCCCGGTGGCGAGGTGCGCGACGACGAGACCGAGGGCACGCTGTCGCTCACCGCGCCGAAACGCGCGGCGTCGGTGAAGTACTGGGCCAACGGCCTGGGCCGTCCGGGACTGGGCACGCCCAGCTGGATGAACGCGATGATAGGCAAGAAGAGCGAGCGCGTCGGCGTCTCGTTCGAGACCGGCCCGTTCGAGCGCGACACCGAGGTCACCGGGCCGGTGGTGCTGGTGCTGTGGGTGTCCTCCAGCACCGAGGACATGGACGTGTTCGCCACCATCCGCAACATCGACGCCGACGGCAACGACGTGCTGGAGCAGGGCCAGCAGGGGCAGATGGTGCCGGTGGCCAAGGGCTGGCTGCGCGCCTCGCACCGCAAGATGGACAAGGCCAAGTCCCTGCCGTGGCGGCCGTGGCATGCGCACGACGAGCGCCAGTGGCTCAAGCCGGGCGAGGTGGTCAGGCTGGACGTGGAGATCTGGCCGACCTGCATGGTGTTCGCGCGCGGCCACCGGCTGCGCCTGGACATACAGCCGCGCGATGGCATCGGCTCGGCGCCCTACACGCACTACTCGGCGGACTACAACGCGGGCACCAACACCATCTTCACCGGCGGCACGCGCGCGTCCTACCTGCTGCTGCCCTTCATCCGCTGACCGGGGGTGCGGCTGGACGGCGGCGCAGTTATATGGCGGTATATCCGCCGTCGGCCAGCAGGTCGGTGCCTGTGATGAAGGACGCCGCATCGCTCACCAGGAACAGGGCTGCCTCGGCCACTTCCTGGGGCGTGCCGATGCGGCCGATCGGGTGGCGGCCGGCCAGTTCGCGGTTCACCGCATCCTCGCTGCCGTAGCGCGTGGTCAGGCGGCTGGTCATCACCGAGCC
>CAIVVS010000120.1 GCA_903909415.1 uncultured Pseudomonadota bacterium | reverse complement strand
GCGCTGGCGCAGGTCCCCCCCGGCCCGGGAGCTGACGGGGTGCACGGGGACACCTACCGTCCCGGGCGGCCGGGCCTCGAGCACTTCTCCTACGAGCTCGCCAACCTGGACGAGGTCGAGCAGATGGGCCGCTTCCTGCAGGACAAGGGGGTGGAGATCGTGCGCGGCATCGGCAAGCATGGTCCGGGGGAGAACGTGTTCCTGGTGTTCAAGGACCCGGACGGCAACTATGTCGAGTATTACTGCGACATGGTCCAGGTGACGGCGGACCAACCGTACAAGGCCAGCGTCTGGCCGATGGACCTGGACGGGTTCGACCAGTGGCACTTCAAGCGGTTCCTGGTACCGCCGCCCGAATGGGGTCCGGCGCCGGCCGAAGCCGCAGACGCCAAGAACTAGGGCGCACCGATGCCGCTGGGTTTCATGGCCGGGCGCTGGCGCGCCGTGACCGATCCGCTGCTGGCCTTCGCAGTGGTGGCCGTGCTCTGGGAAAACGCGGTCACGCTGTTCCAGATCAAGCCCTACCTGCTGCCCCCCCTGTCCAAGATACTGGCCACTTTCTGGGACCAGCGCGTGATCCTGCTGCGCGAGTCGCTGGTGACCGCATGGGAAGTGGTGCTGGGCTACGTCTGCGCGGTGGCGGGTGGCATGGCGCTGGGGCTGGCGATTTTCGCGTGGCCGTGGTTCCGGCGCACCGTGTACCCGGCGATCGCCGTGTTCCAGGGCCTGCCCAAGATCGCACTCGCGCCGCTGATGGTGATCTGGTTCGGATTCGGCCTGTCGTCCAAGGTGTTGATGGCGTTCCTGTTCGCGTTCTTTCCCGTGGTGATCTCCACGCTGGGCGGGCTCGCCGGGACGCCCGCGCACCTGCTGGAGCACTTCCGCGCCATCGGCGCCTCCCACTGGACCACCTTCCGGCGCCTGCAGGTGCCTAGCGCGCTGCCGTCCATCATGGATGGCTGCAAGATGGCGATGCCGCTGGCGGTGATAGGCGCCATCGCGGGCGAGTTCGTCGGGTCCGAGAAGGGCCTGGGCAGCCTCATCCTGCTGGCCAATGCCAATGCCAAGACCGACCTGCTGTTCGCCGCGCTGGTGGCGATCTCGCTGGTCGCGGGCGCGCTCTACATGCTGGTGGAGATCGCCGCCAAGCGCGTCTGGTGGCGGGCGCTGTGAGCGCGGCGGGAGGTGCGGCGGCGGCCGACATCGCGCTCCGGGTGCACAGCCTGCACAAGACCTTCGACGGTGGCGTGCACGCCCTGGACGGGCTGGATTTCGAGGTGCCGCGTTCGCAGTTCGTGTCGGTGCTCGGCCCCAGCGGCTGCGGCAAGAGCACGCTGCTGCGCATCATCGGCGGGCTGATCGCGCCGGACGCCGGTTCCCGGCTTGAAGTCCTGGGCCATCCGCAGACCGCGCCCTCGCATGACGTGGGCATCGTGTTCCAGACCCACAACATGCTGCCCTGGCTGACGGTCGAGGCCAACATCCGCATGGCCGCCGAGATCCGCGGCATCGCGCCGGCCGAGATCGCCGAGCGCACCGACCGCGTGCTGGACGTGCTCAAGCTCGCGCCGTTCCGCAAGCGCCACCCGCACGAGTTGTCCGGCGGCATGCGCCAGCGCGCCGCCTTCGGGCAGATCCTGATCCTGCGGCCGCAACTGCTGCTGCTGGACGAGCCCTTCGGCGCGCTGGATGCGCTGACTCGCGACCAGTTGAACGTCGAACTGCTGCGCCTGTGGGAACAGCAGAAGCAGACCGTGGTGCTGATCACGCACAGCATCGCCGAGGCGGTGTTCCTGTCCGACCGGGTCC
The DNA here is from genome assembly GCA_903909415.1 of uncultured Pseudomonadota bacterium. The sequence continues at coordinate 27,064 of CAIVVS010000120.1, read as the reverse complement.
TGGTGATGAGCGACCGCCCGGGCCGTATCGTGAAGGACATGCCGATCCCGCTGCCGCACCCGCGCGACCCGCAGTCCACCAAGGCCATGCCCGAGTTCGGCAAGCTGGTGGTCGAGCTCGGGCGCCTGATGGGCGTGGTCTGAGGACCTGAGCCGCATGGGCGCGCCCCCCGTCGCGCTGTCCCGGCCGCTGAAGCTGCGCGGCGTGCCGGTTCGCAACCGGCTGGTGATGGCGCCCATGTGCGCCATGTACGCCGCCCCGGACGGCAGCGTCACCCCGCAGACGGTGGAGTACTACCGGGCGCGGGCCCGCGGCGGCGTGGGCATGGTGATCGCCGAGATCACCTTCATGGATGACCTCGGCAGCCGCGCCTTCCACGCGCAACTGGGCGCGCACAACGACCTGATGATCCCGGGCCTGAGCGACCTCGCCGAGGCGATCAAGGCCGAGGGCGCGGTCGCCGGGCTGCAGCTGGGCCATTGCGGCAGCCAGCGCGTGATTCCCGACCCGCCGATGCTCGCGCCGTCGCCCATCCCCTGGATGGAGGGCAAGCGCGTGCCGTCCGAGATGACGCTGGACGAGATCACGCAGCTGGTGGAGGACCATCGCCAGGCGGCGCGGCGCCTCGTGCAGGCGGGTTTCGACCTGATCGAGCTGCACGCGGCGCACGGCTACCTGCTCAACACCTTCCTGTCGCCCGCGACCAACGTGCGCACCGACGCCTACGGCGGCTCGTTCGAGGCGCGCATGCGGTTCCCGCTGGAGGTGGTGCGCGCGGTGCGCGAGCAACTTGGCCCGCACCGGCTGCTGTGCGTGCGCCTGAACGGCGAGGATTTCCTGCCCGGCGGCCTGGACGTCACCAGCTACGGCCAGGTGGCGCGGGGCCTGGCCGAGTCCGGCGTGGACCTGATCCATGTGTCGGCCGGCACCTACCGCGCGATGGAAAAGCGCGTGCTGCCGATGTACCTGGAGGAGGGGCCGTTCGTGGGCTACGCCAGGCCGATCCGCGAGGCGGCCGGCATCCCGGTGATCGCCTCCTGCGCGATCCACGACCCGGACCTGGCCGAGTCCATCGTCGCCGACGGCCGGGCCGACTTCGTGTCGCATGCGCGTCCCCAGTTCGCCGACCCGCAACTCGCGGACAAGCTGCTGTCCGGGCGCGTGGATGAAATACGCCCCTGCATACGCTGCAACACCTGCCTGCACCGCGAGCAGAGCGGGGCGCGCGCGCTGTGCGCCATCAACCCGCGTACCGGCCGCGAGGGCGAGGCCATCGTCCCCGCGCGCCGTGCCCGCCGCGTGCTGGTCGCCGGCGCCGGCCCGGCCGGCATCCAGTGCGCGCTCAGCTCCGCGGCGCGCGGCCATGAGGTGCACCTGCACGATGCATCGCACCTGGTAGGCGGCCAGTTGCGCATCGCGGCGGGCCTGCCTTTCAAGCGCACCCTGCCGCGCCTGCTGCGCTGGTATGAGTCGGAACTCGGGCGCGCCGGAGTCCGCGTTCAGCTCGGCAGCCGAATCGGACCGGCCGATGTCGATGCGGACGCGCTGGTGGTGGCCACTGGCGCACGCTGGCCGGTGCCTGCGCCCGTGCCCGGCGGTCCCCGCATGCTGGACGTCCTGTCGGCCCTGGCCCTGCCACCGCAGCCCGGTGCGCCGGTGCTGATCCTCGGCGCCGGCAAGCGTGGCGCGGAGGCCGCCTGGCATCTGGCGCAGACCGGCCACCGGGTCATGCTGGCCGACCCGGCCGCCGACTATGGCGAGGACCTGAACATCGTCGACCGACTCGTCGTGCCGCGTGAACTGCAGCAACACCAGGTCGAGTTGCTGTTCGGCCATGCATTGCACTCCGTTGCGCCGGGTGGTGCTGTCCTGTCCGGAACTGGAGGCGTGACGGTGCAAAGAATGGCGGACCTGATCGTTTTCGCGCTGCCGGAGGAACCGGAGCCCGGCGCGGCGCGCCAGCCGTGGCTGCGCGACGGCCTGGAGGTGCACGCGATCGGCGAATGCAGCGGCGCGGCCGGGATCATCGGTGCCACCCACGCCGGGCATCGTGTCGCCGGTTTGCTCTGAGCCGGGTTGCCCCGCGTCGGGGGCATGCGTACAATCGGCGGTTTCGCGCTGAAATCGCTTAAATGATTGTTTTTGAACTGATTTGTACCAGGAAGCACCGGTTCGAGGGCTGGTTCGCCTCGGCTGGGGACTTCGACGGCCAGAAGGCGCGCGGCCTGCTCGAATGCCCGGTGTGCTCGGACAAGCAGGTCGACAAGCTGCTGACGGCAAAGATCCGCAAGCAAGCGCAGGTGCCGGCGACGCAAGCCGCCCGGCCCGAAGCCCCGCAGGCGGGCAAGGCCGTGGCGGTGGCCGGGGGCCCGCAGGTCAAGGACCTGGGTGAGCTGGTCGCCTACATCCTGTCGAACACCGAGGACGTGGGCAGCGAGTTCGCCAATGAGGCGCGCCGCATCCACTACGAGCAGGCCCCCGAGCGCGCCATTCGCGGCGTCGCCTCGCGCGAGCAGACCGAGGAACTGCTCGAGGAAGGCATCGCCGTGATGCCGCTTCCGGTGCCGCCCCCGGGCGACTGGCATTAAACGGTCGTTCTTGAGGCCCTCGCCGGGCACCTCCCCGGGGCAATACCTTGAAGCAGCCTCCCCGCCGGCGGGGCGCTTGAACATTGCCAGACCCGGGAAAAGCACCCGGAGATGCGCTTGTCGCAGTGGTTCGCATTCGCGCAAGCCGCGCTGGGGCGCGGCAGCCCGATACCGCGTCAGTTCCCCGAGGTTTCGAGAACTGCGCGGAGGCTCATGATGAACGTGAACGTGCTTCCCTGGCCGGGCTCGGATTGCACGCGCACTGAGCCCCCGAACAATTCGGCGGCCTTCTGGCAAATGCTGAGGCCCAGGCCGGTTCCTTGAATCAGTTCGACACCGCGTCCCCGGTAGAACGGCTCGAAAAGCTTAGGCAGGTCCTCCGGCGCGATTCCGCGCCCTCGGTCCGTGATGTTGAACTGGATCTCCTCCTGCGTGCATGTGGCCGCAAGTATGACGGGAGTGTCTTCGGGCGAGTACTTCACCGCATTCGAAAGTAGGTTGGAAAGTGCCTGGTGCAACAGGCGTTCGTCCGTGGTAATCAGGATGTCGGCCGAGCGTTCCACCCGCAGGATGAACTGGCGCTTTTGACCCGAAGACGTCCGCACATCGTCAACCAGCCCTTCGAGGAACTGCTTTACCAGGACATCGGTCCAACGTGGAACGTAGCGCTCACCTGTCAGCCGGCCGATCGTAAGGGCATCTTCCAGCATGTCGGTCATCCTGTTGGAGGCCCGTTCCAGCCTGGCCACGATCTTTGCCCTTTCGTGCGAAGGCAATTTGTCCAGATGGCCTGAGATCAACTCTGTTGCGCTGGTGATGACACTGAGCGGGGTGCGGAACTCGTGTGAAAGCATGCCCGACAGGCGCTCATGCACGCGGCCGAGCTCCCGCTCCCGATCCAGCGCGTGCTGCAGTTGCGAGGTGGAATTCAGCAACTCGGACGTTCGAGCGCGTACCCGCTGTTCAAGGGACTCATTGAGCGTCCGCAGGTCCGCTTCTGCCTTCTTGCGCTCGGACACGTCGGTGTATATCGCAATGAACTGCTGCATTTTCCTGTCCATGTCCAGGAAGGGGACTACAGTGGCCTGCTGGACCCGCGGCAAGCCGCCGGCCGCGCGCAGTTCGACTTCCCCATGCCAGACGCGGCCTGATCTGACGGTGTCCTTGATGTCATTGATCACGGGACCCATCCCTGTGCCCTCGGTGAAGTCTGACTGGAACCGGCCGATCAGTTCCCCGGGGTGCATTCCCACGAGCTCGCAGTACTTCTGGTTGACCTCCAGGAACCGACCTTCCGTATTGAATACCGCGACCACGGCGTGTTCATCCAGAGCATGTTTCTGGTTGGACATGGCGAGCTGCGCTCGCTCGCGCGAAGCCACGAGTTCCCGGACTCTCTCCGTCAGCGTCGTCATCTCCGATGTGGGATCCGCGTCGTTTGTATCCTTGGCGCCTGCCGGCATGCCAAGGAGGCTGCGCATGGCGTCGATCACCTGTCCCTGAACCAAGGCCTGCTTTCTGAGTGCCGCAGCGTTTTTCGAGACCACGCGGAAGGTCTCCCGAAGCTCCCTGGGCAGGCTTTCCGGCAGATCGGAAACACCCTCTGGATCGTCGGTGCTGCCTGCCTGGAATCTCGACACCTGTTCCAGTGACTTCAGCCAGCGGCGCAAGGGTATGCCGATCAGTACCCCGCCGGTCAAGACGGCCATCGCGGTGGTGAACGCTGCAACCACCACGAAGAACCAGATTCCCTCCGCGATCTTGGAATGGTCGAACTCGAGCCTGAGCACCCCATAGTCCCGGCCGCCTGCGGTGATTGTCTCGTTGCTGTCGAGCAGCCGTTTTTCGAGCCAGCGGACCAGCCGGTCGGGAGCCCGTGACAATACTTCCGCGTGCCCCGCCTCAAGCTTGGCTGAGTTCTTCTCGATGAAGCTTGCTCGCTGGATGTCGGGGTCCTGCGCCGCCCGCTCCAGGAGACGCTTGATCGTGTCGAAGTCGCCAATGACCACGCTGTCGGTAAGCGTGGGGACCATCACCCCCAGCAGGGCGGATTTCTGGTCGGCGAGCTGGGCGATCCTCTCACTGACGTAGAACTGCGTGTAGGTCACCAGCGCTGCTACCGAGAACGCGAGGAAGGTCAACGCGTACAGCGAGAGCACCCGGCCTGCTAGGCTTTCGGGAAGGAGCCGGCGGAGCAGGGCGCCTTGCGGGGTCATGTCGCCGTCAGCGGACTTGCGGGGGCGCGTTCCGGTAGAACCGGCGGTACGGTTCGTACTCGCTGCCGTTGGACGGGATGAAGATCGTGTCCGGCGGGAGCTTGATCTTCGCGGACGCCGCTTCCAGGACCTTGCGGCCGGACTGGGTCTTGTGCATGTCAACGAATGCCCTGGCCACGGCCGAGACATCCTTGGCGGGCACGTTCGCCGACGCCATCAAGGCCAGGTCATGCAGGGGATCAGAGGCCCACAGGACCCTGTACTGGTGTCCCTCCCGCTTCGCGTAGCCATCGGCTAACTGCGAGTTCACGCCTGCCGCGGCAACCCGACCGGCGAACATCTGGGCCAGTGCGGAGTCCATGTTGCCGCCGAAGACTACGGTGACCGGGATCGCCTTCTCGAGCAGGTGTCCGTAAGAAAACCTGTATGCGATGGTGGCCTCGGGGCCGGGGAATCCCACCGACTTGCCGGCGAGCTGCGCCAGGTCGACCACCGGCGAGTCCTTCGGCACGATGATTTCCGAGCGCACGGGGGGAGTTGTCCTGCGGCTGAACACCTTCCAACCCATGGCCTCCCGTTCTGGGCTGAACATGTGGTTTGAGAAGATGAACTCGACTTCCTGCGCCAGGACGTACGCCGTCGTGTCCGCGGAAGTCCTTCCGATCTTCAGCGTCAGCTTGATGCCGCTTTGTGCGGCGACCTGCGCGATCAGCGGGTTCCAGTACTCCGCGGTGAGCGCGATGCCGTACTGGTTCACGGGCGAGAAGCGATAGTGGTTGTCCGCGCACGCCGTGCCCGCGACTAGTGCAAAGGATGCGCTGATGAGCCTCGCAAGCAGAGGCCGGAATCGTCCATGGCAGCTCCCTGCAGACCCTCCACGCGCAGGACTGGCTTTTCGCGGACTGAAGGGCGCATGCGATCGGGGCATGGTTGGCAGAAAAGAAAAAAATGAAAGTGGTTTCAGTTTAGCATGTAACACCCAGAGGCGGTCGCATCGGGGCGACCCTCGGCGTTCCCGATGCCGGATGCCGCCGTCACCCCGGTGTCGCGGGCGGCTTCGCGGTTTCGCCAGGGGCATCAGCTCTGGGTAAGGCCAGGCTGACCGTGCTGCCCTGTCCCGGCTGGCTGGAAATGGTGCAGGTGCCGCCATGCGCTTCCAGGATTTCCTTTACGAGCGAGAGACCCAGCCCGGTTCCCGGGATGGATCCGCTTGCATCGGCCCTGTAGAAGCGCTCGAACACCCGCTGCTGAACCGCCTCGGACATGCCGATTCCCTGGTCACGCACCTGCACGATCACCTGCCTGTCGTTGCTTTCGACGCAAAGCCGGATCTCCCCGCCTTCGGGGGAATACTTGTAGGCGTTGCTGAGCACGTTCGTGAGGGCCTGGGCGAACTTTCCCGGGTCGACGCGCACCGGTGGCCATTGGTCGGGCGGCAGGAACGCTATCTTGCGATCATCACCGGGCACCAGCATGCCGGCAAGGACCCGCTCGACGGTCTCCTGCAGGCTGGTGACCGTGAAGTTGAATTCCTTGGCCGCGCGCGCCTCGATCCTAGCGAGGTCGAGGAGTTCGTTGAGCAGGCTCGACACGCGCCCCGCCTGTTCATGGATGGTGCGGTAGATTTCAGAGCGGACATCAGGGGCAAGCTCCCGGTTCATGAGAAGGTGGGAGAAGCCGAGGACGCTGGACATCGGGGTGCGAAGCTCGTGCGCGGCGGTTGTCAGGAACTCGCTCTTCAACCGGTCGATCTCGAATTCGCGCGTGACGTCGCGGAAGTAAAGCACTTCGGGAGTGTCGGTCAGCAAGGTACTCCGGAGCGTGACCTGCAGCGTTCTTGCCGGATCGACCAGGTGCAGGATTTCCGGGGCCAAGGCGTCTCCCGCGGGTGAGTCCGGTGCCAGTGCGAAGGCCGGAAACGGCTTGTCCGGCGCGGCCCTGGCGCGCAGCGCCTCCTTGAACAGCCCGAAAGATGCGCCGACCACGCTCGCCCTGTCGATGCCGGTCATTTCCAGCAGAGCCTGGTTCGCAGAGGACACGTTCCCGGACGAGTCGACCGAGGCAAACCCATCCGGGCTGAGGGAGAATATCGTGTCCAGTTCTGCGGCATACCGCTCCCTCTGCGCGTTGGCCTGGACCTGGGCGGTGATGTCGCTGAGGATCCCGACCAGATGGGTCACCACGTTGTCCGCATTCCGCACGGGCGTAATGGTGAGTGAATTCCAGAACATCTCGCCGGATTTGCGGTAGTTGCGCACGACCACCTCGCAGGGCGTGCCCGATCGGACTGCGGCACGTACCTGGCGCACCCCGGGCTGCAGGTTGTCTCCCGCATGCAGCATCCTGCAATTGCGGCCCAGTACCTCGATCGCGGAGTACCCGGTGATTCGCTCGAAGGCCGGGTTCACGTATATCAATGGGAGGTCTTCGGCCAGGTTGTCCGCCACGGTGACGCCGTTCGCGCTGAACTCAATGACCCGCTGCATCAGCCGCATCCTCTCGTCTGCGGCGATCCGGTCGGAGATGTCTGCTGAAATCCCGTCGACCCGGAGTAGGGTCCCGTCGGAAGTCCGGCGCGCGAAGACCTTGGTGGAGACGTGCCGTCGGGTTCCGTTGGCGGCATGCACGACATGGTCGATCGTGGTGTTGGGCAGGCTGCCCGTCGCCAAAGCCTTCACCATCCGGACGATCCTCGGCTGGCCATCGAGGTCAAGCAGGGCGGGCCAGGGTGCCGCACGGTCCAACAGTTCATCCAGCGGCATTTCGACCAGCTTGGCCATGGAGGCACTTGCGTACGTAAGGCGCTGATCGACCGCATCGTAGGACCAGACCGCCTCGTTGACGGTGGACAGGATGTCTTCAAGACTGTCCCTTGCCCGTGTCAAGTCCGCGGTCCTGGCGGCCACCATCTCCTCCAGGGTGGCTTGCCTGCGCGACACTGCTTCGGCCATGTCCCTGAGGCTGTCCGCCAGGATGGCGACCTCGCCGTCGCCGACGCGGGGTATGTCCTCCACGTTGCCGCTACCGCGCGAGGCGAAGGCCCTGGCGGCCGCGCTAAGGGACATCACCGGGGCGCTGACCTGGCGTGCCATGCGCCGGGAAAGCACCAGCGACGCGAGGAATGCCAGCAATCCGGAGAGCGCAAACCCGGCGCCGAGCGAATGGCTGAGTGATAACGCGCGCGAGTCATCCACCAAGGTCACCAGCGACACATCGAGACGGTCCAGGGGCTGGAAAAGCCTCAGCGGCCTGCGTATCGTCCGGGGGGCCGGGGCGCGCGCGCTGAGGGGACGGTGTCGTGCCACCACCGTACCGCTGGCGGTCTCAAGCGTCAGCGCGGACTCCGAGAATGTGTCCAGGGGGTCGCCGTCGAAGGCGTGATCCATTGCAATCGAAGCGAGCAACACGCCCTCCACCGTTCCCGTGGGCGGATACAGGACCGGCAACATGACCATGGGTCGGTCGTTCTCGTCCACACGGACCGAGGGAATGCCTGCTTCGAGCATCGCCGCAACGGGCGGCTCCAGCCATTCCACGCGGCCCTGGATCGATCCGCCACTGCTGGCGAGCACCCTGCCGTTCAAGTCGACCAGCGCCAGCCAGTGGTAGCGTCCGGACGTGGTCATCAACTGCGCCAGGTACGGCCCGAGGTACGCCTTGCGCCCTTCGGTATCGGCAAGCGCATTGGTAAAAAGGGAACTCGCCGACATTTCGAGCAGTTCCTGGACTTGCCGGTTGAGTCCGGTTTCGATTCTCGTTGCGCGCAGTTGAGCCTCTGCCTGCGCGACGGTGTTCAGGTTCGCCAGGGCGTAGTACCGGACCATCAGGTAGGACGCCGACAGGACCGTGATGATGGTTCCCGTGCTGATCGCCAGCGTTGTACGGGTGATCCTTCCCTCCAGGGTGGCGGCCGCGATCCGCGACCAGTCGGAAGCGATCCAGTCGCGGACGCGGGTCGCAAGGCCTTTCGCGCTGCTCATCGACTGGGCCGCGCGCGGTCTGGCATCAGCGTGCCATCCTTTCCAAACCTGATGATCCTCAGGTCGGAACTCGACAGTGCGTCGTGCCGGGCCTGGCTGAATGGCGGGGCAAAGCGCTTCACCACCCCGTCATAGGTGTCGATCTGCTCGAGGGCCGCCCTCACAGCGGCGCGTTCCGCGGTGCCGGCTTTGCGGATCGCCAGCGCGAGCAGGTGCACGATGTCATAGGCGTGCGCCGCGCCGGCAACGGACGGGAAATGGTTCGGCGACGGAAGTCTGAGGCGGCTGGCGGCCTGTTCGAGGACCGCGCGGGCGCGGGCGTTGCGGGCGCCCCGATAAGTCACGGTGGTCACCATAGACAGGTCCACCTCGTGCAGCGCCGCCCCCGTCATTGCCGGAAAATCTCCTCCCAGTATTCCCCAGTGGCTGAGCAGCGGCAGTCTGTCGGCTTTCGGAAGGGCCGCGATGTCCTTTACGAGCGTCGCACCTTCCGGCTCGTTGGCAATCATCAGCACGAAGTCGGCACCGGCCTGCCGCATCGCGGCATACTCGCCCGCAAAAGAAGCGTGCTGTCCTCCCCAGTTGTACCACTGCGTTGTCACCAGACTGATGCCGCTCTGCCGGGCGTGGCGGTCGATCGCGGCAAGATTGCTGCGCCCCCAGCCGTTGTTGGGGGCGAACACCGCCGCTTTGCGCAGTCCTCGTTGCGCGGCCCGGGCGAGCAGGGCCGCCATCGCGGTCGAATCCGTCAGGCTGACCCTGAAGGTATAGCCAGGGCGGAACTCGTGCTGGGTGATGGCGTCGGCAGCGGCCCAGGCGTCCAGCAGCACGATGCCTGCGGCGTGGACCACGGAAAGCTGCTCGAGTACGACGTTGCTGAATTTGCCAGTTACGAAGGCAACGACGTCAGGGTTGGCGGCGAAAGCCTGCGCGTTGGCCACCCCTCGCGACGGAACCGACCGGTTGTCCCGGACCTCAATGGCCAGCGGGCGGCCCAGTACGCCGCCCCGGAGGTTGATTTCCTCGACCGCAATCTGCATGCCGGCCAGGATCGCCTCATCGGACGTGCTGGTGGCGTTTCCCGTCTCCGCGTCGAACCCGATCAGCAATGGGCGGGGTTGCGCGCAAGCCACCGTGGTCGCCAAGAGAGCGGTGCAAGCTAGCACCGCAGCCAGCAGAGCCCGAAAGGCCGAACCAGCCTGTGTTCGCGCCCGGGCCGGCCGAGGAGGGGATGCAGGTGAGGCTGTCACCGTTCCGGCGAACTCCCTGCCGGCGGGGTGATTTTTCCGCTCCGGCGGAGCCGGATCTCGATCACCATCTTTTCAAGCGCATCGAAGGAAAGCGGTTTCTGCAGAATGGCCACCCCTTCCGGCACGCCGCCGAAGGCTTCCATGTCGCCGCGCTCCATTCCAGTGACGACGATGATGTCCATCTTCCTGGTAAACGCGGGGTCCGACTTGAGGACGCGGAGCATCCGGAAGCCATCCATGCCAGGCAGGCGCAGATCGGTGATCAGGAGGTCCGGTTTCGATTGGCCGATTGCCATCAACGCCTCCCAGCCGTTGCTGACCAGCGTTACGGACACGGGAGGCTTCCATCCAGCGAGGGTCAACTCGTACAACCGGAGGAGGGAGGGTTCGTCCTCCACCACGAGAACCCGGAAATCATCGCTGCCGTCCGTCGCAGGTACGCGTGAGCGGGTCGCGTCCGCACGTTCCTGGAGCAACTGGTTGACCGAAGACCTGAGAATGCGCCGGTGTCCTCCCAGGGTCTTCCAGGCCCTTAGTACGCCCGACTCGACCCAGAGCTGGGCGGTGCGCAGGGAAATGCCAAGCAGTTCTGCGGCTTCCCTGGTCGTTAACGTTTCTTCTGCAGATTGGTTAGCCATGAGCCCTCACCGGAGTGCTGTTCATAGGATGCCGGACCGGCCTGAGCCCGACGATCAAGGTTTTGATTCTGCCATATTTTCCGATTAAGGTGCTTGAATTGCCTGACGATTTCGCTGTTTCAGCCTTGCTCATTCAGGGCTCGAACCATGCGCCTTTCGTACTCCACCTCCCCGTATCGGGATCGTACGCGGCGACTTGGATGCCCTGGAGTCCTGCTCGGCCGGGTTCCAGGCGGACGGCAGGCATGGCTGCGGTCCCGGGAAGCGTGCCGCGAGACAGGGCCCGGCTCACTCTCTCCGGCGTCAGATCCCGACCGGCACTTCGCACGGCATTCACCACCAATTGGCCAGCGGCCCGGCCCAGCCGGGCGCCGGTCGAAGTGGGCTGGCTGGAGGGTGGAAGCGGCAAGGCGGCCAGGGTACGCGCGCGCCACGCCTCTGGCCAGACCGTCTCCGGCAGGCGGCCGCTCACGAGCGGTTCTCCCGCCGCGACGAGCAACCAGGATGTCGGTCCGATGCCGGGCCATGCCGCCAGCCTGGTCGCCACGGATTCGTCCAGCGCAGGCACGATGATGACGTAGGGGGCTTGCCTGGGCAAAGGCATGTCGGGATTCCAGATCTGCTCCGGCGGGATGCCGAGTTCCCGCCTGGCGTAGGCGCCGAGCATGGCGAGGCGCTCAACTGCGTCAGGAAGGAGGCGGAAGTCCGCGGGGCCGGCCTTGTCCTGACTGGGCTGGCATCCCAGAGTGGGATGACCATGCGGAAGCGCGGGCATGCCATCCACCGTAGGCAGGGGGCACACAAGTGCGATGATCTCGGCGGCAGGGTCGCCCTTTCGAACCGCAACAGGGCGAAGTTCTCGGCCGTACGCGCCGCCCTCCTTGTTGGCCCGATCCAGCTCCGCCCGCAACGCTGCAAGCGCGGCACTGCCGTCGGCCAGGGCGGGGTAGCCGATCAAGACCGCGTCATCGGTGACTCCGGGTACGGCCATCCTGTCGGTCCGCCGGAGCATCTCGAACAACGAGGCGGACTGTGCCCTGGTCAATTCGTAGCGGGGCATGGCGGAATCCAGTTCGTTTCCCGACGCGTCCTTGCCAGCCGTCACGGCCAGGTGGAACTTCTCCTCGTCGTAGGCCGCGCGGCGCCGCCCATCCTCCCCGCTGTGCCCCCAGGGTTTGGTCAGTCGGTGCCAGTCTATCGCCGGCGCGGCGAGCCCCCCCTCCGAGCGCCCGCGCGCATCGGGGCCGTGGCAGCCGGCGCAGGCGAACTGTGCCGAGCGCACCAGCGCGCCGTTGCCCGGGCCCACCCGGGCCTGCACCGGCCGGCCATCCGGGCCGGCATTGCGCAGGAACAGGGCCTGCGCCGCGTCGTCCGTCGCTGCCGCGAGCGGGGCAGCCCACGGTGCCGCGAAGGCCAGGGCCGCCAGCAGCGCGGCGAGGCCGGCGACCGCCGGGTTCATCGTATTCCGGCGATGTCGCGCAAGGCGCCGGCGATGCGGTCCGGCCGCGTCGGCGAGTTCAGTTTGCGCCAGTGGCGCGCATCCACGTTGCCCGCCAGCATGAGCGTGGTGTGTACCTCGGGCTCCTTGGCGCGCTCGCCGAGCCGTTGCAGCACGCGCTGCACGTCGGCGGGCTGGCCGGTGAGGAAGGACCATCCTGCCTTGGGCACGTCGAATTTCTCCGCGAAGGCGCGCAATTGCGCCGGCGAGTCGCCCAGCGGGTCCACGGTGATCGACACGAAGCGGATTCGCTCGCCGAAGTCCGGACCCAGCGCTTCCATCGTCTTGACCATCTGGTGGGTCATCAGCGGGCAGGCATCCGAGCAGCCGGTGAACATGAAGTTGACCAGCACGGTGCGCCCGCGCAGCACGTCGCTGTAGAAGCGCAGCCGCGCGCCATGCTGGTCGGTCAGCATGGTGTCGGTGAAGTAGGCGCGCTCACGCTCGCCCGGGGGCGGCACCTGGCCGCCGCTGTTGGCCGCGAGTACCCGGCCGGCGCCGGCCGCGCCCAGGCAGGCGGCCAGCGCGCCGAGCACGTCCCTGCGACCGCGGATCATGGCCGTGCTCCGTCTGCGCGGGCGAGTTCCACGCGCCGCACCACCAGTTCCGGATCGGGCAGGCCGTTCAGCCGCGTCCACCGGCCCGTCGCCGGGTCGCCGACCAGCACCACCGCCGGGTGGTCCTCGAAGTTCCTCGAATAGGCGCCCAGGCCGCGCAGCACCGCGTCCACGTCCGGCTTGCGGCCGGTGAGCCAGGTCCAGCCGGGCGAGGCGCCGAAGCGACCGCCGTACTCGGCCAGGCGCGCCGGCGTGTCACGCACCGGGTCCACGGTGATGGTGAGCAGCTGGACGTCGCGGCCGACCCGCGCGCCCAGGCGCGTGCGCACCTGGTCCATCAGCGCGGAGGCGACCGGGCAGAACGTGGTGCAGCTGGTGTAGACGAAGTCCACCACCAGGATGCGCGAGGCCAGCGTGGCGTCGGTCAGGCGCAGCGGCTTGCCCTCATGGGTGAGCAGCGGCGCGTCGACCAGCTTCACGCGCGTGGCCGACTGGATCGAGGGCGCGGAGCCTTCCTTGTGCGGGCCCTCGTGCGCGGCCGCGCCGGGGGGCGCGGCCAGGGACATCGCCGCGAGCGCGGCGGCCAGGCAGTGGCGTAGTGGGTTCATGGTCGTTTTCCGGGTTGGAGGCAGGGCTCAGCGCGCGAGGATGCTGATGTAGGACGGTGGGCGGGGGCGGCCGGGTTCGGGCGGGAGCATCACGTGCACCAGCCATGCGCCGGTGCCGCCCAGCGGCACGTCGGCCTGGTACTCGCCCGGCGCGGTCGCGCGCGCGCGCAGCGATGCGCGGTCGGTGCCCGGCGAGCGGAAGAACACCACCTCGGGTCGCTGGTCCTCGACCGGGCGGCCGCCGCGGGTGATGCGGAACCGTACCGGGTGGGTGGTGCCGGGCGCGCCGGTGCGGGCGGTATCGAGGAAATCGACCTGCGCGGGCAGGTTGCCGGCGATTGCCGCATTGGCGGCCACCTGCGCCTCGAAGCATTCCACCAGGCGCGGCGCGTCCAGCATCATCGCCACGCTGACCGGGCCGGATGCCGGCACGCGCGCCGTCGCGGTGTAGGTCCCCGGCGCGGTTTCGCGAATGGCGCGGCTGACCACTTCCACGGCGCGCGGGCTGTGGCCGTATCCCTGGAAGCTGCCCGAGGGCGCGTTCATGCCTTCCATGTAGAAGTACACTGCGGCGTCCGCCGGGCTGGCCACGAACACCGCGTTGTCGGTGGAGGCGCGCGCGATGCCCGGGGCGATCGGCAGGTCGCGCGCCAGGCCCGGCGCGCTGGCGCCGGCCTCGTACTGGTTGACCACCGGCGATGGCGCCCGGCCGAGCTCGGCCAGGTTGAGCATGTGCACGGCGTTCGTGTCCAGGCTGCGCACGTGCGCGTAGCCGTCGGTGAACAGCAGCTGGTAGGGGCGCTTGCCCACCGCGGCATCCCAGGCGTGCTTGCCGGTCGCGGTGTCGAAGACGTGCGCGAGGCCGCGTTCGGTGTTGAGCACCAGCAGCCAGCGCCCGTCGGGCGACACGCCGGCGGGGCCGGCTCCCTGCGCCACGGTGATCGGGTCCTGCGCCACGCCGCGGCGCGCGTCGATGACCTCGATGGCGGGCGCGCTGGTGCTGACATAGAACCGGCCCGACAGCGCGGAATGCGCGGCCGCGAGCGGCTCGCCCCCCAGCCGGTGGGTGTGCGCCACCGCGCCGGCAGCCGTGTCCACCACGCTGACGCTGCGTCCCGCGCGGTTCGTGACCAGCATCAGCGGCCCGTCCCCGGCGAAGGCGAATTCATGGTGCCCGTCGCCGGTGGGGACCGAGGCGGACACCGACAGGGACTGCGTGTCCACCGCGACCACGCCCGCGGGCGTGCCGGCGGCGCCGGCATGGCCGGCCCACACGAAGCGGCCGTCGGGCTGCAGCGCGAGCCGGGTGGGCGGCGCGGGCAGGGCCACGCTGCCCAGCAGCTTGAAGCTGGCGGTGTCCACCACCGCGATTTCCGAACTGCGCGGCACCGCGATGAACAGCCTCGCGCCGTCGCGCGACTTGACCCAGTCCGCGCCCGGTCCCTTGAGCGGGATGGAGGTGAGCAGGCTGGTGCGCCCGGTCATGCTGACCACCGGGTCGATCACCGAGATGCTCGCGTCCTGGTTCATGACCAGCAGGTGGTAGCTGTTGAAATCCACCAGCGGGCGCATGCCGACGCTGCCCTTCAGGTAGGACGCGACGCGCTCCCGGCAGGAGGACGCCGCAACTTGGTTTGTGCCTTGGTTCGCGCGCTGCTTCGCGCCCTGGGCATCCAGCCAGGCTGCAGGGCGCAGGCCGCGCACCGGCCGTCCTGAGGCCTCGTCGGTGATGCGCAGGCGGAACTCGGCCAGGTCGCCCTGGCGCGCGGTCGCCGCGCCATCAGGGTTGGTAAGTGAGAACTCGATGCGCAGGCCCTCGCGGACCACGGGTTCCGCGGCCGTGACTGGCGCGACGGTGACGGGCAGGGAGAACAGCAGCCCTGCAATAATCGGTATAAATGAAATCATGACAGGCGGATGTTCGCATTAAACGGTGAAAGTGTCAGTCAATTTCTGTTGCGGAGCGCGAAGTGTGAAGTAAGTGATAGGAGGTGTTGGAAAAATGGCGAAATAACAAATTAATGTGGCAATGTCGGCAGGGTGCGATGCCGACGACGCTGCCATTCATGCCCGAAAATTATATAAGTGGCTGATTAAATTAAATAAAAACGCCGTCTATGCATCTGGCATGGTCGTTGCAATTGTTACGCCCGGAATGTTCAATTTTGAGGGCGAGACATGCGGGCGATCGGATTCGGTGTGAGCGGAAAACTGGCCAAGGTCCTGGCGGCGCTGGCCGCGCTCGGGATCGCCGGCTGCGGCCAGGCCTACGCCGCACCGGCCTGCGCCCGGACGCTGACCGCCAACATCGTCGCGTTGGACCAGCCGATGATGTTCAACCGCCTCGGCGCGCAGAACGTGAACGGCATGATGTTCGCGCTGCGCCGCGACGTGGTCGACAAGTCCAGCGGCAAGCCGCTGTCCCGCGGTGCCGTGCTCTCCCCGGGCAACGCCGAGCTGCGCCGCGACAAGCGCCCGCGCCCGCTGGTGCTGCGCGTGGCCGCCGGCGACTGCCTGACGGTCAACCTGCTCAACCTGCTTTCGCCGGAGGCCAACGCCGCCCATTCGCCGGTGGCCGCCATGCAGTCCGACGAGCAGACCGCCGAGCGCGGCGTGGCCTTCCACGCCAAGGGCATGCAGCTGGTCGGCTCGATCGCCGATGACGGCTCCTTCGTCGGGCGCAACGCCTCCAGCGTCGCGATGCCCGGCCAGACGCGCACCTACCGCCTGTACGCCGAGAAGGAGGGCACGTTCCTGGTGTCCAACCCCGCCTCGGTGATCGGCAGCGAGGGGCATCAGGGCAACTCCGCCGCGGGCCTGTTCGGCGCGGTCAACGTCGAGCCCAAGGGCGCGCGCTTTTACCGCAGCCAGGTGACGGAAGAGGAGATGCGCCTTGCCACCAGGGCGGTGCTGCCCGGCGGCCTGCCGCACGTCAACTACGAGGCCAAGTACCCGTCCGTGCAGCCCTGGATCGCCGAGGGCAAGGCCGGCCTGCCGATCCTCAATATGCTCGGCGCCGGCAACGAGATCGTGCACACCGACATCAACGCCATCATCGCGGGGCCGAACGCCGACGGCAGCTTCCCGGCTACCACCTACCCGCTGGAGTCCACCGGACGGCGCAACCCGACGCTGCCCAACCGGCTCGAGGCGTTCCGCGAATTCACCGTGATTTTCCACGACGAGGTCGCCACTGCCCAGGCCTTCCCGGGCTTTTACGAGAACGACCCGTCCATGCGCTACGTGCTTGAGGGCGTGAAGGACGGCTTCGGCATCAACTACGGCATCCATGGCGCAGGCTCCCAGGTGATCGCCAACCGCCTGGGCGTGGGGCCGCAGCACGACTGCCTCAGCTGCTCCTACGAGGAATTCTTCCTGACCGCACACGTGGTGGGCGATCCCGCCGTGCTGGTGGACATCCCCGCCAACGCCGGACTGGAGAACGTGCTGCCAGGGCAGGTGCCGCCTGCCGGAACCACCGGTCCCAAGGCCACGCGCGCCTACTATCCGGATGACCCGTCGAACGTGCACCACAGCTACATGAACGACTTCGTCAAGTTCCGCAACCTGCACGTCGGTTTCGAGAACCATGTGTTTCACCTGCACAACCACCAGTGGCTGTTCAACCCGAATGACGACAACTCGAACTACCTTGACGCGCAGAGCATCGGGCCCGGCGCGGGCTACAGCTACGAGATCAATTTCGGCGGCTCCGGAAACCGCAACAAGAGCGCTGGCGACGCGATACTGCACTGCCATTTCTACCCGCACTTCGCGCAAGGCATGTGGGGACTGTGGCGCATCCATGACACCTTCGAGGCTGGCACGCGCCTGAAGGTCAGCGGACCCGGCTATCACGCCCAGCCGTTCGGGCTGCGCGACGGCACCCCGGCGGCGAACGCGCGCGCGCTGCCCGACGGCGAGATCTTCACCGGTACGCCCATCCCTGCCGTCGTCCCGCTGCCCGGCAAAGGCATGGCCCCCGCGCCCGCGGAAGTGCGCGTGCAGCCCAAGGTGGTCAACGGCGTGACCGTCGGCAGCGTCGCCCGCGTGGTGGACCGTACCCGCAACCCCGGCTTCCCGTTCTGGGTCGCCGGCGTCGAGAGCACCATCGGCCAGCGCCCGCCCACGCCTCCCCAGGACATGGCGGCTGCGGCCGGCGGCTGGGACGGTGGGCTGCCGCGCCACAGCCTGGAGGGCTACCGCTCAGGCGGGGAGGCGCGTTCAACCGTGAGCCGCCACGACTTCAGCAAGACGATCGACAAGGCGCGCCCGGTGTACTTCCCCGAGGCCGGCACCGACGTCGAGCGCGTGGCGATGAATTTCCACCAGATGCAGCGCTCGCACCCCACGTACGCGCTGCCCATGAACCCGACCGGCGCAGTCAAGGCCGCCCAGTTCATCGTCAATGGCGCGGGCAGGCCGGGCCAGCCCGGCGCCCCGTTCCACGAACCCTGCGTGGATGACACCGGCCGTCGCCTGGGCGCGGGCGTCACTGGCCGGTTCTTCTCCGGCGAGACGCTGACCGGCATGGGCACGCTGGGCTCTTCGCCGTTCAACGCCGACACCCCCCGCCTGTACAAGGGCGCCAACATCCAGTTCGACGCGGTGTTCAACAAGGCCGGCTACCACTACCCGCAGCAGCGCATCATCGCGCTGTGGGAAGACGCGCTGCCCACCATCGAGAAGCGCAAGGCGCCCGAGCCGCTGGTGATGCGCCTGAACACCTTCGACTGCGCCATGTACCAGCACACCAACCTCGTGCCCGAGGTGTTCGAACTGGACGACTTCCAGGTGCGCACGCCCACCGACGTGATCGGCCAGCACATCCACCTGCCCAAGTGGGACCTGACCACCACCGACGGCTCGGCCAACGGCTGGAACTACGAGGACGGTACGCTCTCGCCCGGCGCGGTGCGCGAGCGCATCAAGGCGATCAACGCCTACAACGCCGGCAGCGCGCCGGTGGCGACGCTGGACGGGCGCACGCTCCTTGCGCCGCTGGCCCACCCGTTCTTCGGCAAGTACGGCAAGGCCGAATGGCTGGGCGCGCGCACCACGCTGCAGCGCTGGTTCGCCGACCCGGTGGTCAACACCCAGGGCGTGGACCGGGGACTGGGCATCGTCTTCACGCACGACCACTTCGGTCCCTCCACCCACCAGCAGACCGGCCTGTACGCGACGGTGCTGGTGCAGCCGGCCGGCTCGGCCTGGCTGAACAACGAGACCGGCGAGCGCATGTACACCCGCCACGACGGCGGCCCGACCAGCTGGCAGGCGATGATCGTCCCGCCGGCCACCTCCACCGTCGGCACCGTGGCGCCGCACCGCGAGTTCTACCTGGAGTTCAGCGATTTCCAGCACGCCTATGAAAAGGGCGTCTACGTCGGCGTGGACGAGGCCGGCACCGGCGTCGCGCCGCCCTCGGCCGACAGCTTCCGTGCGGCCATCAACCCGCCGCACCGGCTGCGCGCGGACAAGGTGTTCCCGGAAGTGCACCGCGAGGCTGCAACCTGCCCCGGTGGCCTGCCGCGCCCCTGTCCGCAGGCAATATCCACGCAGGATCCGGGCACATTCGTGGTCAACTACCGCAACGAGCCGGTCGGCCTGCGGGTATACGACCCCAGGCGAAAAGGTCCGGATGGCAAGCCTGGCATGCAGGCGGCAGGCCGCGGAGGCGACCTCGCCTTCGCGCTGCAGACCCGCACCGACCGCGCGCTGCCGGCGTTCAACACCGCGCTGGGCGACACGCCGTACCCGGCGCTGACCGGCGACGTGGACCCGGGTGACCCGTTCACGCCGATGCTGCGCGCCTACTCGGGCGACATCGTCAAGGTCAAGATCCAGGCCGGCGGCTACGAGGAAGAGCACGGCGCCACCATCCACGGCGTGAAATGGTTGCAGGGTGGTTCAGGCTTCGGCCGCGCGCCGAACTCCGGTTGGAAGAACGCGCAGGCGGCCGGCATCTCCGAGCAGTTCACGCTGTCCACGCCGGTGGTGGCCGACTTCTCCCAGCGCGGCGACATCGCCGACTACGCCTGGGCGGTGAACAACTCCTACGATGGGTGGTGGAACGGCTCCTGGGGCCTGCTGCGCAACTACAACAAGCTGCGCGCCGACCTCGCGCCGCTGCCGGGCCATGCCAAGCCGGTGAGGCTGGCCAATGCGCGCGACTTCAACGGAGTGTGCCCCAAGGTCGCGCCGCTGCGCAGGTACGAGGTCACTGCAGTGCTGGCCAATGACGTGCTGGCCAACCCGCTGGGCGTGTCCATCATCCCCTCGGACGAGACCGCCAACATGCATGTGGGAGGCCCGCTCAAGGCTGACGGCGGCACGCTGGTCTACAACCCGCGCCAGTTCGCCACGCGCCCGTTCCGGCCCGTTCCGGAAGAGCAGGGAGAGGCGGTGGTCACGCTGGGCGGCAAGCAGGGCCCGCTGCATGACCCGACCGCCGTGATGTACGTGCGCACCGCCGACCTGGACGCCGGGGGCAAGCTCAAGCCCGGCGTGCCGGTGGAACCCCTGGTGCTGCGCGCGGCTGCCGGCGAGTGCATAGAGGTGACGCTGAACAACCGACTGCCCGCGAACATGCCCGACTTGGGGTCGCTGCAGGTCCTGCCGGGCACCGTCAAGCGCGACCGTGATGGCCAAGAGGGCTCCACGACGTTCAATTACAACCTGATGCGGGCCTCAAGCCACGTCGGGCTGCACGCGCAACTGGTGGAGTATGACGTGACCCGCAGCGACGGCACCAACGTCGGCCAGAACCCGGTGCAGACGGTCGCCCCCGGCGGCAGCAAGACCTACCAGTGGTACGCCGGCGACCTCGGCCTGCAGGCGGTGGACGGCAAGGCCCGCCGCCTCGGCGGCGCGCGCGACGCCTCGGCGCTGGCGGCCATCGCAGGCGATGCGTCGAGCAACCGGGTCAATGTGATCGCCACGCCGGTGGAGTTCGGCGGCTTCAACCTCACGCCGGCCGACAAGATCAAGCAGGCCTCCAAGGGCCTGTACGGCGCGGCCGTGGTCCTGCCGCAGGGCGCGCTATGGACCGAGGATGCCGGCCGCCGCGCCGCGGCGACGGTGACCGCCGGCGCCGACACCTACCGCGACTTCGCGGTGGTGCTGTCCAAGGGCGTGACCCAGCGCTACGCGGACGGGTCGCCGGTGGAGGCGGCGGGCGAGGGAGGCGTCCCCGAGGACTCGCAGGACACCCCCGGCGTGTCGATGAACTACGCCGCCGAACCCCTGTGGGCGCGCTTCGGCATGTCGCCGGCGGCTCCTTCGGGTCGCGCTGACGGCGACGGGTTCGGCGACCTTGCTAACGCCAACCAGGCCTTCAGCAACAGCCTCGCCGGAGGGGGGGATCCCTACACGCCGGTGTTCACCGCCAAGGCCGGGCAGGGGATACGGATGCACCTGACCATGCCGACCAGCCACAACCGCGGCTCGACCATGCACCTGCACGGGCACCTCTGGGCTCGCGAACCCTTCCTCGCCCAGAACGTCGATGCCAAGGGCTTCCCGCTGGCCAACGCCGGGGTCGGATCGGTGCGCATAGGCAGCAACCCGATGTCGTTCTACCAGGGCGCGCAGGACAACGTGGCGGCCGGGGCGCACTGGACCATCGTGACCCAGGCCGGCGGCGGGTTCGCCGTTCCCGGGGACTACCTGTTCAGCGACTTCCAGGCCACCAACCGGCTGCAGGGACTATGGGGAATCCTGCGCGTCACGCCGTAAGCGGGGGCATCGTTGCGTGCCCCGCGACGCGGTGAACCTGTCCCGGAGGGCTGGTGCGTCACCGGGAACCCCCTGCGACCGGCATGCCGGTCGCGAGGTGGGGGCGGGGTAGGCGCCATGCCGACAAATACGCAAAATGAATTAAAATAGGATTAGTAGTAAATAAAAAAGAAAATTGTGATAGATTGCAGGTAGGGGCGTTGCGGTGCGGTCTCCCCTTGAACTGCGGAAGGAGGCGACCTCCCAGCGTCGATAGCCGCAGGAATAAATGATCGCTCAAGCTGCAACGCCCCTTTTTTGATTGCTGGTGGCGGCCGACAGGCTGCCGGATTGGCTCCAGCGCCGTCCCCGGCGGGGAGCCCACGGAGGTTCCACTCCGGCGTGATGCCCCGTGGAACCGAGGAGCCGCGACGTGATGCAAGCACGACCTGGCTGTCTGAACACCCCCCTCCCGGCGCGCCGGTGCCTGCGCGCCGCTGCGAGCCGCCAATGCGGTTTCACCCTGGTGGAACTCGCGATCGTACTGGTGCTGGGCGGCCTGCTGGTGGCTGGCATGCTGACCGCTGAGGCCATCGCTTCGCAGTCCCATGCCCGCCGGCTCGCCGCCGACTTCAACGGCGTGGCGACCAGCGTCCAGTTGTATCGGGACCGGTTCCGCGCCCTGCCCGGTGACGACCCGGGTGCCGCGCAGCGCTGGCAGGGCGCCGTGTCTGGTGACGGCAACGGCGCGCTGTGGCGCGGTGCCGCGCAGGGCGCGGCCGACGTCTATGACGCGACCGCGCCGGACACGGCCGATGCGACCACTCCCGAGACCCTGCTGTTCTGGCAGCACCTGCGCAAGGCCGGCCTGGTGCCGCTGGGCATGGGCGCGGCATCCGACCTGTCGGTGCGCCAGCCGGAGACCCCGTACGGGCGGTACATCGGCGTGCAGGCCAATGCGCTGGGCTTCCCGCTGGCGCTGTGCATGTCGGGTGTGCCAGCGCGCGCCGCGATCAGCGTGGAATCCGAACTCGATGACGGCGTGCCCGGTACCGGGCGTGTGCGCGCCTCGGATGGACCGTCGGCGGCCGGCCTGCCTACCAGCGGCCGCTACGTCGAGGATGCCGGCCGCGCCTACCTGGTCTGCATGGCGCTGTAGCGCCCCCCGGTTGCCGCTTGCGCGGCGCCCTTTCGCCGGAGTCCGTTCCGCCTGAGTCCCGGGACTGTGCCTGCCACCTCGTCCGCAGCCTGCGCGCCGGTTGCGCCGTCCGGCGCGCATGTCGCAACCGGCGCACCCGTCCCGCCCGTCGCACCCCGCACCATCGACGCAGGCCCCCGGATCAGGATCCGAATGGCTTCATGATGAAAGGCTGCACCTGGTCCGACGCCGGTGCTGCGGGCGGGGACGGTGTGGCAGGAGCCGATGCACCGCCTCCTGCCGGCGCTCCCGTGGCGCCGGCTTCAGCGCCTGGCGGGGCGGTGCCGGGCGCCGGGGCTACCGTGCCTGTTGGGGCGGGCGGCGCAGCAGGGGTACCCGCGGGCGCCTGCCCGGGCGGTACCGCGGAGCCCGGTGCCTGGGATGCCGGCACCGCGGCCGTCGGCGTTCCCGGTGGCGTCGCCGGGGGCTTGGGTGCGGAGGCGGCCGGGACAGGGCTGGCCGCGGCAGCAGGGACGGGTGCGGCAGGATCGGCCACCAGGCGCGGTGCGGCGTCCGCCGGCGGCTCGGGCACGCGTTGCGCCGGTTCCGGCGCCGGCTCGGTGCCGAGGATGCCCTGCAGCCGCTCGATCAGCGTCTGCGGCCGGGGAGGCTCCTGCGGAGCGGCAGGAGCCGCCGCCGGCGCCAGCGGCGGCAGGGAACCGAAGGCCGCGCCGGTGAGCGGCGTGGCGCCCCCGGCCTGCGGGTCCACCGGCTGGGCGGGCACGCCGCCAGCGGCGATGAAGCGCCAGTCGGCATAGCTGCGCGCTGCCTTGAACCGCTCGTACAGTTTGGGAAAGCCCTCGCGCTTGAGCGGCGCGGCGGCGGAGGACGAGCGCACGCCGATGATGCCGTTGCCCTGGCCGATGATCAGTTCCCACTTGCCGGAGTCCGACATCGGGTCCGGGTAGATGCGGCGCAGGTGCCTGACCAGGCCGGGCTGGTACGGGTCCTTGAGCAGCGCATCCAGGTCGCGCGGGAACGGATACTGTCCGGCGGCATTGAGCGCGTGGTAATTCTCGATGGCGCGCCGGATCTGGTCGCCGGCGAACATCAGGTCGGCCTCCTTGTCGCGGCGCATCGAGTTGGCCAGCATGCTGGCGCCCGCGCCCAGGCCCAGTCCGGTCACCGCGACCGCGAGCAGCAGCGCGAAGTAGGTGGCGCCGCCCTGGCGCCGGCGGCTACCAGGCTTCATAGGCGATGCCGTCGCGCGCGTTGCCGGGCGCGCCGCTGCGCACGTCCATGATGCCCGGCGAATTGCTGTCGGTGGAGCGGATTGCCGCCCAGGTGGTCGCCTCGCCGGTGATCGGGTCGGGCGGCACCTCGCGCAGGTAGCGCACCTTCACCAGGTCCTCCAGCGAGGCCGGCCACTTGCCGGTGTCCTCGTGGTACTGGCTGATCGCCTCGCGCATGACCTTGAGGTTGGTGCGCAGTGCCGTTTCCTTCGCCTTCTCCAGGCTCTGGAAATAACGCGGCACGGCCACCGAGGCGAGCGTGGCGATGATCGCCATCACCACCAGCAGCTCGATCAGGGTGAAGCCGGCCCGCGCCAGCGCGCGGCCGCAGCGGTGCACGGGCATCACCATGTCCGGTAGGGCGTGCCGTTCAGGCCGCGCCCCTCCGCCATGGAATAGACGTCGAATACTTCCCGGCCTTCCTTGGGGTCGTCGGGCGGGCTGGCATAGCTGCGCTTTCCCCAGGTCTGCCCCGGCGACAGCGACATGTCGGTGTTCATCGGGTCGCGCGGCAGGCGGCGCATGAAATACACCTTGCGCGGCTCGGGCGTGGTGGCGTCCTGAACGCCGGTGACCAGTTCGTCCAGCGTCTTCGGGTAGCCGGTTTCGCCGGCGCCCGCCTGGATCCGCCCTTCCTCGGAGGCGCGCTTGTAGGCGTCCAGGGCCGTGCGGATCTCGCGCAGCGATGAGCGCAGCTCGCGCTCGCGCTCGCGCTTGACCACCATCTCCTTGAACGGATACGCCATCACCGCGAGGATGCCCGCGATCGCCACCGTGACCATGAGCTCGATCAGGGTGAAGCCGCGCGCGCGCTGCATCATGGCCGTGTTGCCCCCGCTGGTGCGGCGGGGGCGGCCGGTGTGACGGGTGCGACCGGCGTGACGGGTGCCACGGGCGCCGGCGCCTGCGCCGCCGTCGCCGCGGACGGCGCGGCCGTGCCGCCGACCACGATCTCGGCCGGACCGGCGGCGTTCACCGGCAGCGCGACCCCTCCAGGCGTGCTCGGGTTCACCGCCGCCAGGTCGATGCGCGTGATGCCCAGCGGGCCGCGCGAGCGGAACCGCACGCTCACCAGCCCGCCCGATCCGGTCGCGCCGAGGGCCGCCCCGCGCGCCAGCGTCGCGGTGATCCTGCCGCTGGCCGGGTCCACCTCATGGCGGAAGGTCGTGCCCGCCGAGTCCCTGCGCAACAGGTCGCCCTCCGAGACGCTCACCACGCTCAGTGCCTCCGGGTCGAAGCGCAGCTGCAGGTTGGCGGCGCCCATCGGCGCGCCGGAGGTGGCCTCCAGCATCAGCGTGAACTCCTCGCCGGGACGGACCGATTTCGGGCCCTGCCAGGCCAGGCGCACCGGGATCGGCCCGACGGCGGCAGCGGCGGCGGGCGCCGGCGGCGCGGGCGCCTTGTCCGCGGGACGCGCTGCCGGCTCCGGC
Organism: uncultured Pseudomonadota bacterium; assembly: GCA_903909415.1. The sequence continues at coordinate 2,153 of CAIVVS010000120.1, read as the reverse complement.
AGGTTGGGGATGGGGCGGGCGATGCGGTAGGTCGCGTCCGTGCCGGAGTACAGCGTGGACTGCTCAAACGAGGGACGCGGCACGCTGCGCACGATGCGCGGGGTGATGGTCAGCACGATCTCGGTCTTCTGGCCGTCGGCGCGGGTGTTGCCGAACAGCCGGCCCAGCACCGGGATGTCGCCCAGGCCGGGGATGCGCTGCGCGCGCTCGATGTCGTCGTCCTGGATCAGGCCCATCAGGGTCTGCGTCTCGCCGTCGCGGATCTGCAGCACCGTGGCCGCCGTGCGCGTGCCGACGCGGAACGCGACGCTGCCGTTGCGGGTGGTGACCTGGTCGCCCAGCGTGCTCACTTCCATGGTCAGCTTGATCGCGACGTTGCCCGCCATCTGGATGGTCGGCTCGACGTCGAGCTTCAGGCCGACGTCCAGGTACTGGATGTTCTCGGTCACCACCGGCGTGGTCGCCGCCGGCGTCACCACCGAGGAGATCACCGGGATGCGGTTGCCGATCAGCACGCGCGCCTTCTCGCGGTTCTTCACCCGGATGCGCGGGTTGGACAGCAGGTTGCTGTTGCCGGCCTCGCTGCGCAGGTTCAGCGTGGCGTTGGCGTTTCCCGGGAGCACGCCGCGGCTGTTCATCTGCCACTGGTTGGGGAACACGATGCCCAACTCGGTCAGGCGCGAGCGCAGGATCTCGACCACCTCGACCTCGAGCACTACCTCTGGTTCGGCGTGGTCCTGCACGGAGATCAGCTGCTCCGCCAGGCGTACCACGTCCGGGGTATCCCGGATCACCAGCAGGTTGAGCTTCTCGTCGATGAACGTGTCGCGCACCTTGAGCATGGTCTTCACCATGTTCTGGGTCTGCTTCACGTCCGCGTTCTCGAGGTAGAAGCTGCGGATCACCAGCGTCTGGTATTCCTTCACCTTGGCCGGATTGTTCGGGTAGATCAGCATGGTGTTGTCGTTGAGCACCTTGCCGGCGAGCTGGTTGGGCTCCAGGAGCAGGTCCACCACGTTCTCGATGAGCACGTCCTTGACCGATACCGTGACGCGCGTATCCGGCCTCACGTCCTTGTCGAACACGAAGTTCACGCCGCTTGCCTTGGAGAGCGCGTCGAACACGGTCCGCAGGCCCGCGTCGCGGAACTCCAGGCTGATCGGGCGCGTGTAGCGGGTGCGCAGCTGCAGTGGTGCCAGCACCTGGCGGAATCGGCGGGTCTCGATGTCGCGGCGCGCGTCGCGCGCCGGGCGGTTGGAAGGATCCTCGGCGAGCACAGCGTGCAGCATGTCGAGTGCGCGTTCCGCGTCGCCCTTGCCGTCGGCCAGCAGCGCCTGCGCTACGCTCATCTGGTGGCGCCTGGCGCGCTGCACGGTGTCGAGCAACTGCAGGGCGCGCTGGTTGCCCGGCGCGATCGCGAGCACCCGGCGCAGCGCGGCCTCGGCCTCGGGGTAGCGCTCGGCCGTGATGTCGGCGTCCGCCCCGGCGATGAGCTCGAATATCGCGCGGTCCGAGCGCTCGCGCGCGGCGTTCGCGTACGCGTAGTCCCTCGGGTCGGCGCTCGCCGCTGCGCGCAGCTTCTCGACGCCTTCCTCGTAGCGGCCATCGGCGATCGCCTGGCGGCCCTCGCGCGCGAGGCGTTCCGCGGTGCAGCCGTAGAGCACGAGCAGGGCGAAGGCCGACAGCAGCGCGGCGCGCGCCTTGCGGCCGGTCTGTATGCGTGGGTTTGAGGCGTTCATTGGCTGGTTCCCGTGGAAAGCGACTGGCGCGTTTGCAGCGGCAGGTAGATGAAGTGCATGACTCCGGCCTGCACGCTGTCGAGGCGGTACTGCGGGTCGAACTGCTCGCCCACGTGCACATTGAGCTGCGCGGTGCCGCGCAGCAGGAAATAGGTGACCTTGCCCGCGCCGTCGTCCAGGCGGCCCAGGTAGCGGAACGGCAGCGGCGGGGCGGTGGGCACCACGGGCGCGGGCGGCGGCGGCGGCGGCGGCGGCGGCGGCACCGGCACCCAGCTGCGCGAGGCGAACAGCTCGGCGGCCTCGCCGATGTCGCGCGCCTTGCCCAGCACGTCCAGGCGCAGCGGGCCGCGCGGCAGGTTCGCCGGCAGCGGCCGCGGGTCGGCCGGGTTCGCGCCGGCGGCTTCCGCGGCGTCG
>CAIVVS010000119.1 GCA_903909415.1 uncultured Pseudomonadota bacterium | reverse complement strand
CGCATCGGCAAGGAGCGCGCGTGGCTGGTGTCGATGGGGCTGTCGGTGGCGGCCTTCTGCTGGGCCTTCCTGCTGGGCCAGGGCGACGCGGCCGCGTTCGCCGCGGTCTGCGCGATGTCCGGCCTGGCGCTGGGCGCGGACCTGGCGCTGCCACCCTCCATCCTGGCCGACGTGATCGACCGCGGCCGACGCGGCGCGGGCGCGCTCGCCGGCGAAGGCAGCTACTTCGGATTGTGGAACCTGGTGACCAAGGCCAACCTCGCGCTCGCGGCCGGCATTGCGCTGCCGGTGCTCGCGTGGCTGGGCTACCGGCCCGGCGAGGGCGGCGATACCGCCGCGCTGTCGCTGACATACTGCCTGTTGCCGTGCGCCTTCAAGCTCGCGGCCGGGGTGCTGCTCTGGTGGCGACCGCCGCTGGAAGTTTCGATGGGAGTAAGTCGATGAATGCGCCGATGAACGCCGGACTTCGCAGCCTGCGCGCTGCCCTGCTTGCCGCCTGCGCCGCCGTGCTGCTGCTGGGCGGCTGCGCCTCGGTCACGCCCGATGACTACCGCGACATGAAGCCGGTGCTGGAACTGGACCGCTATTTCAACGGCACGATCGACGGCTGGGGCATGGTGCAGGAGCGCTCCGGCAAGGCGGTCCGGCGCTTCCATGTGGTGATCGAGGCGAAGTGGAACGGCGCCACCGGCACGCTGGACGAGTCCTTCGACTGGTCCGACGGCGTGAAGGAAAAGCGCATCTGGACCATCACCAAGGGCGCGGACGGCCGCTACACCGGCACCGCCGCCGACGTGGTCGGCGAGGCGCGCGGGCAGGCGCGCGGCAACGCGCTGCAATGGAACTACGTGCTGCGCCTGCCGCTGGACGGCAAGGTGGTGGAAGTGGACATGGACGACTGGATGTACCTGGTGGACGAGGACACGCTGCTCAACCGCACGGTGCTGAGCAAGTTCGGCTTCCGCGCGGCGGAGATCAGCATCGCGTTCCGGCGTCGCTAGTGACAACGGAGGACAGCAGGCCATGGCGCTGAATCCCCGGATCACCGACTGGCAGGGCCGCCGCGTCTGGATCGTGGGCGCGTCCACCGGCATCGGTGCGGCGCTGGCGCGCAGGCTGCTGGCGCTGGGTGCGCGCGTTGCGTTGTCGGCGCGCAAGGAGGCGCCGCTGCGCGAACTCGCCGCCGGCCATGCCAACGCATTGGCGCTGCCGGCCGACGTCACGCAGGCGGCGACCCTGGCTTCAGCCGAGGCGGCGGTGCGCGCGGCCTGGGGCGGCATCGACCTCGTGGTGGTGATGGCCGGGACGTACTCGGCGATGCGCGCCTGGGAACTCGACACGGCCAAGGTGACAGCCACGTTCGACACCAACGTGACCGGCATCTACAACGTGTTGGCGGCGGTGCAGCCGGACATGCTGGCGCGCGGCGCCGGCGGCATCTGCATCGTCTCCAGCGTCGCCGGCTACCGCGGCCTGCCCAACGCGCTCGCCTACGGGCCGAGCAAGGCGGCGGCGATCAACCTCGCCGAGGCGCTGTTCCTGGACCTGCGCCCGCGCGGCATCGCGGTGTACCTGGTGAATCCCGGCTTCGTCGAGACGCCGCTGACGGCGGGCAACGAGTTCAAGATGCCGGCGCTGATCAGCGCGGACGAGGCCGCCGCGCACATGCTGCGCGGTTTCGCGCGCGGGGACTTCGAGATGCATTTCCCGAAGCGCTTCACCGGCTGGCTGAAGCTGATGCGGCTGCTGCCGTACCGGCTGTATTTCGCGGCGGTACGCCGCATCACGGGGCTGTGAGGAGGCGCGCATGAGCGGCACGGCAGTCCGACTGGATGACATCGTCGCCTGGTTCGAGTCTCTCACGCCGGCGACCTGTGACCGCGTGCCCGAGTTCTACGCGGCCGACGCGCGCTTCCGCGACCCTTTCTCCGACGTGCGCGGCACCGCGGCGGTACGCGCGATCTACCTGCACATGTTCGATCGGCTGGTGAACCCGCACTTTCGCGTCACCGGCCGCTGGAGCGGATCGGACGGCGTCGTGATCCGATGGGATTTTAT
>CAIVVS010000118.1 GCA_903909415.1 uncultured Pseudomonadota bacterium | reverse complement strand
GTGGTGGACAACACCGGCAAGCTGCTCGACACCGCCACCATCTACCCTCTCCAGCCGCGCAATGACTGGCAGGGCTCGCTCGCCGCACTGGGGGCGCTGGTGGAGCGCAACAAGGTGGAACTGCTCTCCATCGGCAACGGCACCGCCAGCCGCGAGACCGACAAGCTGGTCACCGAACTGTTGAAGCTGATGGCCAGCCGCCATCCGGACCTCTCGAAGATCGTGGTGAGCGAGGCGGGCGCCTCGGTGTATTCGGCCTCGGCCCTGGCCGCGGAAGAGTTCCCGGACCTGGACGTCAGCATCCGCGGCGCCGTGTCCATCGCCCGCCGCCTGCAGGACCCGCTCGCCGAGCTGGTGAAGATCGACCCCAAGTCCATCGGCGTGGGCCAGTACCAGCACGATGTCAACCAGCGCGCGCTGTCGCGTTCGCTCGATGCCGTGGTCGAGGACTGCGTGAACGCCGTGGGCGTGGACCTGAACACCGCGTCCATCCCGCTGCTCACCCGCGTGTCCGGCCTGAATGCGGCGCTGGCGAAAAGCATCGTCCAGCATCGCGACAGCAACGGCCGCTTTGCCAGCCGTGAAGCCCTGCGCAAGGTGCCGCGCCTGGGCGACAAGACCTTCGAGCAGGCCGCCGGCTTCCTCCGCATCAGTGACGGCGAGAACCCGCTCGACCGCTCCTCGGTCCACCCCGAGGCCTACCCGCTGGTCGAGCGCATCCTCGCCCGCATCGGCAAGGGCATCGACGCCGTCATCGGCCACCCCGAAGTGCTGAAGGACGTGAAGCCCAGCGAGTTCACCGACGAGAAGTTCGGCCTGCCCACCGTGCGCGACATCATCGCCGAGCTGGAAAAGCCCGGCCGCGACCCGCGCCCCGAGTTCAAGACCGCCACCTTCCAGGAAGGCGTCGAGGGCCTCTCCGACCTGCAACCGGGCATGATCCTGGAAGGCGTGGTCACCAACGTCGCCGCCTTCGGTGCCTTCGTCGACATCGGTGTGCACCAGGACGGCCTGGTGCACGTGTCCGCCCTGGCCAACCGCTTCGTCAAGGACCCGCATGAAGTGGTGAAGGCCGGGCAGATCGTCAAGGTGCGCGTGCTGGAAGTGGACCTGAAGCGCAAGCGCATCGCCCTCACCATGCGCACCGACGACGCCGGCCAGGACCGCCGTTCCTCCGCACCCGCCGGCCAGGACCGGCGTTCATCCGCCCCCGCCGGCAATCCCGGTGGCGCACGTCCCGCAGGCGCAGGCAACCGCCCCGGCATGGGCGGGCAGGGCAGACCCCCCGCCCGCCAGGAAGCCCCCAAAGGCCCCAGCGCCATGGCCCTGGCCTTCGACAAGCTGCGCAAAGGCTGAAGCCCGTTGGTGGTTTACCCCCTTGTCAAAGGGGGCCGACGCGGCGCAGCCGCGCGGGGGGATTTTCGCCAGTTGCCTTTACGGCGCAGCCTTCATCTGCAAAAAAGTGCATGCGCGTGGCTCACCTCCCGGTTGGTCGAAAGGCAATCAGATCAGCTCGGCTGTTTAAAATCCCCCCGCTCG
>CAIVVS010000117.1 GCA_903909415.1 uncultured Pseudomonadota bacterium | reverse complement strand
GGCCGGCCAGGCCGCCGCGTCCGCGGCGCGCGCACACCCTGCTGTTCGCCGGGCTGGGCGCGAACCTGGTTGCCGGCGCGCGGCTGGCGATGTTCCTGCCGGTGCGCGCGGCCGAGTTCCGCGTGTCGGTCGGGCACTACGCGATGCTGTTCGTGTTCGGGTTGCTGGCCTGGTTCGCCGGCGGCGTGGTGCGCGAGGGATTCCCCGGCTACCTGAACACCCAGGCCCTCACCATCGCGCTCGCGCACGTGCCGGTGGTGCTGTTCACCTTCTTCCTGGTCGGGCTGCTGTTCGGCAACCTGCACCTGGCGCTGGCCATGGCGGTGATGACCTCGGGCTCGGACTGGCTGTTCGAGATCGTCGGCACCGTGATCAGCGTGACCCTGCATTCGGGCGAGTTCGACCCGCTCACGCAGCAGGCGATTTCCATCGGCTACCTGGCCTGGGCCTTCGCCGCCATCGTGCGCGCGATGTGGCTGGCCACCGGCTGGCACGGCTGGCGCAGCCTCGGCGGGGGCGCGATCCTCGCGGTGCTGTTCACCGGACTGGTGGCGTTCGCGCCGCGCGACGAGCTGTGGACGGCCTACCGGCCCGACGGGCTGCCGCAGCAGCTCGCCGGGGAGTCCATCGCCGACGAGGAGCTGTTCCACGCGCAGGACGGCCTGCTGGCCGAGCGCATGGACGCGCTCGCCCCGCAGCGCCCCGGGGTGGGCGACCTGTACTTCCTCGGCGCCGCGCCCTACGCGCAGCAGGACGTGTTCCTGCGCGAGCTCGCCTGGGTGAAGAACCAGTTCGAGCAGCGATTCGACGTGAAGGACCGCGCGCTCGCGCTGGCCAACCGGCCGGAGACCGCGCGCGAGCTGCCGCTGGCCACCTCCAGCAACCTGCGCGAGTCGCTGCGCGCCCTGGGCGAGATCATGGACACGCAGGAGGACATCCTGTTCCTCTACCTGACCACGCACGGCAGCGCCGGGCACGAGCTGGCCTTCGAGTTCCCGCCGCTGCGCCTGCGCGCGGTCACGCCCACGTCGCTCTCCCGGATGCTGGCCGACAGCGGCATCAAGTGGAAGGTGATCGTGGTGTCGGCCTGCTACTCGGGCGGCTTCATCGAGCCGCTGCGCGACGAGAACACGCTGGTGATCACCGCGGCCGCGGCCAGCAAGACCTCGTTCGGCTGCGAGAACGGGCGCGACTTCACCTACTTCGGCAAGGCGTTCTTCGCGGACTCGCTGTCGCGCACGCACTCCTTCGCCGACGCCTTCGAGAACGCGCGCGCGCTGGTGGCGGCGCAGGAGAAGTCCGAGGGCCTGGTGCCCTCCGAGCCGCAGATGCACCTGGGCGCGGCGATCGCGCCCCGGCTCGCGGAGCTGGAGAAGCGCCTGCGCGAGGGCTCGGCCACCCCGGCGCCCAAGGTGCAGGCGCGGCTCGCCCCGGCCGGCAGCGTGTTCCGCGCCGCGCTGCGCCGCTCATGAACGCGCGCGCCGCGCTGGTCCTCCTCGCGCTGGCTCCGGCGCTGGCTGCGCCGATGCTGCCGGCGATGGCCCGGGCGGCCGACAAGCCGCCGCGGGCCCCGGGCCACATCGCGGACCGCTTCACAGCGGCCGACAAGGACGGCGACGGCAGGCTGTCGCGCGGGGAGGCGGCGCGCGGGATGAAGCGCGTGGCCACGCGCTTCGACACGCTGGACGCGGACCACGACGGCCATGTGTCGCGCGCCGAGCTCGCCGCGGCGCAGCGCACCGGACGCCGGCCGGCGCGCGCCGCCGCCGGCCGCCACAACGACGCCGAAGGCATGGCCAAGGCCTTCGCCGGCGCCGACATCGACGGCGACGGCGGCCTGACGCCGGGCGAGGCCAGGGTCGCGATGCCGCGCGTGTCACGCAAGTTCGACCGCGTCGACGCCGACCGCGACGGGCGCATCACGCTGGCGGAACTGCAGGCCTGGGTGGGGACGCGCAAGGCGGCTGCCACGCGAGCCAAGCCCGGCGCGGACAGGAATTGACCCTGCGCTGTTGACCGGCCGGCTTGCGGCGGCCCTCGCACCGGTCTCGGATGCCCGTCTCCGGCGTGTGGCATTCTGGTTGTCCCAACCGGAGGAGCGATGCCATGTCCCTTAGGCCCCTGACGCTAGCCTGCGCGCCCTACGATCGCACCCTGCCGCTGTTCGATGGGCGGGTCCGTGCCGAGGGCCTGGACCTGAACGTGATCCTGCTGCGCTACGAGGACACCTTCTGGCGCATGCTGCGCCATCAGGAGTTCGAAGCCTCGGAGATGTCGCTGTCGTCCTACTTCATGTCCAAGGAGCAGGGCCCGGACCTGGTGGCGATCCCGGTGTTCCTGTCCCGCGTGTTCCGCCATTCCAGCATCTATGTGAACGCGAACGCCGGCATCGAATCCGCGGGCGACCTCGTGGGCAAGCGCGTCGGCGTGCCCGAGTACCAGATGACCGCGGCCCTCTGGATTCGCGGCATCCTGCAGCACGAGTACGGGGTCGCGCCGCATCAGATGCGCTGGTTCAACGGCGGGCTGGACGAACCGGGGCGCGTCGAGAAACTCGCGCTCAATCTGCCCGCCAACGTGTCGCTGCAGTCGATCCCGCAGGACCGGACCCTCAACGAGATGCTGGTCTCGGGCGAACTGGACGCGCTGGCGACGGCACGGCCGCCGTCGTCCTTCCTCAAGGGCGATCCCGCCGTGCGACGCCTGTTCCGCGATTCCAAGGCCGAGGAGATCGCCTACTGGAAGAAGACCGGCATCTATCCCCCCATGCACTGCGTGGCGCTGCGGCGCGACGTGTACGAGAAGGATCCGTGGATCGCGCAGAGCCTGTACAAGGCGTTCAGCGCGGCACGCAAGCTGTGCACGCTCGCTGACATGTGGGACGGCCACCTGCGCTATGCGTTGCCCTTCCTGCACCACGCTGCCGAGGAGTCGATCGGCGTGTTCGGCGACAAGGATCCGTGGAGCTACGGGCTGGCCGAGAACCGCCACACGATCGAGACCATGGTGGGCTACTCGCACGAGCAGGGCCTGATTCCACGCGCCTATGCGCTGGAGGAACTGTTCGCGGCAGAAGTGCTGGATTCCTCGCGCAACTGAGCAGCGTGGACAGGGCTCCCCACGATAGCCATTGGTAATTCAGGGGAATACGTCCCGCCGGTTGGGATGTTGCCCCTTCGCAGCGCTGGAACGGTCGTGTACCGTGTATTGGATACATCGCGTGCCGGCACTCGGGGGCGCGCAGCCGACTGGTCCACCCATTCCGGAGAGTACCGATGCGCATGCTTGCCCGCAGTGTGCTGTTGCTCGCGACCGCCTTGCTTCCCGTCTCGGCCCATGCGCAGGCCTGGCCGGCCAAGCCGATCCGCATCATTCTCCAGAGTCCGCCTGGCGGCACCAGCGACCTGATTGCCCGCCTGCTGGCCAACCCGTTGCAAGGCACGCTCGGGCAGCCGGTGGTGGTGGAAAGCAGGCCGGGCAGTTTCGGCATACCTGCGAGCATCGCCGTGGCCAGTTCGGGCCCCGAGGGCTACACCTACGGCCTGTTCGGCAGTTCGCTCGCCTCGAACGAGACCACCCAGAAGAACCTGCCCTTCGATACGCTGAAGGACCTCACGCCGGTGGCGCTGGTGGTGAAGACGCCGAACATGATCTCGGTGGACCCGGCCAGCCCGATCACGTCGCTGCAGGAACTCATCGCGGCGGCGAAGGCCAAGCCCGGGGGGCTTTCCTATGGCACGCCGGGCCCCGGCCTGACCCAGCATTTCACCGGTGAGTGGCTGCGTTACCGCGCGGGCATCGAAATGGTCCACATCCCCTTCAAGGGTGCGGGTCCGGCGATGACCGCGGCCATGGGCGGCCAGATTCCCGTGGTCGTGACGGTCGCGGGTTCGGCGGTGTCGCAGATACAGGGCGGCAAGCTGCGCGCCATTGCCGTTTCCGGCGCCGACCGGCTTCCACTGTTCCCCAACGTGCCCACCGTGGCCGAACAGGGCTACAAGGATTTTTCCATCATCGAGTGGTTCGGCCTGGTCGGCGCAGCCAACATTCCGGCCGAGGCGATCCGGCGCATGAATGCCGAGGTCAATCGCGCGCTCAGGCTGCCGGCGGTGGTGGAACGGCTCCAGCCGCTCGGGTTCGAGATGGGAGCCCAGACGCCCGAGGAGTTCCGTGCCTTCGTCGATTCGGAGATCCGCAACCTGCGCACCATCATCCGCACGGCGAAGATCAGCACGGATTGATGCGGGTTGGCCGGATGGATCAGGCGGCGCGTGCCGCCTCCGACTGGCCGAGCTTGTGCAGCACCTGGTCGCGCTGCTTGCGGACATGGGTCTGGATCGACAGCGTCAGCGCCGGCAGGTCGGCGGCGATGTAGGCCTGGCCGATCTGGCGGTGTTCATCCAGTTCCATCTGTGACGGGCCTGCCTCGCCCATGTAGAGCGTGGACAGCCAGCGCCGGTACTTCTCGAAGTCCTTGAGCACGGAGATCAATTGCAGGTTGTCGCAGCCGGTATGGAGCAGCGCGGGGAACTCGATGGCGAGCGCCGCGTAGTCACGCGGCCTGTCCAGGGCCAGGGCCTCCTGCATCTGCGTGAGGGCCTGGGCGATGCGCCTGTGGTCATCGACCGTGGCGTGCTGGCTGGAGATGAAGGTCCTGTTGACCTCGAGGATGATCCAGGTCTCGTAGGTATCCAGCACGAACTTCGCCGTCGGCGTGGCCACGCGCCGGTCGCGCAGGCCGACCCGGTCGGCCAGGCCCTCGCGCTCCAGCGCGGCCAGCACTTCGCGCACCGGCGAGCGGCTGATGCCGAACTCCGCCGCGATGGCTTCCTCGGACAAGCGGGTGCCCGGCTGGAGGTCGCCGTTGACGATGCGCGCCTCGAGGATCTCGCGCAGCTGCTCGGTCAGGCTCTTGCGGTTGAGCGCGACCTCCGGCTTGGACGAGGGGCTGATTCCCCCTGCAACCGTCATGGTCGCCACTTCGGCAATGTCGCTGCGGATTTTCCTGGCGCTCATGGTCGAGAACGGATCCGTATGTCAGTGTGTGTGTCAGTGCCGCGGCCTGGTCATGGGCGCGCCACGCATGCGCCGCCATTGTCCGCGTTTGCGGTGCATCGCAAACGAAGCGAAGCATCCGGGTCGCAGGTTTGTGTATTGTGTTTTGGATACATGGATGCTAGTTTAACGCCAACAACAACAAGCCGTATGTGGCGTGCCCTTCGGGCCCCAGGCATGCGCCACACAGTCGCCGGTCACCCCGGCAACCCACACCAACACCGGAAACCAGGAGCGAACGCATGGCCTTGACCGCCGACGCAGTGCTGCAGGAAATCAAGAACATCCACAAGAGGAAGCCGATGTACGGCCACCCGCTGTGGACCGGCATGGTGGAGGGCACGTTCAGCAAGGAGCAGGTGAAGTATTTCTGCCTGCAGCACGGGATCATCCCGCTGCACAACCACAACTACCATGGCCGCCTGTACGTGCAATGCCCCGACGCCGAGTGGCGCGAGCGCATCGCCGAGGTCGTCTACGAGGAAGCCACGGGCCGCATCCACGCCGACGGCGTGTCCCACCACAAGCTGTACCTCAACTACGGCAAGGCGCTGGGCATGACCCGCGAGGAAATGCTGGCCGCGGACTACTGCGGCGGCGCCATGGCATTCAAGTCCTACTTCTCCGACATGTGCGGCCGGTCCTTCCTCGAAGGCGTGTCCGCCCACATGCTCGCGGGCGAAGCACCCATCCCCGGCCTGTACATCCGCGTGGCGAAGAAGCTCCAGGAGAAGTTCGGCCTGGACGAGGTCGGGCTGGCGTACTGGGTGGTGCATGACAGCGCCGACGAGGACCACGCCGACGTGGGTCGCGAGTTGCTCGCGCAGTTCGCGCCGACCGAGAAGGACAAGCAGTTCGTCCTCAAGGTGGTGCAGAACACGGTGGACGTGATGCACGTGATGTACGACGACATCTACGCCCACATGCAGGCGCTCGCGCCGGCCAAGGCAGCCTGAGGGCCGCCCCATGATCCAGGAAACCATCCACGCCCCCGGCGTGCCCGACGGCCCTCCGGGCAGCTACTCCACCGCCAAGAAGGTGGGCAACCAGGTGTTCATCTCGGGCACGGTCGCCTGGGACGCGGACATGAAGCCGCTGGGCGGCAACAGCGCCTACGAGCAGTCGAAGATCATCTTCGGCTACATCAAGAAAACCATGGAAGCGGCAGGCGGATGCATGGACGACCTGGTGCGCATGACGGTGTTCACCACCGACATACGCCACCAGCCGGAGTTCTGGCGCGCGCGGAAGGAATTCTTCACCGGCGACTTTCCCTGCTCCACGCTGGTGTGCGTGTCCGCGCTGTTCCATCCCGACCTCGTGATCGAGATCGAGGCCACCGGCATGGTCGGCTCCGCGCCGAAGCGCTGATCCCTCCCCCGGGACAGCAACGCAACAGCCAAAGGAGTCGGTTCCATGGGACTGGTCGGCGAGCCGATCATCCGCCGGGAAGACGTTCGCTTCCTCACCGGCGCGGGCAACTTCGTAGACGACATCAAGCTCGCCGGCACGGCATGGATTGCCTTCGTGCGCAGCCCGCACGCCCACGCGCGCATCCGTGCCATCGACACCGCGCAGGCGGCTGCCATGCCCGGGGTGGTGAAGGTGCTCACGGCGGCCGACTGGGAAGCCGCCGGCCTGGGGCAACTCACCTGCGTGCATCCCATGCCGTTTTCCGACGGCCGTCCGATGAACGAGGTGTTGCGCAGTTGCTTCGTGAAGGACCGGGTGATGCACGTCGGCGACGTGGTCGCAGCGGTGGTCGCGGACGACCGCTACACCGCGATGGACGCGGCGGAAGCCGTCGACGTCGATTACGAAACCCTGCCGTCGGTATCGGTGACCGCGCGCGCGCTCGATCCGGACACGGTGGTGCTGCACCCGCAGTTCGGCACCAACATGGTCAACGAGGTGGTGCGCGGGGACCGCGCCGCCACCCAGGCGGCGTTCGCCTCCGCGGCGCATGTCACCGAACTCACCGTGCACAGCAACCGCGTGGCGGGCAACCCGATGGAGCCGCGCGCCTACCTCGCGCAGCACGATCCATCCAATGGCCAGACCACGCTGTGGGCCACCACCCAGGTCCCGCACATGCTGCGGCGCTGGATCTGCAAGTACACGCTTTTCATCCCGGAGAACAAGCTGCGGCTCGTCGCGCCGGACGTCGGTGGCGGCTTCGGCGTCAAATGCCATTACGCGGTGGAGATCGCCACCGTGGTCTGGGCGTCGCGCCTGCTCGGCCGCCCGGTGAAATGGACCTGCACGCGCAGCGAGCTGATGCTGTCCGACGCGCAGGCGCGCGACCACCACACCACCGCGCGCATGGCTTTCGACCGCGACGGCCGCATCCTCGGCATGGAAGTGGACACGCTCGCGAACTTCGGCGCCTATTGCAGCAACTTCGGCCCCAGCATCCCCGGCAACTCCTACCCGCAGACCATCACTGGCCTGTACAAGACGCCGGCGCTCAGCCTGCGCGTGCGCGGCGTGTACACCAACACCGTCCCGATCGACGCCTACCGCGGCTCGGGACGCCCCGAGGCGACCCTGGTCAACGAGCGGCTGCTGGAGAACGGCGCGCGCGAACTGGGCATCGACGTGGTCGAGATGCGCAGGCGCAACCTGGTGCCGAAAGAAGCCTTTCCCTACAAGACCCCGGTTGGCCGCATCTACGACTCGGCCAATCCGCCTGCGCTGCTGGACAAACTCATCGAGGTCTCCGGATACGCGGCCTTGTGCGAGGAACAGAAGCGCCGCCGTGCCGCCGGTGAGCTGGTCGGCATCGGCCTGGCGGCATTCCTCGACAAGTCCGGCACGGGCCCGAGCGCGACGCTGGCGACCAAGGGCGGCATGCACGGTGGCTATGAAAGCGCGATAGTGCGCGCGCACAGCGACGGCCACGTCACTATTTTCTCCGGCAGCCATTCGCACGGCCAAGGGCACGACACCGCGTTCTGCCAGGTCGCAGCCGACCGGTTGGGCCTGCCGCTGGAGCACATCAGCCTGGTGCAGGGCGACACGGACAGCGTGCCCTTCGGGAACGGCACCTGGGGATCGCGGTCGCTGTCGGTCGGCGGCATCGCGATCTACAAGGCCGCCGACAAGGTGATCGACAAGGCCAGGCGCATCGCCGCGCACATGCTGGAGTGCGCGACCGCGGACCTGGACTACGCCGCCGGTACCTTCACCGTCATCGGCACCAACAAGAGCGTCACCTTCGAGCATGTCTGCGACGCCGCGTACCACGGCGCCAACTGCCCGACCGGACCGGACTTCGAGCCCGGACTGGAAGCGACCGTGTTCTACGACCCGCCGGACACCAACGACCCCTCGGCCATGCACCTGGCGATGGTCGGCATCGACCCGCGCACCTGGCGCGTCACCATCCTCGGCTACTACACCTCGGATGACGCCGGCACCATCGTCAACCCGATGATCGTCGAGGGCCAGGTGCACGGTGGCCTGGGCCAGGGCATCGGCCAGGCGATGATGGAGGAGGTCGCCTATGACCCCGAGTCCGCCCAGCTGCTGACCGGCAACTTCATGGACTACGCCATGCCGCGCGCGGTGGACATGCCGCCGCTGAAGACCGGCTACATCTGCACCCCGGCTCCGAGCAATCCGCTGGGCGTGAAAGGCGGCAGCGAGACCGGCACCATCGGGCCGCCGGCGGCCGTCGGCAATGCCATCATCGACGCGCTATGGCTCCTGGGCGTGCGCCACGTCGATCCACCCTACACGCCGCATGCGGTCTGGAAGGCGGTGAACGCGCGATGAAGTCCGGCGACGTCACAGTACGCATCACCGTCAACGGGACCCTGGTCGAGGCGCAGATCGATCCGCGCACGCCGCTGGTCGAGTTCATCCGAGGCCAGGCCGGCCTGACCGGCACGCACGTCGGCTGCGATACCAGCCAGTGCGGTGCCTGCACCGTGCACGTGGATGGCGTGGGACTGAAGTCCTGCACCCTGTTCGCGGTGCAGGCCGATGGCTGCGCGGTGACCACGGTCGAGGGTGTCGCCCGTGAAGGCGTGCTGCACCCGATGCAGGTGGCGTTCCAGCAGCACCACGGCGTGCAGTGTGGCTTCTGCACCCCGGGCATGATCATGAGCGCCCTGGACCTGGTACGCCGCAATCCCGACCCGACGCCGGACCAGATCCGGCACGGTCTGGAAGGCAACATCTGCCGTTGTACCGGCTACTACAACATCGTGCGCGCCATCGAGGCAGGAGCCGAGGCGATGCGCGAGCAGGCGGGGCAGGGCGCTGCCGGGAAGGCGGCCTAGCCATGTACCCCTTCGAATACCGCAAGGCCGCCAGCGTCGAGGAAGCGCGCGCCCTGCAGGCCCAGGCCGAGGGCGCCAAGTTCCTGGCCGGCGGCATGAGCCTGGTGCCGGTGATGCGCCACCGCCTCGCCCGGGTGCCGCGCCTGGTGGACCTGAACCCGATCACGTCGCTCGCCGGCATCACCGTGGGAAAGGGCCTGGTCACGATAGGCGCGCTGACGCGGCATGCGACGGTCGCCGCCTCCGCGGAGGTCCGTGCCGCGATTCCAGCCCTGCATGTGCTGGCCGGCGGCATCGGTGACCCGCTGGTCAGGAACCGCGGCACCATCGGCGGGTCGCTGGCTAACAACGATCCCGCCGCCTGCTACCCCTCGGCGCTGTTCGGCCTGGAGAGCACCGTGGTGACCAGCCAGCGGCGCATTCCCGGGGATGCCTTCATCACCGGCATGTTCCAGACCGCGCTCGCGCCCGACGAACTCATCATGGCCGTCGAGTTCAAGGTGCCGGAGCTGGCGGAATACATCAAGTTCGCGAACTATTCCTCGCGCTTCTCCATCGTGGGCGTGTTCCTGTCGCGCTCGGCTGGCGGGGTGCGCGTGGCAGTCACCGGGGCCGGACCGCATGCGTTCAGGGTCACTGCGTTCGAACAGGCGCTCGAAAGGCGTTTCTCGCCCGGCGCGATCGCGGATGTTCCGGTGGACGCAGGCGGTCTCAACAGCGACCTGCACGCCAGCGCCGACTACCGTGCCCACCTGATCCGGGTCCTCAGCCAGTCCGCGGTGGAGCGGCAAGCCGGCGGTTGAGCATCGTGACGGTTGAGCGCCGCGGCGCCATGGAGTAGAAAGGATCACGGGCACTTGCAGCAGGGAAGGTCAGGAGAGCACGCCAGGAAAAGCCGTTGCCAGCCCGCCAGAGATGGGACACACCACCGGCGGAAACCCCAACTTGCCAGGAGGCATCATGCTGCGGACATTGCTGTGGTCACCGATTGTGTCGTTGCTCGCCATGATGGCCCTGCCCGGGCTCGCCCTTGCCCAGGCTTATCCCGCGAAGCCGGTGCGCATCGTCATTTCCTTCCCGCCCGGGGGCAGCACCGATTTCCTCGGGCGGTTGCTCGCCGAACGCATGCAGGCGGGAATGCAGCAGTCCGTGGTGGTGGACAACCGGCCGGGCGGGAATTCGGTGATCGCGGCCGAGGCGGTCGCCAAGGCGGCGCCCGATGGCTACACGCTCTTCATGGCCGTGGACGCGACCATGTCGCTCAACCCGATCATCTACACGAAGCTGCCTTACTCGCCGGAGAAGGACTTCGCGCCGATCTCCAACGTCGCGTCCCAGTCGCTGTTCATCGTCGCCGGGCCGCGTTCGCCGGTGCGCACCATGCCCGAACTGCTGGCCTATGC
>CAIVVS010000116.1 GCA_903909415.1 uncultured Pseudomonadota bacterium | reverse complement strand
TGGCTGCGCGCCTCGCACCGCAAGATGGACAAGGCGAAGTCGCTGCCGTGGCGGCCGTGGCATGCGCACGACGAGCGCCAGTGGCTCAAGCCCGGCGAGGTGGTGCGCCTGGACGTGGAGATCTGGCCGACCTGCATGGTGTTCGCGCGCGGCCACCGGCTGCGCCTGGACATCCAGCCGCGCGACGGCATCGGCTCGGCGCCCTACACGCACTACTCGGCGGACTACAACGCGGGCACCAACACCATTTTCACCGGCGGCACGCGCGCCTCCTACCTGCTGCTGCCCTTCATCCGCTGACCGGGGGTGCAGCTGGACGGCGGCGCAGTTATATGGCGGCGCAGTTATATGGCGGCGCAGTTATATGGCGGTATACCCGCCGTCGGCCAGCAGGTCGGTGCCGGTGATGAAGGACGCGGCGTCGCTCACCAGAAACAGCGCCGCGTCGGCCACCTCGCCGGGCGTGCCGATGCGGCCGATCGGGTGGCGGCCGGCCAGTTCGCGGTTCACCGCATCCTCGCTGCCGTAGCGCGTGGTCAGGCGGCTGGTCATCACCGAGCCGGGCGACAGGCTCACCGCGCGGATGCCGTCGGCCGCATGGTCCACCGCGATCGAGCGCGTCAGCGAATGCAGTGCGGCCTTGGTCGCGCCGTAGGCGCCGCGTCCCGGCGCGGTCACGTGGCCCAACTGGGAGGCGATATTCAGCACCACGCCGCCGCCCGCGGCGTTCAGGTGCGGGATGGCCCACTTCGCCATCAGGAAGGGTCCGGTGAGGTTGACCGCCAGCGTGCGGTGCCAGTCCGCCACCGGCAGGGAGGCGATGGCGTGCTTGTCGGTGACGGTGGCGGCGTTGTTCACCAGCACGTGCAGCGCGCCGAAGCAGGCCGCCACCTCGTCCACCTTCGCGCGCGACTGGTGTTCGTCGGCGACGTCGCATTCCATGGTCACCACCCGGTCCTCGCCCGCGCCCAGCGCGGTCGCGCGCTGGTGCAGCAGGGCGCCGTCGCGGTCCATCAGCGCGAGCCTGGCGCCGGCGGCGAGGAAGCGCGCCGCCATCGCCATGCCGATGTCGCCGGCCGCGCCGGTGATGATGGCGACGCGGTCCTGCAGGGAAGGTGTGTTCATGGCGGCGTCCGCTGGCGGGGTAACTGGAAGGGAGGTCGCGGCTATCATAGCGAGCATCCGACACCATTCGACGCCCGTCGTCGCCGCCAATGAACAAGCTGCTCACGCCGGAACAGGTACGGCAATACAGGGAAAAGGGCTACGTCAGCCCGGTGCGCGCCGTGCCGCGCGAACAGGCCGGGGCCTGGCGCAAGCTGCTGGAGGACGGTGAACGCAGCCACGGACTGGCCGCGGAGCAGCGCCGCAAGATGTACCTGTACCTCAAGTGGGTGGACGACGTGGTACGTCACCCGCGCATCCTCGATGCGGTCGAGGACCTGATCGGCCCGGACATCCTGGTCTACACGCTCACCCTGTGGATGAAAGAGCCGCGCACCGACGCCTTCATCAGCTGGCACCAGGACTCCACCTACTTCGGCCTGTCACCCGCCGAGCACGTCACCGCGTGGGTCGCGCTGTCCCCGAGCAGCCACGCCAGCGGCTGCGTCCAGGTGGTGCCGGGCAGCCACCTCGGCGGGCAGATCCCGCACGGGCAGGAGAAGCACGCGGCCAACATGTTCGCCACCGGCCAGAGCATCCACGTGGACCCGAAGGCGCCCATGGACTACCTGCTGCTCGAGCCGGGCGAGTTCTCGCTGCACCACACCTACCTGTTCCACAACTCCATGCCCAACGGCTCGGACGACAGGCGCATCGGCCTGGGCATCAGCTACATCCCGACGCGCTGCAAGTGCTCGGCATCCACGCGCCTGAGCGCGTCGCTGGTGCGCGGTGAGGACCGCCATGGGCACTTCGACCTCGATCCCGCGCCGGTTGCCGACCGTGACCCGGCCGCGCTGCGTGTGCATGCCGCAGCCATGGTGCGCTGGAACGCGGCGCGTGCCGAACTGATCCCGAAGGCACACGCCGACTCGGCGTACTGATGGCCGGAGCTCCGCGGCGCGGTTGGCGGGTGCTTGATTGCCTTGTGCAATGAATGCCGGGTTGCGGGCGGGGAACGTTTGGTGCAGGCTTCAAGGCTGTCGGCCTCCGACTCCCCCAATCACTGGCGCGAGATTCCATGACACCACGTTCCCGTTCCTCCTTGCGCGTTGCCGTAGCCGCCGCCCTCGGCGCCCTGGTCGCCCCGCACCCTGCGCTGGCCCAGGAGTTCCCCAGCAAGCCGGTGCGCTGGATCGTCCCCTTCGCCGCGGGCGGCCCCGCCGACGTGATCGCGCGCATCGTGCAGCCCAAGCTGAACGAGCGGCTCGGCCAGCCGGTGGTCATCGACAACCGCGCGGGCGCGGCCAGCAACATCGGCCACGAGGCGGCGGCGCGCGCCACGCCCGACGGCTACACCATGCTCTACGTGGTGCCCAACGTGGTCACCAACGCCTTCCTGTTCAAGATCAACTACGACCCGCTCAAGGACCTGATCCCGGTGGCGCAGATCACCGCGCAGTCCTACGTGCTGATGACCCACCCGGGCTTCGCGCCGAAGAACATGGCCGAGATCATCGCGCTGGCCAAGACCAGGCCGGTCACCTGCGCCTCGGGCGGCGGCCTGCCGCAGCTGGGCTGCGAGTGGCTCAAGTCCGCCACCCAGGCCGACTTCGTGCACGTGCCCTACAAGGGCAACGCCCCCGCGCTGAACGACCTGATCGGCGGGCAGGTGAACATGATGATCGACCTGTTCAACACCGCGCTGCCGCAGATCCGCGCCGGCAAGGCGCGCGCCATGGCGCTGACCAGCCCGCGCCGCGGCCCGCCGCTGCCGGAACTGCCGGTGATCGCCGAGACCCTGCCGGGCTTCGTGCTGGTGGGATGGCACGGCGTGATGGCCCCGGCCGGTGTGCCCAAGCCGGCGGTGGACCGGCTGAACCGCGCGCTGGGCGAGGCGCTGGCCGACGCCGAGGTGACCAAGCGCATCCAGGAAAGCGGCATCGACGTGGCGCACACCTCGCCCGAGGTGTTCGGCGAGACCGTGCGCGGCGACTATGCCAAGTACGGCAAGATCATCCGCGACGCCGGGATCAAGCAGCAGCAGTAGCCGGGCCGGGACACGGGCCCGGAAAAGGAAAAGCCCCGCATTGCGGGGCTTTTTCGTTGGTGCCGGGAACGCAGCAAGCGCGTCGTCCCCGGCCCTGCGGCTGCGCCTTCAGCCCTGCGGCTGCGCCTTCAGCGTGGCGATGCGCTGCTCGATCGGCGGGTGGGTGGAGAACAGCGCCATGATCCCGGGGCCGTCGGAGATGCCGCTGGCGGCCATGGACTTGGGCAGCTCGCCCGGCTGCATGCCGCCCAGGCGCGCCAGTGCGTTGATCATGGGCTGGGTGCGGCCCAGCAGCTTCGCCGAGCCGGCGTCGGCGCGGAACTCGCGCTGGCGCGAGAACCAGGCCACGATCATGGAGGCGATCACGCCGAACAGGATCTCGCACACCAGCGACGAGACGAAGAAGCCGATGCCGGCCTCCTTGTCGTTCTTGAGGATCACGCGGTCCACGAAGTAGCCGACCAGGCGCGACAGGAACACGACGAAGGTGTTCACCACGCCCTGGATCAGCGTGAGCGTGACCATGTCGCCGTTGGCGATGTGCGCGACCTCGTGGCCCAGCACCGCCTCGACCTCCTCGCGGCTCATCGACTGCAGCAGGCCGGTGGACACGGCGACCAGCGCGTCGTTCTTGAACGCGCCGGTGGCGAAGGCGTTGGGCTCGCCCTCGAAGATCGCGACCTGCGGGTGGCCGATGTTGGCGCGGTCGGCCAGCTGGTGCACGGTGTTGACCAGCCAGAACTCGTTGGTGCCTTCCGAGCCGTCGATGATCCTCGCGCCGGTGGACCACTTGGCCATGGTCTTGGACAGCAGCAGCGAGATGATCGCGCCGGAGAAGCCGATGGGATTTATGGCCACCCGAAAAGCCGAGCAGCA
>CAIVVS010000115.1 GCA_903909415.1 uncultured Pseudomonadota bacterium | reverse complement strand
GATCGAGCCGACCTGGGCGATTTCCGTGGAGGTCGTGCAGGGCTTGGAGATGTTCTTCAGCTCGGCGACGACGGTGGCCACGGCCGTGTCGATGCCGCGCTTCAGGTCCATCGGGTTCATCCCGGCGGCGACGAACTTCATGCCTTCGCGCACGATCGCCTGGGCCAGCACGGTCGCGGTCGTCGTGCCGTCACCGGCGACGTCGGAGGTCTTGGAAGCGACTTCCTTGACCATCTGGGCGCCCATGTTCTGGAACTTGTCCTTGAGCTCGATCTCCTTGGCGACGGACACGCCGTCCTTGGTGATCGTCGGGGCGCCGAACGAGCGCTCGAGCACGACGTTGCGGCCCTTGGGTCCGAGCGTCGCCTTCACGGCGTTGGCGAGGATGTTCACGCCCTCCAGCATCCTGTGGCGGGCATCTTCGTGGAAACGTACGTCTTTGGCTGCCATGGTGTATAGCTCCTTCGTATTCGGTGTGGTTGTTCGGTGATGGCGCTGCTTGGTCCGCGAGCCTTACTTCGCGATGACGCCCATCACGTCTTCCTCGCGCATGACGAGGAGTTCCTCGCCTTCGACCTTGACGGTCGTGCCCGAGTACTTGCCGAACAGGATGCGGTCGCCGACCTTCACGTCCAGCGGACGGACCTTGCCGTCTTCGGAGATCTTGCCGTTGCCCACGGCGAGCACTTCGCCCTGGTCGGGCTTCTCGGCCGCGTTCTCGGGAATGACGATGCCGCCAGCGGACTTGCGCTCTTCTTCGAGGCGCCGGACCACGATGCGATCATGCAGGGGACGGATTTTCATGGAGTTTCTCCTTCGACTAAAACGCTGAAATTGACGCAGATGCGCCGTTCGTTAGTGGCCGCTCACTTGCCGCTGCGGCCTATTGTCTGGACATGCGGGAGGCAGGGTGTTGCTAGCACTCACCGGATGCGAGTGCTAATAATACGCGCTGGGCCCCGCAATTTCAAGCCCGGGACAGAAACCCGGCCGGGCCGGGCCGCGCGGGCGCTGCCGGAGCCCGGGGCGGTCCGGCAGGTCGCCTTCAGTATCAGTATGTAAGCATCGGCCCGGTGCTTACCCCGGCTTACAAACCAGCAGAACCAGCCAGACCCGGCTGCGTTCTTATAGGCAGAGGGCAGGCAGGCAGCCGCCCCGCACACCCAACGACAGGAGCTCCACCATGAAAACGACCCTCCCGGCCCTGCGCCTCGCCCTGATCGGCCTGGCGGTCGCCAGCGCTTTCGGCGCATCCAGCGTCAATGCGCAGACCCCGGCCCAAACCCCGGCCCAGGCCGGCGCGCCGTCGGATTCCGCCCGCCCGCGCGGACCCGGCGCCGGCGGCCCGCAGCTCTTCACCAAGGAAGAGCGCGATGCGATGCGCGAGAAGATGCGCTCGGCGAAGACGCCCGAGGACCACCAGAAGCTGCGCGGCGAGTACCGCGCCGAGCTGGAGCGCCGCGCCAAGGAGAAAGGCGTCACCCTGCCTCCCCAGCGCGCCGAGGGCCGGCAGGGCGGCGGGCAGGCGCAGGCCGGCAAGGGCGGCCAGCGCGGCGACCATCCCGCCCGCAACCTGATGTCCGACGCCGAGCGCCAGCAGTTCCGCGACAAGATGCACGCGGCCAAGACGCCCGAGGAACGCAAGCAGGCACGCAACGACATGCGCGCGACCCTGGAACAGCGCGCCAAGGAGAAGGGCATCACCCTGCCCGAGCCGCGCGGCCGCCACGGCCATGGACAGGGTGGCCACGGACAGGGCGGCCGCGGCCACCGGGGCGGCGCGCAAGGCACCAGCCAGTCCTGAAGCCGGCCGGCAGGCCGGGCCCGCGCTCCTGGCTGGATGCGCGGGCCCGGCCTGCCGCAGTCCCGACTTGCAATTGCACCTCCATGCCCACATTGATTATGTGGGATGAAATACAAGGACTATTACGCCGTCCTCGGCTTGGAACGCGGCGCTTCTGATGAAGACATCAAGAAGGCCTACCGTCGCCATGCCCGCAAGTACCACCCCGACGTGTCCAAGGAGAAGGACGCCGAGGCGAAATTCAAGGATGTGGCCGAAGCCTGGACCACGCTGAAGGACCCGGCCAAGCGCGCCGCCTACGACCAGCTCGGCCAGCACCGGCCCGGCGAAGACTTCCGCCCGCCACCCGACTGGGAAACGCGCTTCAGTCCGGGCTCAGGTGGCGGTACAGGCGGCGGCATGGGCGACGGCATCGACCTGTCCGACCTGTTCGAGTTCTTCGGCGCGCAAGGTCGCGGGCGCCCCGGTGGCGGGAGCGGACGCGGGCCGGGCCATGCGGGCGGCTTTGCCTTCCCCGGGCAGGACTTCGAGGTACAGGCCCAGGTCAGCCTGGAGGACATGATCGCCGCGCGCGAACTCACGCTGAACCTGGAACTGCCCGAACCCGGCCCCGACGGCCGCGTCACGCGCGTGCGCCGCGCGATCCGGGTGCGCGTGCCGCGCGGTGCCACGGACGGAGAGCGCCTGCGCGTGCCCGGCAAGGGCGGCGCGGGCATCGGCGGCGCGCCGGCCGGCGACCTCTACATCACGCTGCGCCTGCTGCCGCACCCGCTGTACCGCGTGACCGGCCACGACATCTACCTCGACCTGCCGCTGACGCCGTCCGAGGCGGTGCTGGGCGCGCAGGTGCAGGTGCCCACGCCCGGCGGCCCGGTCGCGCTGACCATCAAGCCCGGCGCGCGCGCCGGCCAGAAGCTGCGCCTGCCGGGACGCGGCATGCCACTGCCTGGCGGGGACACCGCGGCGGGCGACCAATACTGCGTGCTGTCGGTCACCACGCCCACGCATCCGGACGAAAGTGAACTGGCGCTGTATCGTCAGCTCGCCGAAGCGACGCGCTTCAACCCGCGGGAGCATTTCAAGTGAGCAATGGACTGCCGCGCGACGATGCGCCGCCCGATGGGCCGCTGCTAGACGCCTACCTCGAGCACGAGGACCAACGCATCGCGCTGGCCGACCTGCTGGCGCGCTCCGGCCTCACGCAGGTGGAACTGGTCGAACTGGTGGAGCACGGTGCCTTCGAGCCCGATACGCTCCCGGGCATCAGCGTCGAGCAATGGACCTTCAGCGTGCGCTCGGTGCGTTCGCTCACCCGGGTGATGCGCCTGCGCGAGGACTTTTCGCTGCACGCGCCCGGCACCGCGCTGGTGATGGCGCTGCTGGAACGCATCGACGCGCTGGAGCGCCAGCTGGACGAACTGCGCTGCCGCCTGCCACGCTGAGGCAGCACCGGCGCGGCACCGCGTCCGGCACTAGCCCGCCGCGGCCAGGTCCTTCAGCACCTCGGCCGACGGCCCGTCGGCCACCACCCTGCCATCCACCAGCCTGATGCAACGGTCGCAGCGCGCCGCCAGCCGCGGGTCGTGCGTCACCACCAGCAGCGTGGTGCGTTGCTCGCGGTTGAAGCGCCGCAGCAGGTCGAAAATCTCGTCCGCCGTCTTGGTGTCCAGGTTGCCGGTCGGTTCGTCGGCCAGCAGCAGCGGCGGGTTCATGGACAGCGCGCGCGCGATCGCCACGCGCTGCTGCATGCCACCGGAGAGCTGCGCCGGGCGCTTGTCGGCCGCCTCGGCCAGTCCCACCGCGTCCAGCAGCGACAGCGCACGCTTGCGGCCTTCGGCGCGCTCGCGGCCCTGCTCGATGATCAGCGGCATCATCACGTTCTCCACCGCGGAGAACGCCGGGATCAGGTGGTGGAACTGGAACACGAAGCCGATGCTGCGCCCGCGCAGCGCGGTGAGCCCGGCCTCGTCCAGCGTGGCGATGTCCGAGCCGCGCACCGCCAGCGTGCCGGAGGTGGGCCGCTCCAGCAGGCCGATCAGGTTGAGCAGGGTGCTCTTGCCCGAACCCGAGGGCCCGATGAGCGCGACGAACTCGCCCTCGCCCAGCACCAGGTCCACGCCGTGCAGGATCTCGGTCTCCACCGGCGTGCCGACGTTGTAGGCCTTGCGCACGCCCGACAGGCGCAGGATTTCAGCCACGGGGGTCGCCACGTCTGCGCTCACCCACGAATGGCCGCCACGGGGTCGAGCCGCGCCGCGCTGCGCGCCGGCGCGCTGGCGGCCAGCACCCCGGTCACCAGCGCCACCAGCCCCGCGCCGAGGTACACGCTCGGTTCGACCTCGCCGGTGATCAGGCCGGTTCCGTCATCCTGCAGCAGCACGAAGGCCGCGAGCTTCACCATTACCGCCGCCAGCAGCGAGCCGAGTACAGCGCCGGCCGCGCCCACCACCGCGCCCTGGATCAGGAACACGCCCTGGATGCGCCGCGGCGAGGTGCCCATGGCGCGCAGGATCCCGATCTCCTTCTGCTTCTGCACCACCGACACCACCAGCACGCTGGCGATGCCCAGCGCGACGATCACGACCAGGAAGCCCCGGATCAGGCGCGTGGTCATGGTCTGGTTGCGGAATGCGGCGAGCAGGTCTGAGTTCACCGTCATCCAGCTCTCGGCGGTGAGACCGGTGAAGGAGTTGACGTGCCGGGCGACGTTCTCCGCCTCGAAGATGTCGTCCACCGTGACGTCCAGGTTGGTCACGCCCCCGGGCAGGCCGAGCAGGGACTGCGCGGTCTTCACGGTGACCAGCACCCAGCGCCGGTTGATCTCCTTGACCCGCAGGTCGAAGATGCCCGACACGCGCAGGTCATCCAGCGCCCCGTCGGCGGTGAGCACGCGGATGCGGTCGCCCACGCTCGCGCCCAGGTCGTGCGCCAGTTCCGAGCCGATCACCGCCTCGCCCGGCACCACGCGGAAACTGCCCGCCACCATGCGCTCGGGCATCTTCACGATGCGCTGGTAGCGCTCCGGGTCGATGCCGTTCAGCGCGATGGACTTGATCGCGTTGCCGCGCTGCGCGAAGCCCGAGCCGGTGACCAGCGGCGACACCGCGGTCACGCGCGGCAGGCGCTCGATCTCGGGCATCACGCGCTGCCACTGGTCGATGGAGCGCAGGCGCTGCGCGCGCGGCTCGATGCGCGCGGCCACCGACTCGCCGGCTGGGCCAGCCGCGCCACCCGCGCCACCCTGAGCGCCGCCCCGGGGCAGCACCTCGCGCGAGGCCTCGTCGGGCGCGCGCACCGACAGGTGCGCCTGGGTGTTGAGGGTGCGCGTGGCCAGGCTGGCCTGCAGGCTGTTAACCAGCGCGGTGATGAAGATGATCACCGCCACGCCGACGGTGGTGCCGGCGATGATCAGCGCCGACTGCATGCGGCCCTCGCGCAGGAAGCGCAGCGCGACCAGCCATTCGAAGGGCATGGCTCAGCCCTTGCCGGACGATGCGTTGGTCGCGGGCCCCTTGGACGCCGCCGCTGGCGCGGGACCCTTGGACGCCGCCGCTGGCGCGGGACCCTTGGACGCCGCCGCTGGCGCGGCGCGGAGCCGCGCCCTTACGCGCTGGCCGTCGGTCACGCCGGACTCGGGCGCCAGCAGTGCATCACCCGCGGCCAGTCCGTCCAGCACCTCGGTCGTGCCGCTGCCGCGCAGGCCGAGCTTCAGCGCCACGCGCACCGCGCGGCCGTCGCGCGCGACCAGCGCCCAGGGCGCGGGACTGGTCGCGTCGCGCACCAGGCCGCTCGGCACCAGCAAGGCATCGGCCTTGCGCGCCGCCTCGATCTCCACCGACAGCGTCATGTCCGACTTGAGGAAGGCCGGCGGATTGGGCGCGCGCAGCTTCACCTCCACCGTGCCGCGCTGCGCATCCACGCCCGGGCCGATGTAGAAAACCTGCGCCGGGAACGGCGAGCCGGGATAGGCGTCGGCCGCGGCCATCGCCGCCAGCCCCTCGCGCACCAGGCCGAGGTTCTTCTCGTCCACGTTGGCCAGCAGTTGGGTCTCGCCGTCGGCGGCGAGCAGGAACAGGCGCCGGCCCGGCTGCACCACGTCGCCTGCCTCCACGCCGCGCGCCAGCAGCACGCCGGCGGCCGGCGCGCGGATGCGGGTGTTGTCCAGGCGCACCTCGGCCGCGGCCAGCGCCGCCTGTGCCTGCTCGCGGCGAGCGATCGCGAGTTGCACGTCGCTGCCGCCGGGCTGGTTGCTCGCGGCCTGGGAGCGCGCCGCATCCAGCGCGCTCGTGGCCACGTCCAGCGTGCGCCGGGCTTCGTCCAGCCGCGACTTGCTGAAAAAGCCCTCGCGCTGCAGCCTCGCCGTGCGGTCGTATTCGGCCCGGGCCAGCGCCAGTTGCGCGCGCGCCTGCTGCACGTTCTCCTCCGCCACCGGCGCCGATAGCCGGGCGAGCTGGGTCAGGCGCGCCTGCGACTCGGCGAGCGCGGCACGCGCCTGCGCGCGCGCGGCCGACGCTTCGCGGTCGTCCAGGCGCGCGAGCAGCTGCCCCGCCTTCACCCGCTCGCCCTCGCGCGCGAGCAGCGCGGCCACGGTGCCGGTGATGACGCTGCCGACCTCGACGCGCACCAGGGTGCTGACGCGCCCGGTAGCGATCACCGTCTGCGTGATCGGTCCGCGCGTCGCCGCCACCGCGTCGACCTCGCGCCCGCCCATGGCGCGCCAGCCGAGCACTGCCGCAAGCGCCAGCACGGCAAGCAGGATCAACCATCGGGAACGTGTCATGGAACTCCAGGGTGAACAGGTCAGGTTGGCGCGCCAACAGTCTATGGCAAGATGCCCGGGCCGTCGCATGGACGGCTTGCTGCAGGAAACACGCTTGGAACACCGCCCCGACCTGCATTGCACACCAAGCCACGCCGTGCGGATTGATCCTGCTCAAGCGACGGCGCGGAAACAGGGACGAAACCGGTTCCTGCGCATGACAACGCTGCTATGCGCGATGGCCATGGCCCACGCCCTGCCGCTGCAGGCTCAGGACGCGCTCCCCGCGCCGGTGGCCGCGGCGCTGAAGTCCGCCGGCCTGCCGCCCTCGTCGGCCGCGATCGTCGTGCAGGAAACCGGCGGCGCGAAGCCCCTGCTCGCCATCAACGCGGGGGCGGCGATGAACCCCGCCTCCACCATGAAGCTGGTCACCACCTTCGCCGCGCTGGAGCTGCTGGGGCCGACCTTCAGCTGGAAGACCGAGGCGCATGCGGCCGGCCCGCTCTCGGGCGAGGTGCTGGAGGGCGACCTGGTGCTGCGCGGCGGCGGCGACCCCCGGCTCACCATCGAGAACCTGTGGCTGCTGCTGCGCGCGCTGCGCGCGCGCGGCCTGCGCGAGATCCGCGGCGACCTGGTGCTGGACCGCGGCTACTTCGAGCCGGTGGACCAGGACAGCGCGCGCTTCGACAACCAGCCCAACCGCCCCTACAACGTCGCCCCGGACGCGCTGCTGGTGAACTTCAAGGCGGTGCGCTTCAGCTTCGTGCCGGATCCGGTGACGCGCGCGGTGCTGGTCGCGCCCGAGCCGCGCATGGCCAACCTCGAGGTGCAATCCACGGTGCGTGCCAGCGATGCGGCCTGCGGCGACTGGCGCGCGCAGTTGAAGGCGGAGTTCCTTCCGCTGAACGGCGCCGGCACGGCGGCGCAGGGCGGCGTGCGCGCGGTGTTCTCAGGCAGCTACCCGGCCTCCTGCGGCGAGCGAACGTGGAACCTCGCGCTGTTCAACCACACCAGTTTCACCAGCGGCGTGTTCCGCCAGCTCTGGCAGGAAGTGGGCGGCAGTTTCGGCGGCACGGTGCGCGAGGGCGCGGTGCCGGCGGGCGCGCGCCTGCTCGCCACGCAGGAGTCGCCTGCGCTGACCGAGGTGGTGCGCGACATCAACAAGTTCTCCAACAACGTGATGGCGCGCCAGCTCTACCTGACCATCGGCGCGGAACGCCTGAAGCAGCCGGGCCGCACCGACCGCTCGAACGAGGTGGTGAAGTCCTGGCTGAACGACCGTGGCCTGGCCATGCCGGAACTGGTGATCGAGAACGGCTCGGGCCTGTCGCGCATCGAGCGCATCAGCGCGGGCAACCTGACGCGCCTGCTGCTCGCGGCCTGGGCCAGCCCGATGATGCCGGAGCTGGTGTCCTCGCTGCCGGTGGTCGCGCTGGATGGCACCATGCGACGGCGCATGCGCTTCGACCCGGTCGCGGGACAGGCGCACATCAAGACCGGCTCGCTGGAGGGCGTGCGCGCCATCGCCGGCTACACGCTCAGCGCCAGCGGCAGGCGCTATGCGCTCAGCTTCCTGGTGAACCACCCGAACGCCGCGGCGGCGCAAGCGGCACAGGATGCGCTCCTGCGCTGGGTCTGGGCCAACGGCTGAGTTAAATTACTTAATTAAATCAGACGCTTAGACTATTTTCGGCTGATTTTCACATCACGGCAGCGGCATCGGCTTTCCCGATGCGAGCGCCAACCAGCCGCGGATCACGCGGTAGGCGATCCACAGCGTCAGGCCCACGGCGAGCACGATCGCCACCGGTATGCCGATGACGGTGAAGAAGAACACCGCCGCCACGCCCAGCCACACCAGCGCGAACCAGAAGGTGCGGATCTGCCAGCGGAAGTGCGACTCCACCCAGCTGCCGCGCGCGTCGCCCGCCTTCAGGTAGTTCAGGATCACGCCGATGATGGACGGCCAGCCGAACAGGAAGGCGCCCACCACGGTGACCGCGGTCAGCATGCCGGTCAGCACGCTGAACGCGTGCAGGCCGTAGATCACGTGCGTCCAGGCGATGACGCCTTCATCGGGCGCGCGGGCGAAGCCCTGCTGCGTGGATGGCTGCTCGTCGCTCATCGCTGATCGCCCATGATCATGTCCCCGGTTGTGTTCGCCATGCGGGCCCGGCTACAGGCCGAGTTCCGACCATAGCGCATCCACGCGCCGTTTCACCGCGGGATCCATGACGATGGTGCGCCCCCACTCGCGCGCGGTCTCCCCCGGCAGCTTGTTGGTCGCGTCGATGCCCATCTTGGAGCCCAGGCCCGCGACCGGGCTGGCGAAGTCCAGGTAGTCGATCGGCGTGTTCTCCGCGATCACCGTGTCGCGCGCCGCGTCCACCCGCGTGGTCATGGCCCAGACCACGTCCTTCCAGTCGCGGATGTTCACGTCGTCGTCGGTGACGATGATGAACTTGGTGTACATGAACTGGCGCAGGAAGCTCCAGATGCCGAACATCACGCGCTTCGGGTGCCCGGGGTAGCGCTTTTTCATGGACACCACCGCGAGGCGGTACGAGCAGCCCTCGGGCGGCAGGTAGAAGTCGGTGATCTCGGGGAACTGCTTCTGCAGGATGGGCACGAACACTTCGTTCAGCGCCTCGCCCAGCACCGCCGGCTCGTCCGGCGGCTTGCCGGTGTAGGTCGAGTGGTAGATCGCGTCGCGGCGCAGCGTGATGCGCTTCACGGTCATCACCGGGAAGGGCTGCACGTCGTTGTAGTAGCCGGTGTGGTCGCCGAACGGGCCTTCCAGCGCCTGCTCGTAGCCGGTGGGCGAGGCCGCGTCGGGACGGATCTCGCCTTCCAGCACGATCTCCGCATTGGCCGGCACCTGCAGCCCGCCGTCGATGGTGGCGATGAGCTCGGTGCGCGCGCCGCGCAGCAGGCCGGCGAACTGGTATTCCGACAGCGTGTCCGGGATCGGCGTCACCGCGGCCAGCAGCATGGCCGGGTCCGCGCCCAGCGCGACCGCCACCGGAAAGGGCTGGCCCGGATGCGCCGCGCGGTGCTCCTGGAAATCGAGCGCGCCGCCGCGGTGCGACAGCCAGCGCAGGATCAGCTTGTCGCGCGCGATCACCTGCTGGCGGTAGATGCCCAGGTTCTGGCGCGGCTTGGCCGGGCCGCGCGTGATGGTCAGGCCCCAGCTCACCAGCGGCCCGGCGTCACCCGGCCAGCAGGTCTGCACCGGCAGGCGCGCGAGGTCCACGTCGCCGCCCTCCCAGACCTGCTCGCGGCAGGGCGCATTCGACACCGTCTTGGGCGCGAGCTGGATGCCGCTCGCGAGGAAGGTCTTGGCGAACTTCACCAGGTCGGCCACGCCCTTGGGCGGGTCGGGTTCCTTGAGGTAGGCGAGCAGCCGGCCGACGTCGCGCAGCGCATCGAGCGCATCTTGCTGACTGCCCTGCGCGCGCCCGCGGCCCATGTCCATCGCCAGCGCCACGCGCCGCGGCGTGCCGAACAGGTTGCCCAGCACCGGCATGGTGTGCCCGGTCGGGCGCTCGAACAGGACGGCGGGTCCGCCCTGGCGCAGCACGCGGTCGCAGATTTCGGTCATCTCCAGCTTCGGCGATACCTCGGCGCGCACGCGCCGGAGCTCGCCGAGGGCTTCCAGCTGGGTGGTGAATTCGCGCAGGTCGCGGTAGGCCATGGGGCGCTTCCTCAGTACTGCATCGCCGGGGCGGCGATCGCATAGTCCAGCGCGATGCCGGCGAACACCGCCGCGCCGAACCAGTTGTTGTGGTTGAAGGCCTTGAAGCAGCCCTCGCGCGAACGCTCGCGGATCAGGCCGTAGTGGTAGATCGCGATGCCGGCGGCCACCAGCAGGCCGCCGTGCCAGCAGGCGGTACGCGACAGCGCGACGCCGATGCCGGCCAGTATGCCCAGCATCGCCGCATAGGACAGCATCACCGCGGCGACGTCGAAGCGCCCGAAGGTGATGGCGGACGTCCGTATGCCGATCTTCAGGTCGTCGTCGCGGTCCACCATCGCGTACTCGGTGTCGTAGGCGATCGCCCAGAACACGTTGGCCGCCAGCATCCACCAGCCCACTGCCGGCACGGTGTCCTGGAAGGTGGCGAAGGCCATGGGGATGCCGAAGCCGAAGGCGATGCCGAGGTAGGCCTGCGGCACCGCGAAAAAGCGCTTGAAGAAGGGATAGCTCGCCGCCACCGCAAGCGCCACCACCGACAGCCAGCGGGTCAGCGCGTTCAGTGGCTGGATCAGGATGAAGGCGGCCAGCAGCAGTGCCAGCGCCACCATGGCGGCCTCGCGCCGCGTGACCTCGCCGGTCACCAGCGGCCGGCGCCGGGTGCGCTCCACGTGGCCGTCGTAGCGCATGTCGGCCAGGTCGTTCAGCACGCAGCCGGCCGAGCGCATCAGCAGCGTGCCCAGCGCGTATATCCACACCACCAGCCAGTTCGGCGACCCCTCGGCCGCCACCCACAGCGCCCACATCGTCGGCCACAGCAGCAGCAGCGTGCCGATGGGCTTGTCCAGCCGCATCAGGCGTTCGTAGGCGCCGATCCGCGCCTTCAGCATCTGCATGTCCACGGCGGCATTGTCGCATCCGGGGCGCGGCTTATCAGCCGCCCGGGAGCGTCCGCCTGCCGGCGCTACAGCGGCACCGCCAGCATGGTGTCGATGCCGAAGGAATCCACCACCACCGCCATGCGCCGGACCAGCAGGCGCCCGCCGACCTCGGCCAGGCGCGCCTCGTAGCGCGCCACCATGTAGAGGGACGAGACGCCTTCCTCGCTGGACTGGAACACCACCAGCGCGGCCTGCGCCTCCAGCCCGCCGTCATCCGTGCGGTGCACGCGCACGTTGGTGACCTGGCGCAGCAGGTGCCAGTGGCGGTAGGTCAGCACGCCCTTGACCAGCATGGCCACGCGGTCGCGCACCATGCCGTGGCTGTAGCAGCCCATGATGGGCAGGGCCATCCCCAGGTCGCGGTTCTCGCGCGACAACACCTCGTAGCGGCAGTCCTCCGGGTCGAACAGCGCGGTCCAGTCGTCGAAGCGTTCGTCGTCCAGCGCGGCGGCGTAGTCGTTCAGGAAGCCCTGCACGCGCGCGGCCAGTTGCCAGTCGGAGACCTGCATGTCGTTTGTGGCGCTCATCGTGCGCCTCCCGCATCGCCGGCCGCGGGCAGTCCCATCACCCGGTGGTAGAAGGTCCAGAAGCCCCGGATCGAGATCTCCTGCGACAGGTAGTCGGTGTCCTGGATCGGACCGATGCCGCCCATCTCCAGCACCTCGTGGCCGCCCGGCTTGCGGTGGCGCACGCCCTCCTGCACCAGGCGCAGCGCCTCGCCGTCTTCCAGCGAGATGTAGCCGGCCGGGCCGATGAAGTTCGCGGTCAGCATCTTGTCGTGGGTCTGCTCGGGGGTGTCGGACTCGAAGCCGAGGTAGGTGATGTGCAGCTCGACCAGGTCCGGCCCCTTGGGGCGCAGGTGGCGGATCGCATAGGTGTTGTCCACCTGCGCGACGATCAGCGTCGGGAAGATCGACAGGATGGTGGTCTTGTAGCCGTCGCCCAGGTCCAGCGGCACCTGCGTCAGCGCCGGGTCGGCCATCTTCATGTCCGGGTCGAACTTGCCGGTGCCCGCGTAGGCCTCGGCCACCAGCTTCTGCTTGTCCTTGTCGAACTCGGTGAGGATGGAGTGGTTCCAGGTGTTCTTCAGGTCCGCGTCCAGCTTGATGCCGCCGCGCATGGTCGGCTGCTGCAGGCCGAATGACACCTGGAACTGGTGCAGCAGCGAGCCGTGGTAGGGGTCGCGCACGTTCTCGTTGTACAGCTTCCAGTTGCCCGGGATGCGCTGGCGCAGGTAACCGAGCACCCTGGGCTTGCGCTGCACCAGCAGGCGGTCGATCTGCGAGATCGAATGCGGGCCGAGGAACTCGGCCAGCCCCGGCGCTTCATCCGAGAACGTGCCGAACACCAGCCCGCCCTGGATCGCGACGCGCATCGGCCCGAGCCGGTGCTGCTTCTTGTCGAAGCCCTCGGGCATGCCGCCCTTGCCCGCGAGGCCGCGTTCCAGCGTGACCCCGGCCAGCTCGCCCTTGAGCGTATAGGTCCAGAGGTGGTAGGCGCAGGTGAAGCGCTTCGCATTGCCGCGCACCGCATTGGTCAGCTTGGCGCCGCGGTGGGCGCAGGAGTTCTCGAACGCGTTCACGCTGCCGTCGGCGGCGCGCGCGACGATCACCTGCGTCTCGCCCACCCAGGTGGTGACGAAGTCGCCGGTGGCGGGAATCTCCACCTCGTGGCACAGGTAGTTCCACACCGGGCCGCGGAAGATGCGCTCGTTCTCGCGCGCGTAGATGCCATCGGCGGTGAACACGCCATAGGGCACGCGCGCCATGTCGGCGCGGGGCCAGGTGCCCCCGCCGGACTCGTCCTGGATGTTGATGATGGCCTCCGATACCGGTCAGGATCCGACCACCGGCCGCTCTCGCCGCAGCGGCCTGGTCGATGAAAGAGCGCGGATTTTATCTGACGCGCGATGTGGCGCACTGCGCGATGACGCAGCCCGCCAACACCGCCCGGCCCGGGCGCGCCGGCTCAGGCCTGCAGGAACCCCGCCTTGGCCCCCAGCCAGCGTTCCAGGTGGCGCCGCGCCGCGCCCGGATCCGAGGCGAGCAGCTGCTCGGCGGCGTCGCGCGCCTCCTCCAGCAGGTCGGCGTCCAGCTGCAGGTCGGCGAAGCGCAGCAGCGGCAGGCCGCTCTGGCGCGCGCCCAGGAACTCGCCCGGCCCGCGCAGTTCCAGGTCGGCGCGCGCGATCGCGAACCCGTCCTGCGACTCATAGATCACCTGCAGGCGCCGCCTTCCGCCCTCGCCCAGCGGCCCCTGGTAGAGCAGCACGCACACCGACTCGCGCTCGCCTCGCCCGACGCGCCCGCGCAGCTGGTGCAGCTGCGCCAGGCCGAAGCGCTCGGCATGCTCGATCACCATCAGCGAGGCATTGGGCACGTCCACGCCCACCTCGATCACCGTGGTCGCCACCAGCACCTGCACCTCGTTGGCAACGAAGGCCTGCATCACCTGCGACTTCTCGTCGCGCTTCATGCGGCCATGGACCAGGCCGACGCGCAGCTCGGGGAGCTCCGCCACCAGCGCCTCGTAGGTGTCCAGCGCCGTCTGCAGCTGCACCGCCTCGGATTCCTCGATCAGCGGGCAGACCCAGTAGGCCTGCGCGCCGGCAGAACAGGCCGCGCGCACCCGCTCGGTCACCTCGTCGCGCCGCGCGGCCGACACCAGCTTGGTCAGCACCGGCTTGCGCCCCGGCGGCAGCTCGTCGATGGTCGAGCAGTCCAGGTCCGCGTAGTAGCTCATCGACAGGGTGCGCGGGATAGGCGTGGCGCTCATCATCAGCTGGTGGGGCTGGGGAGTCGCTCGTGGCGCGCCAGCTTCGTCCGCCCCGCCCTTGTTGCGCAGCGCGAGGCGCTGCGCCACGCCGAAGCGGTGCTGCTCGTCGACGATGGCCAGCGCGAGCTTCGGGAAGTCCACGCCCTCCTGGAACAGCGCATGCGTGCCCACCGCGAGCTGCGCCTCGCCCGAGCCGATCGCGGCACGCGCCGTATCGCGCTCCTTCTTCGGCAGGCTGCCCGACAGCCATGCGATGCGTATGCCCAGCGGCTCCAGCCACTCGCGGAACTTGCGGTGGTGCTGCTCGGCGAGGATCTCGGTGGGGGCCATCACCACTGCCTGCATGCCGTGTTCTATGGCGCGCAGCGCGGCCAGCGCCGCGACCACGGTCTTGCCACTGCCCACGTCGCCCTGCAGCAGGCGATGCATCGGGTGCGGCTGCGCCAGGTCCGCCGCGATCTCGCCCCAGGCGCGCGCCTGCGCGCCGGTGAGCCGGAACGGCAGCGCGGCGAGCAGCCGGTTGGTGAGGCTGCCTTCGCGCACGGCTGCGTCCGGGGGAGCAACCA
Source organism: uncultured Pseudomonadota bacterium (assembly GCA_903909415.1). The sequence continues at coordinate 8,067 of CAIVVS010000115.1, read as the reverse complement.
GCACTGGTGCATTGCGCGCGCGCCGGCTGCGGTAGTGCAGGCGCAGCGACAGTTGCTGCGCGAGCAGCTCGTCGAACTTCATGCGCCGCCACGCCGGATGGCTGCGGTGTTCCAGTTCGTGCGCATCGCCGTCCGGCGCCGGGTGGTGCAGGGCCAGCACCGCGTCGCGGAATGCGGGCAGCCCGGTCTTTTGCACCAGCGCCGCAGGCAGCGTGTCTTCCAGCGACTCGCGCACCAGCGCCGCCTCGATCGCGCGCCGCAGCGCCGCCTGCGACACGCCCGCAGTGGTCGGGTAGACCGGGGTCAGCGCCTCGGGCAGGGGCGCGGGTTCGTCCGCGTTGCCGCGCAGGGCGCGAAAGCGCGGATGGATCATCTCCGCCGGCATGCCGCGCATGGTGGCGGCGCGCAGCTCGCCGAAGGCGCGGATGCGCGTGCCTTCGGCCAGCGTCGCCTGGTGGCTGGGATAGAAGTTCATGAAGCGCAGGAACAGCTCGCCGCTGGCATCGGTGATGCGGCATACCAGCTGGCGTCGCGGCCGGAACGTCACCTTCACGTCCTGCACCACGCCCTCGACCTGCGCCGGCACGCCGGGCAGCAGGTCGGCGATCGCGGTCACGCGGGTCTCGTCCTCGTAGCGCAGCGGCAGGTGCAGGACGAAATCGAAGCCGCGCGTCAGGCCGATGCCGGCGAGCTTGGACACCAGCGCGGGCGCCACGCCGGGCAGCGTGCGTGGAGACTCACGCGGCGCGGCTCGCTGTCCGCCTGCGGCTTTCTTCCGGGAAGGGGCGGCGGCCGGGTCACGGTCCGCTGCTTGCTTGGCCATGGCGCAGTTTAATGCGTCCCCCGGCCCGGGCCCGCGCTCAGGCCCTGCTCAAGCCATCGCGGCCGGCAGGCTGGTCTGCAGCTTGTGCAGCGTGATCTTGCGTACCTCGGACTTGCTGGTCTCGACATGCGCGCTTAGCAGCAGGATGGCCTGGTCGGCGCGGCGCCGGAGGATGGCGCGCAGGATCTGCGCATGCTCGGCGTAGGTGTTGCGCACCCGTTCGTCCTGCGTGAAGTCGAGGCGCCGCATGATGCGGATGCGCTCGGTCACGTCGCGGTGCACGCGCGCCATCTCCGCGTTGCCGCCGGCTTCCACCAGCGCGACGTGGAAGCGCTCGTCCAGCAGGGACACGCGCCGTCCGTCCTGGATGCGTTCGTCCGCCGGCACCAGCCACACCGCGCGCAGCTCGTCCAGGTCCGGCATGGGCACGCGCTCGCACAGCCGCCGCACCGCCGTGGTCTCCAGCACCACGCGCAGGTCGTACAGGTCCTCGAAGTAGCGGAAGTCGAAACCGCGCACCGTCCAGCCGCTGCGCGGGCTGACCTCGATCAGGCCTTCCTGGCCCAGCCGGTACAGCGCCTCGCGCACCGGCGTGCGCGACACGCCGAGTTGCGCCGAGAGCTCGTTTTCCGAGAAGCGCTGGCCCGGCGCGAGCCGGAACTCGAACAGGTCTTCCTTGATGCGGCGATACACCGCATCCGCGCGGCTTTCATCGCCTTCGACCTCGACGCCCGGCGTTGCCCCCGCGCGCGCCTTCTGGATCCGCACTCGCATGGTCCTGGTCCTCACTCATCTTCAGATTTGCAACGCGCGATTCGCACCGCACGGGTGCCACGCGCACCGCACGGGTGCTGCCCGCATCCCGGCCGCTTGCGCGCGGCATCCCGCCACGCCAGATCCATGCGCCTGTTTATGAAAGGAACTTCAATCGGCCGGTGCCGGTGGCACAGGGATTGCGTGCACGTTGCATGCCAACTTGCATCCCAGATTGCACACCGCACCGTGGCCGATACCGGATTCCCGAACTCGATGGACATCGCCTCGCTGGCGCGCGCCTATGCGGCCGGCGCCTCGCCGACGGCGGTGGTGAAGCAGGCCTACGCACGCATCGCAACCTGCGCCGGCAACCCGGTATGGATCACGCTGGTGCCGGAAGAACAGGCGCTGGCGCGCGCGCGCGCGCTGGAAGCCGACCCGAGGACGCGCGCGCTGCCGCTTTACGGCATCCCGTTCGCGGTCAAGGACAACATTGATGTCGCCGGCCTGCCGACCACCGCCGCCTGCCGCGAAGCCGAATACCAGCCCGCCATCACGTCCACCGCCGTCCGGCGCCTGCTGGACGCCGGCGCCATCCTCATCGGCAAGACGAACCTCGACCAGTTCGCCACCGGCCTGGTCGGCACGCGCTCGCCCTGGGGCGCGGTGCGCAACGCATTCGACCCGCGCTTCGTCTCGGGCGGCTCCTCCAGTGGCTCGGCGGTCTCGGTGGCCGAAGGCATGGTGAGCTTCTCGCTCGGCACGGACACGGCAGGTTCGGGCCGGGTGCCGGCCGGATTCAACAACCTGGTCGGGCTCAAGCCCACGCGCGGCAGCGTCAGCGCGCGCGGCGTGGTGCCGGCCTGCCGCTCGCTGGACACCATCTCCGTGTTCGCGCTGGACGTGGCCGACGCGGTCGCGGTGCTGTCGGTGATCGAAGGCTCGGCCGATGACGCGTTCGGTCGCCCGGGACGCTCGCCCGAATGCGCCGCGCCCGCGACGTTCCGCTTCGGGGTGCCGCGCCGCGAACAGCTGGCCTTCTTCGGCGACACCGAATACCAGCGCCTGTTCGATGTCGCCTGCGAGCGGCTGGTGAAACTGGGCGGCGAGCCGGTGGCGATCGACATTGCGCCGCTGCTTGAGGCCGCGGAGCTGCTCTACGCCGGTCCCTGGGTGGCCGAGCGCGCGGTCGCAATCGAGGCCTTCCTGCCGGGCCGGCCTGAACGCCTGCATCCGGTGACGCGCGCGGTGTTGGACGTGGCGCGCGGCAAGACCGCCGCGGACGCCTTCCGCGCGCAGTACCGCATGGCCGAGATCAAGGCCGGCTTCGACCCTGTCATGGCCGGCGTGGATTTCCTGCTGGTGCCGACCGCACCCACCATCTATTCCATCGAGGCGCTGGAGCGCGAGCCCATCCAGTACAACTCCCACCTCGGCACCTACACCAACTTCGTCAACCTGCTGGACCTCGCGGCCCTCGCCGTGCCGTCGGGCTTTCGCGACGATGGCCTGCCCTTCGGCGTGACCCTGATCGGGCCGGCCTTCTCCGACCGCAGGCTGGCCGCCTTCGGCGCGCGCCTGCATGCCGTGGCTGGACTGAAGCTGGGCAAGACCGGGATCCCGGTGCCGCACGCCACCAATGCCACGATGCCAGCGGGCGCGGGCGAAGTCGCGCTGGCCGTGGTGGGCGCGCACCTTTCCGGCCAGCCGCTGAACCACCAACTCACGTCACGCAAGGCCCGCCTGCTGCGTACCTGCCGCTCGGACGCCGGCTACCGCCTGCATGCGCTGGCCAACACCACCCCGCCCAAGCCCGGGATGACGCGCGCCGGCGCGGGCGAGTCCGGCAGCGCGATCGAACTGGAAGTCTGGGCGCTCAGCACGGAGGCCTTCGGCTCCTTCGTCGCGGAAGTGCCCGCGCCCATGTCCATCGCCAACGTCACGCTGGAGGACGGCAGCACGGTCAAGGGCTTCAGCTGCGAGCCGCATGCGCTGGCCGGCGCGCGCGACATCACTTCGTTCGGCGGCTGGCGCGCGTACCTCGCCAGCCTCAAGGCATGAGCCGCCGCACACGCAGATGCCGCTGCTGCGCGAGCTGCTTGCCGGTCGCGAAACGGCCTGCCACCATCCCTTGAACGAAGCACTGCCCACGCGCATCGCATGATGCCTTGCAACGGAACCCATGACACCTGACGAACTCGAGTCCTACGTGGACGCCGCCGCCGCCGCGACCGGCATCAGCCTGCCGGCGGGCATCCGCCCCGGCGTGCTCACCTACTTCGGCCTGCTGCACAAGGCCGCGCAACAGGTGATGGCGATGGAGCTGCCGATGACCGAGGAAGTCGCGCCGGCCTATTCGGCCGACGCCTCGCACCCGGCGAGCCACGATGCAAGCTGACGCCATCGCGGCGCAACTCGCGAGCGGCGGCGCGCTCGCCATTGCCGCCGCGATTCGCTCGGGCGAGGTCTCGGCCGTCGAGGTGGCGCGCGCCGCGCTGGATGCGATCGCCGCACGCAACGGACTGCTCAACTGCTTCACCGCCGTCACCGCCGAACGCGCGCTCGCCGAAGCAGCAGCCGTGGATGCAAAGCGCGCCCGCGGCGAGACCCTGCCGGCGCTGGCCGGTGTCCCGTATGCCGCGAAAAACCTGTTCGATATCAGCCACCTGACCACTTTGGCGGGCTCCCGCATACAGGCGACGCAGCCGCCGGCGACACGCGATGCGGCGCTGGTCGAGCGACTGCACGCCGCCGGCGCGGTGCTGGTGGGCGCGACCAACATGGACGAGTACGCCTACGGCTTCACGACCGAGAACACGCACTACGGCGTGACGCGCAACCCGCGCGACACCAATCGCATCGCCGGCGGCTCCTCGGGCGGCTCGGCGGCGGCAGTGGCGGCGGGCCTGGCGCCGCTGGCGCTGGGCACCGACACCAATGGCTCGATCCGCGTGCCGGCGTCGCTGTGCGGCATCTACGGCATCAAGCCGACCTACGGCCGGCTGTCGCGCCGCGGCGCCTTCCCCTTCGTCGCCAGCTTCGACCATGTGGGCCCGTTCGCGCGCAGCGTCGCCGACCTCGCTGCCTGCTACGACGCGCTGCAGGACGCGGACCCGGACGACCCGGTGCAGGCGCGGCGCGCGCCGGAGCCCACCGTCCCCTCGCTCGATGAAGGAGCGCGCGGCCTGCGCGTCGCCGTGCTGGGCGGCTACTTCGAGCGCGTCGCCAACGACCAGGCGCGCGCCGCACGCGACACGGTGGCGCGCGCGCTGGGCGCCACGCGCAGCGTCGAGCTGCCCGAAGTCGAGCGCGCCCGCGCCGCCGCCTTCGTGATCACCGGCGCCGAGGGCGCGGCCCTGCACCTGCAGCACCTGCGCACGCGCTCGGCCGAGTTCGACCCGATACAGCGCGAGCGCTTCCTCGCCGGTGCGCTGCTGCCTGCGGTGTGGGCGGTGCAGGCGCAGCGCCTGCGCGCCTGGTTCCGCGCCCGCGTGCTGGAGCTGCTGCGCGACCACGACATCCTGCTCACGCCCGCCACGCCCTTCGCGGCGCCGGCCTTCGGCGAGGACATGACCGAGGTCGGCGGCGTGCGCATGCCCACGCGCCCCGCGATCGGACTGCAGACGCAGCCGATCTCCTTCGTCGGCCTGCCTGTGGTCACGGTGCCGGTGTGGCCGGGGGAGCCGGGCCGGGGCCTGCCCATGGGCGTACAGGTGATCGCCGCGCCCTGGCGCGAGGACCTGGCGCTGCGGGTGGCGGCGCAACTGGAGCGGGACGGGGTGGTATCTTCGCCCGTGGCCGCCTGAACCCCACCCCTTGAGCACGAGGAACACGCGATGCAGGAACTGAACCTCCCCGACGTCCATGCCGAAGTCAGCGCCGCCTTCGCGCGCTACGAACAGGCGCTGGTCACCAACGACACCGAGGTGCTGAACGAGCTGTTCTGGAACAACCCGCTGACCCTGCGCTACGGCATGGGCGAGATCCTGCTGTCCTACGAGGAGATCAAGGGCTTCCGCGCGGCGCGCTCGCCCGCGGGGCTGATGCGCAACACGAGGAACGTGCGCATCACCACCTTCGGGCGCGACTTCGCCACCGCCAACACCGAGTTCTTCCGCGAGACCGTGCCGGGCAAGACCGGGCGCCAGAGCCAGACCTGGGTGCGCATGCCCGAGGGCTGGCGCATCGTGGCGGCCCATGTGTCGCTGATCGACACCCCCGCCGGGCGCTGAGCGCCTGCCGCGGGACACGCGCCCGCAGCCGCCCGGACCGCCCTACTTGCGGCGCCGTCCGTCGGTGAGCAGGCGTCCGGCCCGCTCGCTCGCGTCGGGCGCGCGCAGCCCGGCGCGGACCATGGGTACCAGGTCCACGCGCAGCGACAGCCTGCGGGTGATCTCGCCGGCGCGCAGCACCACCTCGTCGCGGTCCGGCATGCCCAGCGACGGCGAGGCAATCACCAGCTTGTTGGCCGCGCCATCGAGGTCGAGCAGCGACACCGAGGGGTACACCGATAGGTAGGTGCGCACCATGCCGTCGTACAGCGGGTTGTACTCACGCCCCCAGACGTTGCCCACCACCACGCCGCGCGGCGCGAGCGCGCGTTTCACCAAGCGCAGGAACTCACGCGTCGCCAGCGAGTAAGGCACCTGGTTCGCGCCGTAGGCATCGAGCAGGATCAGGTCGTAGGCCTTTCCCGCGCGCTCGATGAAGCGGCGGCCGTCGCCCAGGTGGGCATGCAGGTGCTCGTCCTCGCGGAACCCGAAATGCGACTTGGCCACCGCCAGCACCGCGGGGTCGAGTTCGACCACGTCGATGTCGGCCTCCGGCACGCGCTTGCGAAGGAACGCGGGCACGGTGCCGCCGCCCAGGCCGACGACCAGCACATTGCGCGGATGCGGCACCCAGGCCAGCACGGCGGGGAAGGCGCGCGCGTACGGCACTTCGAGATGGTCCGGGTCCCCCGGCTTGACCACGCTCTGGCGCGCGCCGTCGGGCTCGAAGCGCAGCATGCGCAGGCCCTCGTCGTCCTCGCTCACCAGCACGGTCTCGTTGAACTTCGACGTGGCCTGGTGGATCACGCGCTCCGCGGCGCCGGCGACCGGCGCAAGCCCGGGAAGGCAGCCCATCGCGAGCACGGCCAGGCAGGCGGCAGCGCGCATGCGCCATCCGGGCGCCCGGCGGATCAGCCTGTGGTCCATGCCACCCTCCCTGTTCAGATGAGCCCGCAGGCAAGATGGGGATTCTAACGGCATGCCGGGCCGGCCATGCTGCATTGCATCCCGGCGGCCACGGCCGCCCGGAACGGCACCACGCGTGCTGCATAATCGCCGGCTTCGATCCGACAGGTACTCCCCGTGACCATCCGCCCTTGCCTCGCGCTTGCCCTGACCCTGCTCGCCCTGCTCACGCCGGCCGGCGCCGTCGCGCAATCCGCCTTCCCCGACAAGCCGGTGCGGCTGGTGATCGGCTTCCCGGCGGGCAGCGCCACCGACATCGCCTCGCGCATCGTCGCCAACAAGATGTCCGAGCTGCTCGGACAGCAGGTGGTGGTGGACAACCGGCCGGGCGCGAGCACCAGCATTGCCGCCGTCGCAGTGGCCAAGTCGCCGGCCGACGGCTACACGCTGTTCATGGCGGGCAACTCCAATGCGGTGACGCCCAGCCTGCAGAAGAGCGTGCCGTTCGACTTCTTCCGCGACTTCTCGCCGGTGGCGCTGGCCGTCACGGTGCCCAGCATACTGGTGGTCAACCCGGTGCTGGGCGTGTCCGACGTGCCGCAGCTGGTGGAACTGGTGAAGAAGAGCCCCGGCAAGGTGTTCTTCGCCTCCTCCGGCAACGGCACCATGTCGCACCTGGCGGGCGAGCTGTTCGGCTACACGGTCGGCTCGCGCATGACCCATGTGCCCTACAAGGGCAGCTCGCAGGCGGTGACCGACCTGCTGTCGGGCGCGGTGCCGGTGATGTTCGCGCCGGCGTCCACGGTGCTGCCCTACATCAAGGACGGCAAGCTGCGCGCGCTGGCCACCACCGGCGTGGAGCGCTCGCGCCTGGCGCCCGACCTGCCCACCATCGCCGAGCGCGGCGTGAAGGACTACGACACGCGCATCTGGTTCGGCGTGGTCGCGCCCGCCGGGACCCCGGAGCCGGTGATCCGCAGGCTGGCCTTCGCGGTGAACGGCGCGCTCGATGCCAGCGAGGTGACGTCCCAGCTGGCGGTGCAGGGCATGGAACCGTTCAAGGGCGACGCAAAGCAGTTCTCCGAGCACATGCGCCGCGAGATGACCCGCTGGGCCGCGCTGATAAAGAGCCGCGGCATATCGGCGGACTGAGCCGCGAAACGGCTGGCGTACCGCGCTGCGCCCGCGCGATTCCCAAAACCCTGACGGAAACCCCATGACCACCCTGCGCCAACTCATCGCCGGCCCCGAGCTGGTCGTCGCACCGCTGGTGCTCAACCCCATCATGGCGCGCCTGGCGCAGGACACCGG
>CAIVVS010000114.1 GCA_903909415.1 uncultured Pseudomonadota bacterium | reverse complement strand
GGGTCGTCCGCGGTCTCGCACTTGGCGTGGTGCTTGCGGTGGATCGCCGCCCACTCCTTGGTCACCATGCCGGTGGTCAGCCAGAGCCAGAACCGGAAGAAATGGCTGGGGATCGCATGCAGTTCCAGTGCACGGTGCGCCTGGCAGCGGTGCAGGAAAATGGTCACGGCAGCAATGGTGATGTGGGTCAGCCCCAGCGCCACCAGCACCAGACCCCACCAAGGCAGGTCATACAACCCGGAAAACAGCATGGATTCAGGTCCTCTGGACAGGAAAGTGACAGAATTCTACGGCATGCCGGGCACCCGCCCAAGGATTATTTGGGAGCGGAATACCCTATTGGATTCATCGGGTTAGACCGGTATCCGCAATCCCTTCCGGAGACCGGATTTCGACCACCCTGCGCGGGTAAGGGATATGGATGCCCGCCGCGCGGAAGGCGGTCAGGAGGGCCCGTCCCAGGTCGGACTTCACGTTGGCCGAACCGCTGTCGGGATCGCGGATCCAGAAGCCCAGTTCCAGGTCGATGCCGCTGTCGGCGAAGCGCACCAGGCAGGCGCTGCACGCGGGTTCTGCCAGTACACGGGGATGGGCGCGCGCCACCGACTCCATCAGCCTGATCGCCGCGTCGAGGTCGGTGTCGTAGTCCACCTGCACCGCCAGCGCCAGGCGCACCATGCTGTCGGAGTGGGTCTGGTTGATGACCGTCTGCGTGATCAGGGTCTCGTTGGGGATGATGGCTTCGCGCCCGTCCAGCGCCTTGACCACCACATAGCGCGTGGTGATCGCCTTGACCACGCCGGTGAAGTTGTCGGCGGTGATCATGTCGCCCAGCCGTATCGAGCGGTCCAGCAGGATGATGAATCCCGACACGTAGTTGCTGGCGATCTTCTGCAGGCCGAAGCCCAGTCCCACGCCCAGCGCGCCGCCGAACACCGACAGCACCGTGAGGTCGATGCCCACCAGCGGCAGCACCAGCAGGATGGCCGCGAGTAGGAACAGCGAGCGCGTCAGCCGTGCCAGCACCACCCGCAGGCTGGTGTGCAGCGACTCCGAGCGCATCAGCCGCGCCTCGATGGCGCTCGAGGCCCAGAGCGCGACCAGCACGGTCACCCCCGCCCAGAACAGGCCCTGCAGCACCATCCAGAGCGACACCTTCTGGCGGCCGATACGAAAGGCCACGCCCTCGAGGAAGTCGACCACCTCCGGCAGCAGGCCGCTGATGTGCAGCGCGACCACGCTCCAGGCCAGTACCGACACGCTGCGCTCGAAAGCGGCGAGCGCGCTGCCGCTCGGCAAGGCCTGGCGCAGCATGTAGACGGACAGGCGGATCAGCGCCATCGAGCCGAGCAGCGGCACCGCCAGGCGCAGCAGGTTCACGTGCTGCCAGTGCGCGAGGATGGGCCGCGCCGCCAGCACCAGCAGCAGCGCCACGACCGGGAACAGCAGGCGCTTGGCCCCGCCCACGCCCAGGCCCCACAGGCCCGAGGCCTCGATGCCCCGGAGCCGCACCGCGCGGCTAACAAGGAAGGCAGCGAGCAGGCACAGCGCCAGCGTGCCGACCTGCCACATGATGGACGGGTCGCGCAGGTCGGCCCAGAAGTCCAGCAGCAGGCTCTCGATCTGGCGGCCGTTCACGGCGTGGCGCCCGAGTAAGGAAGCGCATCGGCTGCATGGCGCTGCCAGTTGTCCGCGTACGCGGCGGCCAGTTCGGGGTGGGAGCGGATGATCATCACGTTCTCGGCGTTGCGGTTCTGCGCGGCATAGGTCCAGTTGTAGCTTCCGGTGACCACCGCAGGCAGCGCGCCGGCCGCATCGATCACCATCACCTTGTTGTGCGCGCCCAGGTAGCGCACCTCCAGCATCACCCGCATGCCCGCGGCGGCGAGCTCGGGGATGCGCGAATTGTCGCCCGAAAAGGTCTGCTCGCGGTCCGCGGTCACGCGCACGTCCACGCCGCGCCGGTGCGCGGCGATGAGCGCCCGGGCGATCGGCCGGCTCGTAAAACTGTACGCCTGCACCAGCACCTGCGAGCGCGCCGCGTCGATCGCCGCGATGATCATCTTCTCGGCGTTGTCCCAGGGCGGGAAGGCCACCTGCACGGTGCCCGCGGCACGCATCGGCGACGGCGCGTCGCGCGGCGGGCCGGACGCGGTCCAGCCCTGCGCCGCCGCGGTGGAGCACAAGGCCAGCAGCACTGCCAGCACCTGCAGGCCCCGCGCGCCGGAAGCAGGCGCGGCGCGCAAACCGCGCGCGCGCCGCGGCGCAATCACTTTGCCCGCTCCAGTACCGCGGCGAAGAAGCCGTCGGTGCCGTGCACCTGCGGCATGAGCTGCAGGTAGCGGCCGGTGTCGGCGGGCGAGCCCGCGATCCAGGGGATCCCGGCGCGCGCCAGCACGTCGGCGGCGGGCACCAGCGCATACATCGGCTGCGCCGCGAGGAAGGCCTCGACCACCGCTTCGTTCTCCTCGGCCAGCAGGCTGCAGGTGGCGTACACCAGCCGGCCGCCCGGCTTCACCAGGCGTGCCGCGCGCTCCAGGATCGCCGACTGGCGCGCGGCCATGCCGGCCACGCCCTCGGCGGTCTGGCGGAACTTGAGGTCGGGATTGCGCCGCAGCGTGCCCAGGCCGGTGCAAGGCGCATCCACCAGCACGCGGTCGATCTTGCCGCCCAGTCGCGACAGGCGCGGGTCGCGCTCGTCGGCGATGCGCTGCGGGTGCACGTTGGACAGGCCCGAGCGCGCCAGCCGCGGCTTCAGGCTGGCCAGGCGCGAGTCCGACACGTCGAAGGCGTACAGCCTTCCCGTGGAGCGCATCAGCATGCCCAGCGCCAGCGTCTTGCCGCCGGCCCCGGCGCAGAAGTCCACCACCATCTCGCCGCGCTGCGGCGCGACCAGCCAGGCCAGCAGCTGGCTGCCCTCGTCCTGCACCTCGACCAGTCCCTGCACGAAGGGCGCGGCGCGCTGGATCGCCGGCTTGCCGCGCGCGCGCAGCGCCGCCGGCGAGTACTTGCCCGGCTCGGCCTCGATGCCGGCGGCGGCGAGCATCGCCTGCGCCGCGTCGCGCGTGGTGCGCGCGAGGTTCACGCGCAGGTCCAGCGGCGCGGGCTGCTGCAGCGCGCGCGCCAGCGCGAGCACGTCTTCCTTCGAATGGCGCTCGAGCAGCTTCTCGACCAGCCAGTCGGGCAGGTCGCACTCGACGCCGAATTCCTGCGGCTCGTGCGCCAGGCGCTTGACCTCGGCCAGCCACTCGACCTCGCGCCGCGTCAGCAGGGGCTCCAGTTCGCGCAGGTTCACGCCGCGCAGCGCAACCAGGGTCGCCAGCACCAGGCGGCGTCCCTCCGCGCCGGGCGCGGCCGCCTGCAGCAGGCGGCTGCGGCGCAGCGCCGCGTACACGGTCTCGGCCACCAGCGCGCGGTCATGCTGGCCCATCTTCGGGTTCTGGCGGAAGAACTGCGACAGCACGCGGTCCGAGGCCTGGCGGAAGGTCAGCACCTCGGTGAGCGCCGCGGCGGCGAGGTCGATCACCGCGCGGTGCATGCGCGGACCGGCCGCGCCATTCTGGGCGTCGAGCGCGGCCTGTTCATCCGCGGGCAGCGCGGCGCGCGGCGGGCGCAACCCGGTGCGCGGCTTGTCGCGGTCGTATGCTACCTTGGGGCGGCCTCGTTCGTCGCCGCGTCGCGGCTTGCCGCGATCACCCCTGTCACCGCGATCACCATGGGGCGCTCGCGCATCGTCGTCGCGCGGTTCGGCACGCGGGTCATTGCGCGGCTCGGCACGGACCTTAGCCGGCGGCTTGCCCCGGGCCGGCGGCTTGCCCCAGGCCGGCGCGCCGCTGCCGCGTCGACCTTCGTTCGCGGCGGGACTGCCGGCGGGAAGCACGCGCTCGGTGCGATCCGGCGCGGGACGGTCCACGCGTGCCGGGGCCTTGCGCGGCTCGCGCACCTCGTCCTCATGCTGCTCAGCGGCACGCTTGCCGACCGCGCGCTTGTCGACCACAGGCTGCGCGCGCAGCGCCTCGGGAATCGGACGGCGGTCCGGCGGCACCTCGCCCGCCAGGTCGTGAACGGTTTCCTGCCGGGCATCGGGTGCGCGCGCCCGCGCGGCGTCACGGTCGGCGCGGGATGGTCGCGGGGAAGAACCCGATTTCTTCACATAACTGGCTGATTTATTTGATTTTTTCATCTATGCGGGTGACGACCTGGTCGATCTGGCTGCCGTCCTTCTCGATCGCCAAGGCGCGTACCGGCAGGTAGCCGCGCTTGATGTCCAGCCACAGCTCCGACCCACGGTCATCGCCGGGGTCCTTCTGCTTGACCAGCTTGAGTGCCTCGATGTCGCCGATCGGCGTCTTGATGGTCTCGCGGCCGGCGAGCTTGTAGACGTAGAGGTAGTTCGCGCGGCCGTCGCTGATGGTGGCGCTAACGTCGGCCCTGGGCGCCGAGAAGGCGAACGTGTAATGGAAGCTGAGCCGATCATACGCGGGCCCGTTCATTGGTTCGCTCTTCTTTGCGCCGTTCTCGTCCAGCAACACCATCCGCCTGGCCCAGTCGAAGCTCGCGCCCTGGGTACGGTCGCCGAACTGGTCGCGGAACTCGGCGGGCTTCAGGCCCTCGGGGGCAATGCTGCCGCTGCTGGTCCGGTTGCGGTTGCCGCGCGCGCTGAGCGCGAACAGGCCCTTGCCGCGCAGCTCGGAGCGGATGGTGTAGCGCTTGCCGTCGTGCTCCAGCGTTTCCTTCAGCTCGGCGATGGTCATGCCCTTGGCGGTGAGTTCGTAGGTGATCTCCACGCGCGCCGGCGGCGCGGCGTGGCCCGGCAGCACGCCTGCAAGCAGCAATGCGAGCAGCGCTGCGGACCGTGCGATCACTGCGGGCAATGTCACTGGGCGAACAACCATTGTTCGGCCGGCACCCCGGCGGGAACATCCCCAACGCGCACCCTGCCCTGTTCGATGACCAGCGCATCCTCGGCGAACCAGCGCACCGCGCGCGGGTAGATGCGGTGTTCCTGCGCCAGTACGCGCGCCTCCAGCGTCGCCGCATCGTCGCCGGGCAGCACCGGCACGGCGGCCTGTATCACCACCGGCCCGTGGTCCAGTTCCGGCGTGACGAAGTGCACCGTGCAGCCGTGCACCTTCACGCCCGCGTCCAGCGCCTGGCGGTGGGTGTGCAGGCCGGGAAACGACGGCAGCAGCGAGGGATGGATGTTCAGCATGCGGCCCTCGTACTGGCGCACGAAGCCGGCGGTGAGCACCCGCATGAATCCCCCCAGCACCACCAGGTCGGGGCCGCCGTGGCCGGCGCTGCCGCCCAGTTCGTCGATCCGCTCGGAGAGCGCGGCGTCGAACATCTCGCGTGAGCCGTAGGCCTTGTGGTCCACCACGGCTGTGGCGATGCCGCGCTCGCGCGCGAAGGCCAGGCCCCCGGCATCGGGCCGGTTGCTGATCACCGCGGCGATGCGCGTGCCCGGGATGGCGGCGTCCACGATGGCGCGCATGTTGCTGCCGCGCCCGGAGATGAGGATGACGATGTTTTTCACCCCGCCATTTTACAGGCACGCCGGGATTCATCCCCGGGCGCCGCACCTGCCCCGTCCCCGCACTTGCCCCGTCCCGGCGCCTCGTTCACACTGCGTCGCCATGTCACTGGTCCGGACCACATTGCTGGGAAAAGCGCGCGAGGCCGCCCGGCGCATCAAGCGCGACGCGATCGTCGTCTGGTTCGGCGCGCGCGACGCGCGCACGCCGCTGGCGGTCAAGCTGCTCGCCTTCGCGGTCGCCGCCTACGCATTCAGCCCGATCGACCTGATCCCGGACTTCATCCCGGTGCTGGGCTACCTGGACGACCTGGTGATCGTGCCGCTGGGCATCCTGCTGGTGCTGCGCCTGCTGCCGGCACCGGTGCTGGAAGCCGCCCGCGCGCGCGCTGCAGCCCTGCGCGCGAAGCCGCGCAGCCTCGTCGCGGCGCTGCTGTTCGTGCTGCTCTGGATCGCGTGTGCGGTGGCGCTGGGCTGGTGGGGCTATGCCTGGTGGCAGGCGCGCGGCGCGGTTCCGGACTGAAGTCGGACCCGAGACCGGACCCATGGACACAGCCGCCCCCTTCAACCCGCTCTGGTTCGTCCCGGCGTTCGCGCTGCTGTGGCTGCTAGCCGCGGGCAGCGTCGCGTGGTTGTCGGGCTGGCGCGGCCTCGCGCGCCGCTGGCGCGCCACCGGCCCGCTGCGCGGCTCGCGCTTCGGCTTCAGTTCGGGCTCCATCGGCACCCAGGACTGGTTTCCCATGGGCTACCGGCGCACGCTGACGCTGGCGCTGGCCGAGGACGGCCTGGGGCTGGAAGTGGCCCTGCCGCTGCGCATGTTCAGCCCGGCCCTGTTCATTCCCTGGTCGGATGTCGAGTCCGCGCGCGGCGAGACCTTCTGGCTGCGCTGGCACGCGGTGCTGCGCCTGCGCGGCAGCCCGGTGGTGATCCGGGTGCGCGGCATGCCGGCCCAGGCCCTGCTCGCGCGCTTCGAGCGGCAACCCGAGTTTCCGCCTGCCGCGGAGGGCGCGCCCTGAAGACACCCGAGGAATTCACCCGTTTCGGCGCGGGCCACCTGCCCGGGCACCCGGGCATCGTGATCACGCGCGCCGGGCGGGGCGAGCTGCATGCGCACCTGCCGCTGCGCGCGGACCTGCCCGCGCACTCTGCCTGGCGCGCGGAACTGCCCGCGCCACGGGCCACCTGCACGCCGGCACCGTGGTGACCCTGGCCGACACCGCCGCCGGCTACGGCTGCGTGGCCAGCCTGCCCGAGGGCACGGACAACTGCACCACGGTCGAGCGCAAGTCCAACCACACGGGCCGCACCACGCAGGTCTGGGACGCGGTGGTCAGCCACCGGGAAACGGGCCGCACCAACGCGCTGTTCCGCTGCACGCGGATGATTCTCCATCCACGCAACGCCGTCTGACGACGGCCCCACAGGAAAGGACCACCCGCATGAGCGGTGCCCACATCGGCAAGACCCGGCTCGAAGCCTTCAGCGACGGCGTGATCGCCATCATCATCACCATCATGGTGCTGGAGCTGAAGGTGCCGCACGGCGCCGACCTGGCCGCGATCGCGCCGCTGCTGCCGGTGTTCCTCAGCTATGTGCTCAGCTTCGTCTACGTCGGCATCTACTGGAACAACCACCACCACATGCTGCACGCCGCGCGCCACGTGAGCGGCGCGGCACTGTGGGCCAACCTGCACCTGCTGTTCTGGCTGTCGCTCGTGCCCTTCACCACCGCATGGATGGGCGAGAACCACTTCGCCACCCTCCCGGTCGCGCTCTACGGCGTCGACCTGCTGGCCTGCGCCATCGCCTACTACATCCTGCAGCGCACGCTGATCGCCTGCCACGGCAACGAGTCCCTGATCGCGCGCGCCGTGGGCCGCGACTTCAAGGGCAAGGCCTCGCCGGTGGCCTACGTGGTCGCGATCGGGGCCGCCTTCGTGGCGCCGGCGCTGGCCGGCGCGATCTACGTCGGGGTGGCGCTCATGTGGCTGGTCCCCGACAAGCGTATCGAGCGCGTGCTCGGCGAGGGCCACGACTGAAGCCCCCGGCATGAAATGCAGCGCCTACCTGGCGACCAGCCTGGACGGCTACATCGCCCGCGCCGACGGCGCGCTGGACTGGCTGCCGCAGCCGGGTGGGGCCGACGAGGCGGAGGACTACGGCTATGCCGCCTTCATGGACTCGGTGGACGTGCTGGTGATGGGCCGCAGGACCTTCGACACCGTCGCCGGCTTCACGCCCTGGCCGTACGCGGGCAAGCGGGTGCGGGTGCTGTCGCGCAGCCCGCGTGCCGCGCCGGCCGGGCTGGATGCGCACGACATCGCATTCCATCCCGGACC
Organism: uncultured Pseudomonadota bacterium; assembly: GCA_903909415.1. The sequence goes on along the minus strand of CAIVVS010000114.1, from coordinate 3,955 downwards.
CGCGACCGCGCTCCTGGATGCGCTGCGCGCCGACGGGTTGCGCCATGCCTACGTGGACGGCGGGCAGGTGGTGCAGGCCTTCCTCGCGGCCGGCCTGCTGGACGAGATCACCCTCACCCGCGTGCCGGTGCTGCTCGGCACCGGCATCCCCCTGTTCGGCCCGCTCGGGGCGGATGTCGCACTGACGCACCTGGAAACGCGCGCCTGGGCGGACGGCATGGTGCAGAGCCGATACAGGGTACTGTGATGGCCGGGAACGTCCCGCCCCTGCCGCAGGACGCGGTCCAGCCCGCCACCCGAGCCGCATGGCGGGCGTGGCTGGCCCGCAACCACGGCCGGGGGCGGGGCATCTGGCTGGTGACGCTCAGGAAGGCGTCGGGCAAGCCCCGCATCACCTACGAGGACGCGGTCGAGGAGGCGCTTTGCTTCGGCTGGATAGACAGCAAGCCGCGCGCCCTGGATGCGGCGCGCACCATGCTCTGGTTCGCGCCGCGCAAGCCCGGCAGCGGCTGGTCGCGCCCCAACAAGCTGCGCATCGCGCGCCTGGTCGAACTGGGCCGGATGAGCGCCCCGGGCAGCGCCGTCGTCGAGGCGGCGAAACGCGACGGCTCGTGGAGCAAGCTCGACGACGTCGAGGACCTCGTCGTGCCGCCGGACCTTGCAGACGCACTGCGGCGCCACCGCGGCGCGGCGGCGCACTTCGCAGCCTTCCCTAAATCCGCCCGGCGCGGCATCCTCGAATGGATCGCCAATGCGAAACTAGCCGCTACCCGCGCACGTCGGGTCGAAGAAACCGCGCGCCTGGCCGCCCTCAACCAGCGTGCCAACCAGTGGCGACCCAAGGCCTGAACGCCGGGTCCGCGCGCCGACCCTCGGCCCCGGCTGTTACGATGCGCAGGCGGCACCGGATTCCGCCCCGGACCCGGGCGGGGCAAGCCCGCCTCCTCCGCCCGGGCCCCGGCCCCGGCGGAGCTCGCCACACGCAGCAACGCATCCCCGAACGGCACCCGAATGGCACAAGCGACCGACAACACCATCCACCCCGAGACCCGCGACGGCTGGCGCGCCTGGCTGCAGCGCCATGGCGGTCGCGGCGAGGGCGTGTGGGTCGCGAGCTGGGCCGCGCCCGGCAAGCAGAAGCTGGACCGCGAGCAGACCGTCGAGGAGGCGATCTGCTTCGGCTGGAGCGACAGCAACCCGCGCAAGCTGGACGACGCGCGCACCATGCTCTGGTTCGCGCCGCGCAAGCGCGGCACGCCCTGGGCGCCGCAGGACAAGAAGCGCGCAGAGCGCATGATCAAGGCCGGGCGCATGACGCCCGCGGGCCTGTCGGTGGTCGAGACCTCCAAGCGCGACGGCTCCTGGAGCAAGCTCGAGGGCAACGACGAACTCATCGTGCCGCCGGACCTGGCGCGCGCGCTGCAGTCGGCGCGCAACGCCGACGCCAACTTCAACGCATTCCCGCGCGCGTCCCGGCGCAGCATCCTGGAGTGGATCGCCAGCACCAAGGTGCCGGTGATACGCGCGCGGCGCATCGAGGAGACCGCGCGCCTGGCCTCGCAGAACCTGCGCGCCAACCAGTGGCAGCCGCCGAAAGGCAGCAAGGGCCGAGCGTTCCGCCATAAAGATGAATGAAATCAGCCAGTTAATTATTTTCCTGGGCATCCTGGCGGCGATCGCCGCGGCCACCGAGTACGGCTACCGCAGCGGCCTGCGCTCGCGCGCCGCCGCCGGCGAATCCGGCGACGGCACTGCGGATGCGACGCGCGACCACCTGTCCTCGCTGCAGAACGGGCTGCTCGGGCTGCTCGCGCTGCTGCTGGGCTTCACCTTCGCGATGGCAGTGCAGCGCTTCGACGCGCGCAAGTCGCTGGTGCTGGAGGAGGCCAATGCCATCGGCACGGCGTACCTGCGCGCGCAGCAGCTGCGCGAACCGCACCGCGCGGCGCTGTCGGGGCTGCTGCGCGAGTACGTGGACGTGCGCCTGCAATTCGCCGCGGCACACGACCAGGCAGAGGGCATCGCCCGCGCCAACGCGCGCGCCGCGCAACTGCACGCGGGCATGTGGTCGGTGGCCACCGCGCTGGCCGCCGAGACCCCGCCGCCGCCGACCCTGATCCTGATGACCGGCGCGCTGAACGACGTGATCGACCTGCACGAGAAGCGCCAGCGCGCGCTCGAGGACCACGTGCCCGTGATGGTGCTGCTGATGCTGCTCGCGGTCGCGGTCGGCAGCATGGGGCTGATCGGCGCGCATGCGGGCCTGTGCGGGCGGCGCCACGTCGGCGCCACCGCGCTGGTGGCGGTGATGGTGACCGGCGTGCTCTCGGTGATCATCGACCTGGACCGCCCGCGCCGCGGCCTGGTGCAGGTCAGCCAGTCCAGCATGGAACGCCTGCAGCAGTCACTGTCGGCCAGCGCCCCGCCGGCCACGCCCGCCTCCACGGAGAAGCAGAAACCATGACACCCCACGCCCTGTCCACACTCAGCGCGCTAGCCGCGTCTGCCGTGCTGCTGCTTGCGGGAGGCTGCGCGATGGCGCCACCCGGTGGCACCGCTGCCGCACAGGCCGCCAATCCCTTCGTACCGCTGCTGTCCGCGCCGCACCGCACGCCGCGCAACGTCGCGCGCGATCCCTGGCGCCACCCGGCCGAGGCGCTCGCGTTCTTCGGCATCCGCCCGGACAGCACCGTGGTGGAGATCCTTCCCGGCAGCGGCGGCTACTACATGGAAATCCTCGCGCCCTACCTGCGCGATCGCGGCCGCTACATCGCCGCCAACCGCGACGCCGCCGCGCCGCCGCAGTACCAGGCCGACCACCAGCGCCTGCTGGCAAGGCTAAAGGCCGAGCCCGCGCTGTACGGCAAGGTGGAGGTGACCGCCTTCAACGCCGGACTGCATGCCATCGCGCCGCCCGGCAGCGCCGACGTGGTGATGACCTTCCGCGACCTGCACAACTGGATGGCGCGCGGCGAGTTCGAGGGCGCGATGCGCGCCTTCCACGCCGCGCTCAAGCCCGGCGGCGTGCTGGCCGTGGTCGACCACCGCGCGCGCACCGACCTGCCGCGCGACGCCCAGCTCAAGGCCGGCTACGTGCGCCAGGACGAGGCGATCGCGATCATCGAGAAGGCGGGCTTCCGCTTCGACGCGGCCAGCGAGATGAACGCCAACCCGAAGGACACCCGGGACCATCCCGAGGGCGTGTGGACCCTGCCGCCGTCGCTGCGCCTGAAGGACGTCGACCGGGCGAAGTACCTCGCGATCGGCGAGAGCGACCGCTTCACGCTGCGCTTCGTGAAGCGCTGAGCGCGCGGCCCGCGGCCGGGACGGTGTCGCCGCAGGAACGGTGATGCGGCCGCACGCCGCGCCGTCGCAATGAACGCCCGCATCCGCAGCTTCGCGCCGGTCGCCGCGCCCGGCGCGCGCATCCTGGTGCTGGGCACCATGCCCGGCGTCGCCTCGCTGGATGCCGCGCAGTACTACGACCATCCGCGCAACGCCTTCTGGCCCATCATGGGCGAGCTGGCCGGCGCCCATCCCGCGCTGGCCTACGCGCGGCGCCTCGCGGCCCTGGAGCAGGCCGGCATCGCGCTCTGGGACGTGCTCGCCGCCTGCGAGCGCCCGGGCAGCCTGGACGCGGCCATCGTGCCGGACAGCGTGGTGCCCAACGACATCGGCACCCTGCTCGCGCGCCATCGCGGCATCGCCTTGATCGCCTTCAACGGCGCACCCGCCGAGGCCCTGCACCGCCGGCACATCGTGCTGCCGGAGCGCCTTGCCGCGCGCGTGCGCCTGCAGCGCCTGCCCTCGACCAGCCCGGCGAACGCCGCCTGGTCCCCCGCGCGCAAGCTGGCCGCGTGGCGCGCGGCGCTGGCATCTGGCGGCGCCGGCAGCCGGGCCGCATCGCCGCGCTAGCGCGGCTCCTTCGTCGCCTTGAGCGCGTTCAGCGGGTCGG
>CAIVVS010000113.1 GCA_903909415.1 uncultured Pseudomonadota bacterium | reverse complement strand
TACCTGGAGGGCGTGCACCAGCTGGGCGCCGAGCTCGCGCTGTCCACGCGACTGGTGGCGGTGTCGCCCGAATTGCTCGCGCTCGCGGCCAGCGCCGGCGACCCGTCCGTGTTCCGCAGCGACGAGCCCTACCGCCAGGCGCTGATCGGCATCTATGCGCGCCTGGCCGCGACCGCCGAGGCGCTGTCCGGTTACCGTCCCGAGCGCCGGCCCGAGGTGGTGCTGCCCGCTTATGCCGGGCCCGAGGAATTCGCCGCCGAGCTGGCGGTGATCGCGGCGTCGCTGCACGACAACAACTGCGGCGTGCTCGCCGAGGGGCGCCTCGCCGAACTGCAGCGCGCGGTCGCGGTATTCGGCTTCCACCTCGCGTCGCTGGACCTGCGCCAGAACTCGGACGTGCACCAGGCGGTGGTGGCCGAATTGCTGGCCGTGGCCGGCATCTGCCCGGACTACCTGGCGCTGGACGAGGCGGCGCGCGTCGCGCTGCTGGCCGAGGAACTGTCGCACGCGCGCCCGGTGGTGTCGCCGTGGATCGCGTATTCCGAGCTCACGCAAGGCGAGCTCGCGGTGGTGCGCGAGGCGGCACGCATCCACGCGCGCTTCGGCGCGGTGGCGGTGCCGCGCTACGTGATCTCCAAGGGCGAGTCCACCAGCGACCTGCTGGAGGTGGCGCTGCTGCTCAAGGAATCGGGGCTGCTGCGCCCGGGCGCAGGTGGCGTTGCCGCCAGCGTGGCGATGGACATCGTGCCGCTGTTCGAGAGCATCGCCGACCTGCGCGCCGCCGCCGACGTGATGCAGGCGGCCTTCGCACTGCCGGTCTACCGCGCCCTGGTCGCCGCGCGCGGCGAGGCGCAGGAAATCATGCTGGGCTATTCCGACAGCAACAAGGACGGCGGCTACCTCACCTCGAACTGGGAACTGAACTGCGCCTCGCGCGCGCTGGGCGTGCTGCACCATGAGCAGGGCATCCGGTTGCGCCTGTTCCACGGCCGCGGCGGCAGCGTCGGCCGCGGCGGCGGGCCGAGCTTCGAGGCGGTGCTGGCGCAGCCGCCGGGCACCATGGACGTGGGCCTGCGCGTGACCGAGCAGGGCGAGGTGATCGCCGCCAAGTTCACCGATCCGGCACAGGCGCGGCGCAACCTGGAGGCGCTGGTCGCGGCCTCGGCGCTGTCGGCGCTGGCGGCGGCGTGCGAGCCGGACGAAGTCGCCGGGCCGTGGACCGCCGCGATGGAGAAGCTCTCGGCGCACGCCTATGCGCACTACCGCCACGTGGTCTACGACACGCCGGGCTTCGCCGACTACTTCCGCGCCTCCACGCCGCTGTCCGAGATCGCGCAGTTGAACATCGGCAGCCGGCCGGCCTCGCGCAAGCCCTCCAACCGCATCGAGGACCTGCGCGCGATCCCCTGGGTGTTCAGCTGGTCGCAGTGCCGCGTCGCGCTGCCGGGCTGGTTCGGCTTCGGCACCGCGGCGGAGCGCTGGATGGCGCAGGACGCCGAGGGCGGGGAGGCGGGCCTGGCGATGCTGCGCGACATGCTGCGGCGCTGGCCGTTCTTCCGCGCCATCCTCTCGAACATGGACATGGTGCTGGCCAAGACCGACCTCGCGATCGCCGCGCGCTACGCGGAGCTGGTGCCGGACGCGGCGCTGCGCCTGCGCGTGTTCGGCGAGATCGAGGCCGAGTACGGGCGCAGCGTGCGCTGGCTGCGCGCGATCACCGGCACCGACGGTTTCCTGCAGGACAACCCGGCGCTGGCTCGCGCCATCCGCAACCGTTTTCCCTACCTCGACCCGCTCAACCACCTGCAGGTCGAGCTGCTGCGGCGCTACCGCGCCGGCACCGTGGACGAGCGCACCAAGCGCGGCATCCACCTGACCATCAACGGACTGTCCGCGGGGCTGCGCAACAGCGGCTGAGGCGCCGGCCCGGGCCCTGCCCGATGCGGTCAGGACGTATAGTTTCCAACTACCCGAAACAAGGAAATCCACCATGGCATTTGCAAGCGTGCGCGGCGTGCGCATCCATTACGAGGTTTTCGGCGACAAGGGCCCGCTGTTCGCGCTCACCACCGGCGGCCGGCGCGGCTATGACGAGTTCGTGCCCCTGGCGAAGAAGATCGCGCAGGAAGGCTTTCGCGTGCTGCTGCACGACCGCCGCAATACCGGCGCCTCCGACCTGGTGATCGCGGGTGAGGACGGCGAGGAGGAAATCTGGGCCGACGACCTGGTGGCGCTGATCGGCCAGCTGGGCGAGAAGGCCGCGGTGATCGGCGGGGCCTCGGCCGGCGCGCGCCTGTCGGTGCTGGTGTACATGCGCCACCCCGAGGTCGTGCGCGGCCTGATCCTGATGCGCGTGACCAGCGGCGAGTTCGCCGCCGGGCGCCTGCCGGAGCAGTACTACGGCCAGTTCATCAAGGCGGCGCGCGAGGGCGGCATGGCCGCGGTCTGCGCCAACGAGCAGTACCAGGAGCGCATCGCCGCCAACCCGCAGACGCGCGAGCGCCTCATGGCCATGGACCCGGCGGAGTACATCCGCGTGATGACGCACTGGCTGGGCGTGTTCACGCGCGGCCCGCATTCGCCGATGATGGGCGTGCAGGAGTCGGTGCTGCGCGGGATCAAGGTGCCCGCGCTGGTGATCCCCGGCAACGACAAGACGCACAACTCCGCCGGCGGCAAGGTGGTGCAGTCGCTGATCCCGGGCAGCAAGCTGCACCTGCTGCCGCTGGAAGACCTGGACGTGCCGCTGGTGGCCTTCACCGACTGGGCGCCGCTGGAGCCCGAGATCGCGGTGGCCTGCGGCAAGTTCATGAAGGGCATCTGAGGCGGACCCGGGGCCAGGCGACGGAGGCCCCCGCCGCGGATTGACCCTGCCCGGTCTTGACGGTACGCTTGTTTGCGTTTCGCAAACATTCACGGCCGCCACCGACGGCGGACGACAACCGGGGGGTTCCATGGCAAGCACTGCTGCAAGCGCCGTCGACGGCGAGCTGGACGCCTTCTTCAGGGACCTGGACCGCGCGTCGCTGGACATCCCCGGCTCGGCGGGCCGTCCGGTGGTGCGCCCGCGCGAGCAGCTGGTGCTGCCGCACATCTGGAAGAACGCCGACGTGCAGCGGCTGCTCGACATGAGCAAGCACGTCGCGCTGGGCGAGCGCCGCATGCTGCGCTTCATCAACCCCGGCACGCCCGACTGGAAGTACGTGACCTCGACCATGTCGGTGTCCATCCAGCAGATCCTGCCGCAGGAGTTCGCCGTGCCGCACCGGCACACGGCCAACGCGATCCGCTTCTTCCTCAGCGGCAGTTCCTACACGACCGTGGAGCAGGACCGCTGCAACATGCAGCGCGGCGACCTCGTGGTCACCCCGGGCTGGGAATGGCACGACTACGGCAACGAGGGCACGGAGCCCGGCGTGTGGATCGACGCGCTCGACCTGCCAATGATCCAGTACCTGGACAACTGCGGCTACCTGAAGTCCATGGAGGAGGAGATCGGCTACGAGCTGTCCGGGCAGGAGCGCCTGTCCGCGCGCAAGGCCGGCATCTCCGAGCAGCGCTACAGCGCGGTCGGCCTGCGGCCGATGACCGACATGCAGGGCAGCTCGCACCGCGCCGGGCTGATCCATTACCGCTGGGCGCAGACCCATGCCGCGCTCAAGCGCCTGGCCGAGCACGAGTCCAACCCGTTCGACGACGTGATGATGGAATACGTCGATCCGGCCACCGGCGGCTCGTTCTACCGGACCTTCGCCTGCTGCATCCAGATGATCCGCAAGGGCGTGCGCACCCGCGCCCACCGCCAGGCCAGCAGCGCGGTCTACTACGTGTTCGAGGGGCGCGGCCAGACCGTGATCAACGGCCGGCCGTTCGACTGGTCCGAGGGGGACTTCTTCGTGGTCCCGTCCTATTTCTGGCACGAGCATGCCAACACCGGCGGCGAGCCGGCGATCCTGTTCTCGCTGCAGGACTTCCCGCTGATGAAGAGCCTGGGCATCTACCGGGAAGAGGCGCATCCCGACGGCCAGCAGCGGCTGGCGGGCTGAGCATCCGCCCGTCGCACCGCCGCCCCACCCGGTCCACTTTCCCTGGCCACGGTCGCCGGGCGATTCCGGGATAATCCCCGGATCCATGAACGCCCCCGACCACCCAGTCGACCACCGAGCCGCCGAGAAGGCCAGGCTCGAAGCCAACAAGCTGGACAAGCGCCTCGCGCGCCTGGCCGGGCAGGCGATCGTCGACTTCGGCATGCTGGGCGAGGGCGACCGCGTCATGGTCTGCCTGTCCGGCGGCAAGGACAGCTACGCGCTGCTGGACGTGCTGATGAAGCTGCGCGAGCGCGCGCCGGTGTCCTTCGACCTGGTCGCGGTGAACCTGGACCAGGGCCATCCGGGCTTTCCGAAGCACGTGCTGCCCGATTACCTGGCCGGCCTGGGCATCCCGTTCCACATCGAGGCCCAGGACACCTACAGCGTGGTCAAGCGCAACATCCCCGAGGGCAAGACCATGTGCAGCCTGTGCTCACGGCTGCGCCGCGGCGTGCTGTACCGGCTGGCCGGTGAACTCGGGGCGACCCGCATCGCGCTGGGCCACCACCGCGACGACATCCTGGAAACCTTCTTCCTGAACCTGTTCTTCGGCGGCCGGCTCAAGTCCATGCCGCCCAAGCTGGTGTCCGACGACGGCCGGCACATGGTGATCCGCCCGCTGGCCTACGTGAAGGAGGCCGACCTCGCGCGCCACGCCGAGGTGCGCGGCTTTCCCATCATTCCCTGCGACCTGTGCGGCTCGCAGGAGAACCTGCAGCGCAAGCAGATCAAGATGATGCTCAGGGACTGGGAGAAGCGCTTCCCCGGCCGGGTGGAGAGCATATTCAACAGCCTGTCCCGGGTGGATGCCTCGCACCTGATGGACCGTGGCCTGTTCGACTTCGCCGGCTTGGCCATGACCGGGCTTCCCATGCCGAATGGGGACAAGGCCTTTGATTATGAAGAGGATTTTTCCGGCCTGTCGGCCGAACCCGAGGCCGTTCCGGTCACCTTCCACGGCCTGTCGGACTGATGGCCCCGCCCGGGCTTCCCTGTCAATTTGTCAAGTTCAGTTTGACATGCTAGGCTCCGGCCTCCCATGAACTGCGCCCTGAGACTCGTATCCATATTTGGCAGCCAGGCCGAGGTCGCGCGCACCTTCAGCGTCGACCGTGCCGTGGTCAACAACTGGGTCAAGTCCGGCTATGTCCCGGCCCGATGGGCGGCAGAAGTCGAGCGCGTGACCAACGGCAAGATCGAGGCGGTCGACGTGCTGGAAGAGGCCGCCGCGGTCAAGCCGGTGAAGGTCAAATCACGGCCCGACGATTTCGGGTCGAACCAGAGGAGTGACACCATGAACAGCTTCGCCCCCGCGAAACGCATCTCGTCCTTCCACCCGCCGCAGCGCACGCTGATGGGCCCGGGTCCGACGGAGATCCACCCGCGCGTGCTCACCACCATGAGCCAGCCGGCGATCGGCTACCTCGACCCGGTGTTCGTGGACATGATGGAAGAGCTGAAGTCGCTCCTGCGCTACGTCTACCAGACCAAGAACCCGCTCACCTTCCCGGCCTCGGGCCCGGGCTCGGTCGGCATGGAGTACTGCTTCGTGAACATGGTCGCCCCCGGCGACAAGGTGATCGTCTGCAGGAACGGCGTGTTCGGCGGGCGCATGATCGAGAACGTCGAGCGCGCCGGCGGCATCCCGGTGGTGGTCGAGGCGCCCTGGGGCGAGCCGATCGACCCCAACACGCTGGAAGACGCGTGCAAGGCCAACCGCGACGCCAAGGTCGTGGCCTTCGTGCACGCCGAGACGTCCACCGGCGTGCAGTCCGACGCCAAGACCCTGGTCGAGATCGCCCACAGGTACGACATGCTGACCATCGTCGACGCGGTGACGTCGCTGGGCGGCACGCCGGTGCGCGTGGACGAGTGGAACATCGACGCGATCTACTCCGGCAGCCAGAAATGCCTGTCGTGCACGCCCGGCCTGTCGCCGGTGTCGTTCTCCGAGCGCGTGGTCGAGCGCGTCAAGGCGCGCAAGGACAAGATCCACTCCTGGTTCATGGACATGAACCTGCTGCTGGGCTACTGGGGCGCCACCACCCGCACCTACCACCACACCGCCCCCACCAACTCGCTGTTCGGCCTGCATGAAGCCCTGCTGCTGATCCGCGAGGAAGGCCTGGAGGCCTGCTGGGCGCGCCACTACCGCCACCACGTCGCGCTCAAGGCCGGCGTCGAGGCGATGGGCCTGGAGTTCCTGGTGAAGGAGCCCTACCGCCTGCCGCAGATGAACGCGATCAAGATCCCCGAGTCGCTCCAGCCCAAGGAAGCGCAGGTCCGCAAGCAGCTGCTGTCCGAGTTCAACCTCGAGATCGGCGCGGGCCTGGGGCCGCTGGCCGGCAAGATCTGGCGCATCGGCATCATGGGCTACTCGGCCCGTCCCGAGAACGTGATGCTGTGCCTGTCCGCGCTCGGTTCGGCGCTGGACGACGTGGGCCACCCGGTCCACGTGGGCGACGCGGAGGCCGCCGCGCACGGCGCCTATGCGCAGATGCATGCCAAGGCCGCGCAGGCGACCAAGGCCAAGCAGAAGGCCGCCGCCTGACACGGCTGGCAGGCTGAAGGAAAGGCCCGGCGATGCCGGGCCTTTTTGTTTTCGGCGCAAGCCTGCCCGCGGGGAATAAGCAGCGAAGCACAAGTTCGTTTGCGGGCGCAAGCGCGGCGGCTATGGTGCCGGCATGTGCTTATCGCAGGACGCTGTCATGGACTACATCCCCCGGGTATCCTGCTTGCTGGCTTCGATCGCCATCGTCGGGTTGTGGCTGCTCGCCGCCGGCGGCATTGCCTAGCGCCCGTCGTTGTCCGGGCATGCGCCCGGCCTCACCTGTCCGGGCTCGCCGTGAACGGACTGTCCCGGCCAAGGAACCAATCCGGCGGGACACGCGTCGTATCATGGCCCCCCGCTGACGAGGAATGCCCGCCATGCCCGCAACATCCGCCCACGCACCATCCGGCCATGAACGCCCCTGGTACGTGACCGCGTTCACCTCGCGCCGCAGCGGCAACGCGCTCGGCGCCTTCGCCTGCGCGGCGATGCTGGGCTTCGGCTTCTACCTCCAGTACGCCAAGGGCCTGGAGCCCTGCCCGCTGTGCATGCTCCAGCGGGTCGCGCTGGGCGCGGTGGGCATCGCCTTCCTGCTGGCGGCCATCCACCACCCGAAGCGCGTCGGTGCCTGGATCTACGGCGTGCTGGTGACCCTGTCGGCCTCCGCGGGCCTGGCCGTGGCCGGGCGCCATGTCTGGCTGCAGCACCTGCCCGAGGACCGTCGCCCGATGTGCGGCCCGACGCTGGAGTTCATGCTGGATTCCGTCGGCGCCGTCGAGGCGGTGCGGCGCACGCTGCGCGGGACCGGCGACTGCGCCGTGGTGGACTGGACCTTCCTCACGCTGTCCATACCCGAATGGACGCTGATGGCCTTCGCCGGCTTCTTCGTCTACGCGCTGTACCTGGCCTCGCGTCCCTGAACTTGCGTCCCTTGGTTCGCGTCCCTGGGCCTCAGGCCGTCGCGGACGCCCGGCCGAGCTCCGTTCGCGCGGCCCGCGCCGCGGCCTCCGCGAACACCTCCCCAAGCAGGATGGTCGCCGGTCCCATGCCCAGCAGCCTGGCCATGTCCGGCAGGTCGGCGAGGCGTCCCGCGGCGACCCGCTGTTCCGGCAGCGATGCCGACTCGACCAGGGCCGCCGGCGTGGCAGCGGGCACGCCGCGGTCAAGCAGCGTGCGGGTGATGGCAGCTGCCTCGCCCGCGCCCATGTAGATCACGGCGGTGTCGGCGGCGGCGACGCTCGCCGCCCAGTCGCCCGGCTGCTGGTCCTCGCCGACCCGGGGGGTGGCGAACACCACGTTGCGGCTGGTGCCGCGACGCGTGAGCGACACGCCCAGCGCGGCGCTGGATGCCAGCGCGGCCGTCACGCCGGGCACGACTTCGACGGCGATGCCGGCGGCGTGGAGGGCGTCGATCTCTTCCTGCGCCCGGCCGAACAGCATCGGGTCGCCGCCCTTGAGGCGCACCACGCAGCGATGGCTGCGCGCCGCATCGACCAGCCGCTTGTTGATGAAGCGCTGCGCGGTGGAGTGGCGGCCGCAGCGCTTGCCCACGGATACCAGCTCGGCCTGCGGGGCGAGCGCAAGGATCCCGTCCTGTACCAGCGCGTCATGGAACACGATGTCGGCCTGCGCGAGCAAGCGGGCGGCGCGCAGCGTCAGGAGGTCGGCGCTCCCCGGCCCGGCCCCCACCAGCCAGACGCGCGGCGCATCGCGGTCCTGCGCGCTCACGCCGTTTCCAGGGCCACGTGCAGTACCTGCGCCGATCCATGCCGGCGGAACGCGGGCAGGGGATCGGTCGCCGAGGCCTGGTAGGTCGTGGGTAGTTCGGTGAACGCGGCAAGCGCGCGTTCCGGGTCTTCTCCTTCGCGCAGCTCGAAGGCATCGAAGCCGCAGCGCTCCAGCAACAGCAGGCTGTCCGGTATCAGGTCGCCGAAGGCCCGCAGCTCACCCCGGTAACCGAGGCGCTTTCGCAGCAGCCATCCGGTCGAGTGGCCGCGGCCATCGGCGAGCTTCGGGAACGCCACGGCGACCAGCGGCAGCGCGTGCAGGTCGGGCGCAAGGGCTTCCGCGTCCTGCCCCGCCGCGAGCCACACGCCGGTCCGCCCCGCGCGCCGCGCGATGGGGCCGCGCGAGGCGTTCCACAGCGCGAGCGGTACGACCAGGTCGCCGGCTTGGTCCAGCGCGTCTGCGGACGCGCCGGCATCAAGCCGCTTCCAGTTGTCCGTTTCGACGCGGCGCTTGATGATCACGTGAGCCATACACTCTTTCCTTGAAGGGTTCGGCGCCGATGCGGCGCACCACGTCGATGAAGCGCTCGGCCTCGCTGTCGCGGCGCTCCAGGTAGCAGGCGATGAGCGACTCGACCACATTGGGCACTTGCTCCTGCGAGAAGGACGGCCCGATCACCTTGCCCAGCGAGGCCTGCAGGCCCTGCGAGCCGCCGATCTCGACCTGGTAGAACTCGGCGCCCTGCTTGTCCACGCCGAGGATGCCGATGTGGCCGATGTGGTGGTGGCCGCAGGCGTTCATGCAGCCGGAGATGTTGAGGTCCAGCTCCCCCACGTCGAACAGGTAGTCCAGGTCCGCGAAGCGCTCCTGGATCGCCTGCGCGACCGGGATGGACTTGGCATTGGCCAGCGAGCAGAAGTCCCCGCCCGGGCAGCAGATGATGTTGGTGATCAGGCCGGCATTCGGCGTGGCCAGGCCCAGCGCGCGGGCTTCCGTCCAGAGACCGTGCAGCCGGTCTTCGCGTACGTCGGCGAGGATCAGGTTCTGCTCGTGCGACACGCGCAACTCGCCAAACGAGTACCGCTCGGCCAGGTCTGCCACCGCGTCCATCTGTTCGGCGGTCGCGTCTCCCGGCGGTACGCCGGTCTGCTTCAGCGACAGGGTCACGGCGGCATAGCCGGGCTGCTTGTGGGCATGGGTGTTGCGCTTGTGCCAGGCGGCGAAGGCGCGGTCCGCCTCCCGCGATTCGGCAAGCGCCGCGGGACGCGCCTGCAGCCGTTCGTAGGCGGGGCGCGTGAAGCGCCGGCTCACGCGCTCGACCTCCGCCTCGGTCAGGGTCTGCGGGCCGTTGCGCAGCTGCGCCCACTCGGCCTCCACCTCGGCCGCGAAGGCGGCGGGTCCCCGCTCCCTGACCAGGAACTTGATGCGCGCCTTGTGCATGTTGTCGCGCCGGCCGTGCAGGTTGTAGGTGCGCAGGATCGCGTCCAGGTAGGTCAGCAGGTGGCGCCAGGGCAGGAACTCGCGGATCACGTGGCCGATCACCGGCGCGCGGCCCAGGCCGCCGCCCACGATCACCCGGAACCCGGTGTCGCCCACGCTCACGCCGTCGGCCGCCTGGTTGGCCGCATCCACCGGCCGGGCGCTCGTCACGTGCAGGCCGATGTCGTGCACCAGGGTCGCGGCCCGGTCCTCGCGCGCGCCGTTCACCGCGATCTTGAACTTGCGCGGCAGCCAGTTGAACTCGGGATGGAAGGTCGACCACTGCCGGATCAGCTCGCACCAGACGAAGGAATCGAGCACCTCGTCCGCCGCGACGCCGGCGAACTGGTCGGTGGTGGTATTGCGTATGCAGTTGCCCGAGGTCTGGATCGCGTGCATCTGAACCCTGGCCAGTTCCGCGAGGATGTCCGGCACGTCCGCGAGCTTCGGCCAGTTGAACTGGATGTTCTGGCGCGTGCTGAAGTGGCCGTAGCCGCGGTCCCAGCGGCGCGCGATGTGCGCGAGCGCGCGCAGCTGGCGCGAGGACAGCAGCCCGTAGGGAATGGCCACGCGCAGCATGGGCGCGTGGCGCTGCACGTAGAGGCCGTTCCTCAGTCGAAGCGGCCGGAAGTCGTCATCGGACAGCTCGCCGGCCAGGTGGCGCCGCACCTGCTCGCGGAACTGGTCGACGCGCTCGTCGACGATGCGCTGGTCGATGTCGTCGTATATGTACATGGGTGCTCGCGGTCCGGAACGCCGTCCTGGATCGATCCGGGCTTGTGAAAAGTGGGCGCATCGTAATAGACTGCCGTTATTCCAAGAACAACTAAAAAACCATATTTATAGAAGTACGGGTTATTAAGGAAACGGCATGAACTTCCAGCAACTGCGCTACGTGCGCGAAGCGGTCCGCCAGAAACTGAACCTCACCGAGGCGGCGGCCAAGCTGTTCACGTCCCAGCCCGGCGTGTCCAAGCAGATCCGGGAACTCGAGGACGAACTCGGCGTGGAGATCTTCGTGCGCCGCGGCAAGCGCCTGGTCGCGCTCACCGAGCCGGGCAAGGCGGTGGTCGAGGCGGTGGAGCGCGTGCTGCGCGAGACCGAGAACCTCAAGCGCGTGGGCGCGGATTTCCAGGACCGCGACAGCGGCACGCTGACCATCGCCACCACCCACACGCAGGCGCGCTACGCGCTGCCGACGGTGGTGCGCGAGTTCAAGCGCCGCTGGCCCAAGGTGAAGCTCACGCTGCAGCAGGGCAACCCGCCGCAGCTCGCGCAGATGGTGCTGTCCGGCGACGCGGACCTCGCGATCGCCACCGAGGCGCTGGCGAACTTCCCGGACCTGCTGGCGCTGCCCGGCTACACCTGGCACCACTGCATCGTCGTGCCGCCCGGACACCCGCTGCTCAAGCTCAAGCGCGTCACGCTGGAGGCGCTGGCCGCGCACCCGATCATCACCTACGACCCGGCCTTCACCGGGCGCTCGCACATCGACGAGGCGTTCGCCGCGCGCCACCTCCCGTTCGAGATCGTGCTCACCGCGATCGACACCGACGTGATCAAGACCTACGTCGAGCTGGGCATGGGCGTGGGCATCATCGCGGCGATGGCCTTCAACGCCAAGCGCGACTCGCACCTGCGCGCCATCGACGCCGGGCACCTGTTCCGCTCCAGCACCACGCGCGTGGCGGTGAGGAAGGGCGCCTACCTGCGCGGCTACGCCTACTCGTTCATCGAGCTGTTCGCGCCGCACCTGAAGAAGAAGACGCTGGACACGGCGCTGGCGGGCGGCGAACTGCACGTGCGCGCGGCCGAGCGCGGCCGGCAGGCGTGACCCGGCGGGCCGGCCCGGAGCCCGGGGCGCGGCCCAATGCAAGGTTCAGTCCGGGATGACGTAGCCCTTTTCCCGGAACAGCCGCAGGCAGGCCGCCGCCGCCTCGGGGCAGTAGATGCGCCCGGCTCCGGCCTCGATTTCCTCCAGCGCGCGCACGATGCCCAGGCCGCTGCGGTACGGGCGGTGCGAGGACATGGCCTCGACCGTGTCGGCCACGGCGAGGATGCGCGCTTCATCGAGGATGGCGCTGTCCTTGAGCCCCTGCGGGTATCCGCTGCCGTCGATGCGCTCGTGGTGCTGCAGGATGGCGTCGGCCACCGGCCACGGGAAATCGATGTCGTGCAGGATGTCGTGCCCCGCCTGTGCGTGGCCGCGGACGATCTCCATCTCGGAGGGGTTGAGGCGTCCCGGACGGGCGAGAATCTCCGCCGGCACTGCGATCTTGCCGATGTCGTGCAACTGGCCGATCACGCGCAGGCCGCGCAGCGCCTCGGTGTCCATGCCCATCTCCGTGGCAATCGCCACCGCGAGGTCGGCCACCCTGCGCTCATGACCCGCCGTGTAGGGATCGCGCAACTCGACCATCTGCGCGATGGCGCGCACCGTGCCCATCATCGCGGTCTCGATCTTTGCGGTGGACAGCGCCTGCTGTTCTTCCACGTCCTTGCGCGCGGTGATGTCCAGCATCGCTCCGATGTAGCCGGCAACCCGGCCCTCGCCGTCGATCTCGGGCTTGCCCACCGACAGTACCCAGCCGGTGCTGCCGTCGGCGCGCAGGTACTGCATCTCCATATCGATCGCATCGCCGCGCGCACCGAGCTCGCGCATGCGCTTTGCAACATGCGCGCGCTGCTCCGGGACGATGGCGTCCAGCCAGCCGTTGCCGAACGCGCGCGCCACCGCCAGGCCTGTGAGGTCGGTGAAGCGCTGGTTGGCGTAGATGCAGGCGCCCGAGCGGTCGGTGCGGAAGATGCCGGCCGGAGAAACCTCCGCGAGGGCGCGGAAACGTGCCTCGCTGTCGCGCAGGCGGTGCTCTGCGCCGCGCCGCTCGCTGAGGTCGCGCAGGATGGCCTGCAGGAAGCGCTGGCCTCCGACCTCGACGATGCTCGCGCTCACCTCCACCGGAAAGGCCTTTCCCTCGGCGTCCAGGTAGCGCGTTTCATACACCGCGCCATGCTCGGTGAGGATGTGCTTCAGCGTCGCGTCGAAGCCGGCCCGCTCCTCGGGCGCCCGAAGCTCGCCGGCGCGCCTGCCGATCAGCGCCTCGCGCGGCTGGCCGAAGCGCCGCACCGCGCGGTCGTTGACGTCCAGCAGAACGCCCTTGGTGTCGGCGAGGAACACGATGTCGCTGGCGTGGCGCCAGAACGCGTCCAGGTGGCGCGCGATCAGCTGGTGGGCGAACTCGCCGGTCGTCCCGGCCGGCATGGGGTGGCTGCGCCCCAGCAGCTCGGCGAGCGGGCCATGCGCGCGCCAGACGAGCAGGAAGATCAGCGCGGCGCTGATGAAGACGAACAGCGCGCCCTTGATGATGGACACCTGCAGGTGCCGCTCCGGGTCGGTGAACAGCCAGTCCAGGGCGACGTCCGAACCGACGATCCACAGCACGGACAGTGCCGCGTAGGCCAGCGTGGCGCGCCAGGCCGCGGCGCGCCTGTGCTGGCGGAACTCGTCCATCCCGGTGGGGGCGGCGTCCATCAGCCGGGGATGCGCCATCCGCGTTCGCGGAAAAGCCGCAGGCAGGCGCAAACGGCGTCGGGATCGAACTGCGCACCGGCGCCGTGCTCGACCTCGGCCAACGCGCGCTCCAGCGCGATACCCGGCCGGTACGGGCGGTGCGCGGTCATCGCCTCGACCGTGTCCGCGATCGCCAGGATGCGCGCATCCAGCGAGATCGCTTCGCCAGCCAGTCCGTCCGGATAGCCGCTGCCGTCCAGGCGTTCATGGTGCTGCAGCACCGCCTGCGACACCGGCCACGGAAACTCGATGCCCGCCAGGATGTCGTGGCCGGCGCGCGCGTGGTGGCGCACCAGGGCCATCTCGGCCCCGGTCAGCCGCGTGGGCTTGGAAAGGATTTCCGCGGGCACCGCGATCTTGCCGATGTCGTGCAGGCGCCCCATCAGGTGCAGGCCCTGCCGGTGCGACTCGTCCAGCCCCATTTCGCCGGCGATGGCCGACGCGATCTCCGCGACGCGGCGCTCGTGGCCCGCCGTGTAGGGGTCGCGGAGCTCGACCATGCGCGAGATCGCCGCCACCGTGCCGAGCATCGACTGCTCGATGCGCGCGAGGTACTGCCGGGAACGCTGCTCGGCCAGCACCTGCTCGGTGACGTCGCGCACCATGCAGAGCAGGGTGGTCGGCGCGCCGTCGTGGCCGCGAAGCAGGGTCTTGCTCCATTCGCAGGTGATGCGCCGGCCGTCGCGCGTGAGGTTCTCGTGGATGTGGAAATCGCGCTCGCCGGTGAGCTCGAGCCGGCGCGTGCGCGCCTCGATCTCCGCGCGCAGTTCCGGCGGCACGATGCGGTCCCAGGGCTTGGCTCCCACCATGTCCGCGCGGGACCAGCCGAAGATCGCCGCGGCAGCGGGGTTCCATTCCTGCACGGTGTGCTCCATGGAGCAGACGATGCAGCCGTCGGGCATGTGGCTGAACTCCAGCGTGAGGCGCTGCAGCAGTCGGTCGCGCTCGGCCTCGGCATGCTTGCGCCCCGTGATGTCCAGCGCCACGCCCACCAGGCGGTCGGCGGGGTCCGGGTCGCCGGGGCGCCGCCGCGCGTGCGTCTCCAGCCATCGCAGGCTGCCGTCGGGCATTTCCAGGCGGAACTCGTGGCGCATCGGCGATGGCACGCGGCGGGTGGTCGCCAGCCGCTTCTCCAGCGCGTCCCTGTCATCGGCATGCACGCGCTGCAGGAACTCGTCCGCGTCCATGGCGTACTTGCCGGGCAAGGTGCCGAGCAACTGCGCGCTGTCGCGGTCCCACTCGATGCGGCTGTTGCGGAAGTCCCATTCCCACAGGTCGGCCTGCGCCGCCTCCATCGCCAGGCGCGCGCGCTCCTGGTGCGACTCCATGGCGCGTTCCATGCGCAGCCGGTCGGTGATCTCGTGCGCGACCGTCAGCAGCGCGGGGGTGCCGTCCTGGCCCAGCAGCAGCGACGTGAGTTCGACGAACAGTTCCGCCCCGCCGCGATGCACCTGGCGCCACACCATGGCGGGTGCGGGCGCCGCCGGCGCGGCGGGCATGGACGCGAGGTGGGCGGCCAGGCGCTGCATCTCGTCGCGCGCATGGATGGCCGCGACCGTCATGCCCAGCATCTCCTGGCGGGAGTACCCATATCGCCGCACCGCCGCGTCGTTGACCGCGAGGAAGCGCAGGCTCGCGCGGTCGAACAGGTACATCGGCTGCGGGAATGCGTCGAACAAGGCTGCCGCGAAATCCGGCAGCACCCGATCGTGCGGCGGGAGGTATCCCATGGCAGGCAGGCGGAGCGTCCCTTTTGGAACGGAGTAGGGAACTGCGAGTGTACGTGCAGCCTGCACGGGAGAACACGCTGATTCAGCGTTTTGTTCCGACAGGGCTCCTTCGGAACGCGCGAACGCCAACCGATATCGGCGCTTGGTGCGTTGACCTATCTGGCTACCAGATAGCTGAGCGGCAAATCCCGCCGATCAGGATCGACGCTGCCCCGGAGTGCCGTCAGTTACCGGTTTGCGAGGCTCGCGAGTGCGCGCGCAAGGACCCTGACCCCGGCGGCAAGGTCTGCCGCCGTCGCGCTCTCCGCCTCGTTGTGGCTGACTCCCTTGAGGCAGGGGACGAACACCATGGCCGACGGACAGATCCTGTTCAGGTACATCGCGTCGTGCCCTGCACCGGAGGGCATGTCCATGGACGGAAGGGCTTCCGCCTTTGCCGCGTCGCGCACGATATCCACGAGCTCCTTGGGAAAGTGCGTGGGCGCGACGGCCGAGAGAGCGATTGTCTCAACGCCGCAACGCCGTTCGCCCGCGATGCGTTCGCCGATCTCGGAGATGCGGCGCGCGATGGCATCCAGCAACGCCTGGTCCGGATGCCGCAGGTCGATGCTGAAGCGCACGTTGGACGGAATCGTGTTCGGGGAATTCGGCTTGACCACCAACTGCCCGACGGTGAACCGCAACGCATCCTCGGCATCGCGCGTCAGGTCCTCCAACGCGGCAATGATGGCGACCGCGGCGGAGAGCGCGTCATGCCGGTTCGAGCGGGGCGTGGTGCCGGCGTGGGCCTCCTCGCCCGTGACCTCGACGGCATACCTGCGTATGCCCTGTATGCCGCTGACCACGCCGATGGTCATCCCCGCGCTTTCAAGGCGCGGCCCCTGCTCGATGTGCGCTTCCAGGTAATACGACGGCCTGGCGGCAGCCATCGCGCGCGGCGGCATCGGCGAGAGCCGGTTGAGCTCCGCAAGCGCTTCCGCGACGCTCACCCCGGCGACATCCCGGCGCCCGGTCGCCTCGGCGATGGGCATCGCGCCCGCGAACACGCCGGATCCCATTGCACCGGGGGAAAACCGGCTGCCTTCCTCGTTCATCCAGGCAACGGCCTCGACCGGCCGACGGGTCGGCAGCGCAAGGTCCTCGAGTGCTTCGAGCACTTCGAATGCGGCGAGCACGCCGTAGGCGCCATCGTACTTGCCGCCGGTGGGCTGGCTGTCCAGGTGGGAGCCGGCGAACACCGGGTCCGCTCCCGGTTCGGTGCCTTCGCGCCGCACGAACAGGTTGCCGATCTCGTCGCGATGGCAGGTGAAGCCGCGCGCCCGGGCCCAGCGGGCCAGCAGCGCCTGGGCTGCGGCATCCTCCCCGGACAGGGCCTGGCGGTTCACGCCGCCCTTGGGCGTGCCGCCTATGGCACCCATCTCGACGTGCCGGGCCCACAGGCGTTCCTGGGAGACCGCGGAGGCAAGGCGTGCGTACGGATCGTTTTCCATGTCAGTGCAGTTCCTCGCAGGCTTCACGTATCTGGCGGCATCCGGCCTCGATGTCCTCGAACGAAGCGGCATACGAGAGCCGCAGGTAGGGAGACAGGCCGAAGCCGCTTCCCTGCACCGTGGCCACGCGCCCCCGCTCCAGCAGGTAGACCGCAAGCTGCGTGTCGTCGGCGATCACGCTGCCGTCCCTGGTCCTGCGTCCCATGAGGCCGCTGCAATCCACCCAGGCGTAGAACGCGCCCTTGGGCATGGGGCAGGCCATGCCGGGCACCTCGTTCAGCATCCGTACCATCAGGTCGCGCCGGCGCTGGAAGACGGCGCCGCGTTCGAGCACGATGTCCTGCGGCCCGTTCAGCGCCTCGACCGACGCGGCCTGGCTGATCGAGCACGGATTGGACGTTGCCTGCGACTGGATGTTGGCCATCGCGCGCAGCAGGGCCTCGGGCCCGCCCGCATAGCCGATGCGCCAGCCCGTCATGGCATAGGTCTTGGACACGCCGTTGACGGTGAGGGTGCGGCCGTACATCCAGGGCGCGACCTGCGCGAGCGACGCGCGCTGCATGCCGTCATACAGCAGGTGCTCGTACATCTCGTCGGCCAGGACCAGCACGTGCGGATGGCCGGCCAGCACCTCGCCGAGCGCCCGGAGTTCGTCCGCGGAGTACGCGGCGCCGGTCGGGTTGGAGGGCGTGTTCAGGATCAGCCACTTCGTCCTGGGCGTGATCGCGCCGGCCAGCTGCTGCGGGGACATCTTGAAGCCGCTCTCGCGGCCGCAGGGCACGATGACCGGGGTGCCGTCGCAGAACGTCACGACTTCCGGGTAGCTGGTCCAGTAGGGCGCCGGGATGATGACCTCATCACCCGGGTTGAGCGTGCACTGGAGCGCGTTGTAGATGATGTGCTTGGCCCCCGAGCCGACGCCGATCTGGGACAAGGCGTACTCCAGGCCGTTCTCGCGGCGGAACTTGGCGCGCACCGCCTCCTTCAGTTCGGCGGTGCCGTCGCTGGTCGTGTAGCGCGTCTCGCCCCGGCGCATCGCCGCGACCGCGGCATCCTGGATGTGGGCCGGCGTGTCGAAGTCCGGTTCGCCCACCGAGAAATTGACCAGCTTGTGCCCGGCCCGCTCCATGGCGCGCACCTGGTTCAGTATCTTGATGATCGGATTCATCGCGATGCGGCGGATGCGGCCGGACAGCGCGCTGGCGACGTCGAAACCGGCGGCCTGGGGTGTGGTCATGGCGTGGACTTCATCGTGGTTGTCGGAGGAGCCGGCCGAATCCGGGTACCGGATCCTTGATGCCGGACAGTGCGAGGCATTGCCAGAGGATGGCCTGGTTCGTCGCGATGACCGGCTTGCCCAGGTCTGCCTCGAGCTGCTCGATCACCGGCGCGCTGGGCAGGTCGGTGGCGACGATCACCAGCGCGTCGGCGCCGGGCACGTCCACGCTGCGCGCGAACTGGCGCACTTCCTCGGTCGGAATCTTCCAGAGCGCGTGGGAATTGGGCACGCCCATGTTGCGCGTGGACAGCACCTCCACGCCCATGCCGGCGAAGAACGGCGGGAGCAGCGCCTGGATCGAATCGACATAGGGCGTGGCGATGGCGACGCGGCGCGCGCCCACGGCCCTGGCGGCGTCCACCGTGGCGGTGCCGGCGGTCGTCGCCGGCGTGCCGGTGCCTGCGGTGATGCCGGCGGCAACGTCGCGGGTCCATTCGATGCCCTTGACCAGGCTGGTGGCCAGGCAGGCGTACGCGATCACGCTCATCTCGCCGTTCGCGAGTTCGCCGACCGCGCGGCTGGCGCTCTTCTCCATCTCCACGATGCCCTCGGGCGAGTTCCCGTGGGTGAGGATGCGGTTGCCATGCACCGTCACCCCGTCCGGCACCATGGCCCACAGTTCCGGTTCGATCACCGTGTTGTTCGACGGGATGACCAGCCCGATCTTGGCGCGATAGCCGAACATCGGTTCAGTCGAACTTGGCGCCGGACTGCCGCGCCACGCGGCGCCATTTCTCGAGGTCGGTGCGCAGGAAGGCAGCGAACTCGGCCGGCGTGTTCGGCGCGAATTCCGCGCCGAGCTCGGTGATGCGGCGCGCCACGTCGGGCAACGCGAGCGACTTGGTGAACTCGGCGTTGAGCCGGTCGACCACGGCCGTGGGCGTGCCCGCCGGCGCAAGGATGCCGAACCAGGTGGAGGACTGGAAGCCCGGCAGCCCCTGCTCGGCGACGGTGGGCAGGTTGGGCAGCGCCTTGGATCGGGTCGTGCTGGTGATCCCCAGCGCCCGCAGCCGGCCGGCATCCACGTGCGGCAGCAGCTGGGGCATCACCTCGAACATCATCTGCACGTGGCCGCCGACGATGTCCTGCACGGCGGGCGCGCCGCCCTTGTACGGCACGTGGTTCATGTCGAGCCCGGCCATCTGCTTGAGCATCTCCGAGGCGAGGTGGCCGGTCGTGCCGATGCCCGCGGAAGCGAACGACACCTGCTTCGGGCGCTCCTTGACGTAGGCGATGAACTCCGCCAGCGTGCGGACGTTGAGCGACGGGCTGACGACCAGCAGCTTGGGCGCCTCGGCCACCAGGATGACCGGTGCGAAGTCCTTCGCGCTGTCGTAGGGCATCGACGCGCGTATCGCCGGGGCGATGGTGATCGGCCCGTTGACGCCCATGACGATCAGGTAGCCGTCCGGCGGCGCCTTGGCGACCATGTCCGCGCCGATCACGCCGGTGGCACCCGCGCGGTTCTCGACCACCATCTGCTGGCCCATGGATCCGCTGATCTTCTCGGCGAGGATGCGAGCCAGGATGTCGGTGGAGCCGCCGGCCGGGTAGGGGACGATCATGCGAACGGGCCTGGCCGGCCAGGCCTGCGCGAAGGCGGGCGCAGGCAGGGCCATCGCGAGCAACAGCAGCACGGATGCGTAGAGTCGGGCTTGGGTCTGCAGGCGCATGGGATCTCCTTTATGCAGTCGTCGGATGCCGTCGGCGTTATCGGATCGGCGGAAGCGTGCGCTCCACGCCGATGTCGGTATTCCAGGTTCGGGTCTGCGCCTCGAGCAGGCCGCCTTCGATCGGGCGCAGGCGCTCGCGGACGGCGGCGAGGTCGCGCAGCAGCGGCGGCATGGCGCGTTCGACTTCCTCGCGCAGGGCGGCTTCGTCCACCGTCAGGAGGCGCCGTTGTTCCATGACGACGCGCCCGTCGATGATGACGGTCTCCACCCCGCGGCCCGACTCGGTGTAGACCACCTGCCGTCCCACGCTGTTCAGCGGCACATAGCTGATGTCGCCCAGGTCGAGGATGACGATGTCGCCGCGCGCTCCCGGACGGATGCGGCCGAGGTCCGGCCGGTTCGCGGTCTGCGCGCCGGCGATGGTGGCCGCATGCAGCGCATCGCGCGCGTACGGCGGTCCTTCCTCCGGATCGCAGAGCCCGGCCAGCGAGGAGTACATCTTCATCGACTGGAACATGTTCTGCACGTCGCTGCAGCTGCAGTTGTCGCACCCCAGCGAGACGTTGACGCCGGCCTCCAGCAGCGCCTTGGCCGGGGCCACGCCGCTGCGCGTCTTCAGGTTGCCCACCGGGTTCAGCGCGACGTTGGAGCGCGTCTCGCCGAGCAGGTCGATCTCGTCGCGGCGCAGCCAGACGCTGTGTGCCAGCGTCAGCCGCGGCCCGAGCAGGCCGCACTCGTGGAGCAGGTGGACCAGGGAGCCCTTGGTTTCCTTGTGGGCGACCCGCGCGATGTGGGTCATGCCCTTGTTCTCGTAGATGTGCGAGTAGACCGGCAGGTTCTCGCGGCGCGACAGGTCGGCGACGCGTTCCAGCAGCTCGCGCGTGCAGGACTCCGGGCTGGCCGGGCCGAGCGCGAAATCCACCAGCGGGTACCGGCCGCGGCGCGAACGGATCGCGGCCTCCAGCGCCCCGACGATGTCCGTGCCCTCGGGAAACTGGCGCGTCGAGCTGGACAGGCGCCAGCGCTCGGCCTCGGGGATCACTTCCTCGTAGAAGGCGCGCGCCTTCATGCGCCCGAGGTTGGTGAACTGCGGCGCGAACACGCAACGCAGCCCGACCGACTCGTAGGTCTCGAGGATGGTGTCCATGTCCCCCTCGTCGAAGGGGGTCAGGCTGTGCATGTCCTGCACCGTGGTGATGCCGGTGCGTATGCATTCCACCGCGCCGACCAGCGTGCGCAGGCGCAATTCCTCCCGGCTGCGCCGACCGTAGGCGTGCGGCATCGCATACAGCGCCCAGAAGTCCAGCGGCAGCGTCTCGAAGCAGCCTTTCAGCAGCGTGTCGTGCGCGTGGTAGTGGGCATTGAAGAACCCGGGCAGCAGCAGCTTGCCACGCGCGTCGATGACGCGGTCATGGCGTGCCTCGGGATCGGCGCGGCCGACCAGGGTGATCGCGCCGTCCTCGATGACCACGTCCGCCACCGGGGGGAAATCGAGGTCGGCCTCATGGTCGTAGACGCGCGCGCCGCGTATCAGGATGCGTTCGCGCTTCCGGGCGTCGGGCGTCACGCTGTCACGCCCCCGATTCGTCGAACACCACGCCCAGCCCGCGCGCATCGGCGAGGTCCATGAGCCGTGCGCCGAGGACGATGTCCTGCACCGCGACCCCCAGCGACTTGAACACGGTGACCTCCTCGGCCGACTGCCTGCCCGGCACCTTGCCCAGCAGCATCGCGCCGATCTCGCCGCGGATGCGCTGTTCCGTGAGCGAGCCGCTGGCCAGCGCCATGACCACGTCCCCGCTGCGGACGCGACAGGCCGCGGAGTCGTCCAGCCAGACCGAAGCGCGGGCCGCCGCGGCGTCGTCCATTTCGCGTGACGTCGGGCGGAATGCCCCGCCCAGGTTGATGTGCGTCCCCGGCCGGACCTGCGAGCCGTCAAACACAGGCGTGTCCGAGGTGGTCACCGTGGTGATGATGTCCGCCTGGCGCACCGCCTCGCCGGGATCCATGTCCGTGACGATGTCCATGTGCTTGAGCCTGGGATCCGCGGCCGCGCGTTGCGCAAGCGCCTGCACCTTGTCCCGCGACCTCGACAGGAGGATGGTGCGGGTCAGCGGGCGCACCATCGCGGTATGGAGCAAAGCCGTCCAAGCGAGCTTGCCGGCCCCGACCAGCAGGTGCACCTTGCTGTCTGGGCGTGCCAGTTCGCGTGCGGCGAGCGCCATGCCCGCGGCCGTGCGGTGCTCGTTCAGCGTGTCGGCGGCGATGAGTCCGCGCACCTTGAGTGTGCGTGCGTCCCAGACCAGCATCATGCAGGTCGTGTGCTTGCTGCCGGGGTCGTCCGCGTTGGCGACGCTGCCTATGGTCTTCACCGCGAGGTCGCGGTCGCCGACCACGCCGGACATCACCATCACGATGCCCTGGCCGGGCCGGGGGATCTCACCCCGCAGCGGCACGATCGCCTGCCCCGAGGAAAGCGCCCGGAACGCTTCGTCCGCCGACTGGACCGCGAGTTCCAGTGGCAGCAGCTCCTCAACCAGTCGTTCCGATATCAGACGCATCTCAGCCCCGGACGAAACTTGCACAGCGCAAGGATTTCCGGGGATTATATGCAGAGTCCAGAGGGAGAACGGAATGAACGTCCTGACCTTGAACGTCCGCAGCGCAGGTCGTGCCGCGGTAATCCTTGCACTGCTCGCCTCGGCCAGTGCCTGGGCGCAGGCCTGGCCGTCGCGTCCCGTCCGGCTGGTCGTGCCGTACGCGGCAGGCGGCAGCACCGACATCGTCGGCCGCCTCCTGGCCTCGCACCTGTCGGACTCGATCAAGGTGGCGGTCGTCGTCGAGAACCGCGCCGGCGCCGGCGGCCTGATCGGCTCGGACGCGGTCGCCAAGTCGGCGCCGGACGGCCATGCGCTCCTGCTTGCCAGCAATGGCGCGATCGTGGGCGCCCAGTACATCAATCCGCGCATGCCGTTCGACCCGAACCGGGACCTGGTTCCGGTGGCCCTGGTCGCGGAGGTGCCGCTGGCGGTGACGGTCAACGGCCGAAACCCGGCGACGGACCTGAAACAACTGGTCGAGCAGGCGCGCGCCCGGCCGGGCGCGATCGGCTATGCCACCGTCGGACCCGCCACCACCGGCCATATTGGCGGGGAGTGGCTGAAGAAGTCCGCCGGCATCGACATGGTCCACGTTCCCTACAAGGGGAGCGCGCCGGCGACCAGCGACCTGGTTGCCGGGACGGTGCCGGTGGCCGTGGACTCGCTGCTGACCTACCTGCCCCATATCCGCACTGGCGCGTTGCGCGCGCTCGCGGTGCTCACGGAAACGCGCTACCGGGGGCTGCCGGCAGTGCCGACCGCGCGCGAACAGGGGTTCGACCTGCAGATTTCGCTCTGGTTCGGCCTGATGGCGCCCGCCGGCACGCCGGTCGAGGTGCTGTCGCGCTTGAACCGCGAGACCGATGCCTGGCTGAAGCGTCCCGAGACCGAGCGCCAGTTCGAGCCGTTTGCCGCGCAACCCCTTGGCGGAACCCGCGACGACGCCGTGCGCTACCTGCAGAAGGAGAATGCGAGCTGGAAACGCATGATCGAGGCCTCCGGGATCAAGGCGGAATGATGGCCAAGGAGCAGGTCCATGCATGACCTACTGATCCGCGGGGCGACGGTGGTGTCGGCCGACGGCGAGGTGCTGGCCGATGTCGCCGTCGACGGGGAACTGATCGTCGCGGTGGAACCCGCGGGGCGGTCCGCGCCGGCACGGGAGACGGTGGACGCCACCGGCCTGCACCTCCTTCCGGGCTTGGTCGATGCGCACGTGCACTTCCGTGATCCCGGCCTGACCCACAAGGAGGATTTCGCGACCGGGTCGCTGTCGGCGGCGGCCGGCGGCGTGACCACCGTGATGGTGATGCCGACCGACAACCCGATCACCTTCACGCCCGAACAGTTCGCCCAGAAGCGCGAGATTGCGCTCGGGAAGTCCCGTGTCGACTTTGCGCTGCATGCCGGGCTGGGCCCGGACCTGGGCCATGTGCAGGCGCTGGCCGACATGGGGGCGGTGTCCCTGGAACTGTTCCTCGCGGACGTGCCGGAGACCCTGCTGACGGAGACCAGCGAAGCGCTGTTGATGGCGCTGGAGCGGGTCGCCGCAGCCGGCGCCATCGCCGGGATCACGTCCGGAGACCATGACCTCGTCGTTCGCCGCACGCAGGCGCTGCGCGCGCGCTCCAGCGGCGCCTGGGGCGATTTTCCCGCGTCGCGCCCGCCGATTTCCGAGGCGCTGGGCGTGGCGCGCGCCTGCGTCGCCGCGCGCGAAACCGGCGCGAGGATCCACTTCCGGCAGATCAGCTGCGAAGCCAGCAGCCACGTCCTTGCCGCGTTGCGCCTGGGTGGGCGCATCACCGCGGAAGCCATGGTGCACAACCTCGTGCTGGACGAGTCCGCGTTGCTGCGCCTGGGTCCGATCGCCAAGGTCATGCCCCCGCTGCGGCCCTTGCCCGATGTCGCCGCCCTGCGTGCGGCGGTGAATGCCGGGACGGTGGACATCGTCGGCACCGACCATGCCCCCCACACCGCGGAGGAAAAGGCCGCCGGCAAGGACGACATCTGGAAGGCGCCCGGAGGTCTGCCGGGTGTCCAGACCCTGCTGCCGGCGATGCTCAAGATGGTGGGCGAGGGCGTGTTCACCCTGCGCGACCTGGTGCGGCTGTGTTCGACGCGGCCGGCCAGCCTGTTCGGCCTGAGCCCGGCGAAGGGCGCGATCGCACCGGGTGCCGACGCGGACCTGCTGCTCATCGACATGCGCAAGCCCTTCCGCGTGCGCAATGAAGACCAGTACACCAAGGCCGGCGCCACGCCCTTCGACGGTATGGAGGCGATGGGATCGCCGGTCCGCGCGTGGCTGCGCGGTGCCGAGGTGATGCGCGCCGGCCGGGCCACCGGCGGGGTGCGCGGCAAGTTCGTCCGGCCGCGCTGAACCGGCCCGACCTGGGCCGACCCAACCTGGCCGTTCAGCGCTTCCTGGCCGGACGCCGCTGCCGGCGTACCGCCTTGGCTGGGTCGCCCATCGGAATGGGCAATGCGGTCTTGTACTTCACCTGCTTGAGCGCGAACGAGGACTGGATGTTGCCCACGCCGGGCACGCGCGACAGGAAATCCACGATGAAGCGCTCCAGCGCCTGCACGTCGCGCACCAGCACGC
>CAIVVS010000112.1 GCA_903909415.1 uncultured Pseudomonadota bacterium | reverse complement strand
GGGAGCGGGCTTGCCCGCGACTCTTGAATCTCTAGCGCGGCGCCGACGGCGGCAGGGCGTTCTCGGCGCCGGCCTCGCCGGCCTTCGCCGCGGTGCGGCGCACGATGAAGAAGAACACGAGGTTGGCCAGGCCCACGCTGGCCGGGATGAGGCCGAACAGCGCGACATCGCTGCCCGCAACGGCATTCAGCGCTGCAGCGAGGGCGATGCCGCCGAACAGCAGCACCAGACCGGCCAGCAGGGCACCCAGGCCGTCGCGGCGGCGGGAGTTGTCGTCGCCGATCGCGTTCAGCAACGCCGGCGGCAGCTCGGGCATCTCCAGCATCCCGCACTCGATCGCGGCGACGCGCTCCTTGTGGTAGACGTCGAGCAGCTGCTGCCGGCGGCGGTGGCGCAGCACCATCGAGATCACGCCGGCGCCGATGCCGAACGTGATCGAGAGGATGGGGATCAGCAGCGAGTAGTCGAAGGATTCCATGGTCATGTCTCCGGGCGGTCGCCCCGGGATCGGGGCAGTGCAAGGGTTCCTGCCGTTGATACCCGCGGTACGCTTGCCCGGTTGCAGCCCGGGCGATATTTTTCCGGCCGCGACTTTCTTGCCCTTCCTGCAACCGGATGGACCGGGGGTGCGTATCAAGGCCATGGACAGGGATGACCGGGACGCCGACCTGCACGCCTTGCTGGCAGCCGGCACGCCCGGGGCGCGGACGCGGGTGCTGGATGCCCTGCTGGAGCGCTACCGCGACAAGGTCATCCGCCTGGCCTACGCGCACCTCGGCAGCACGGATGCCGCCGAGGATGCCGCGCAGGAGGCGTTCGTGCGCCTGTGGCGGGCCTTGCCCCGCTACGACGGACGCGCCTCGCTGTCGACCTGGCTGTATGGCATCGCGCGCAACACCTGCCTGAGCGAACTGCGCAAGCGCCGGGCACGCCTGCCCTCGGTACCGGGTGTGGAGCAGGACGACGACCACGGCCCGGCGGACCCGCTGGACATGGCGGGCGTCTCGGGCGCGCAGCTGGACGCCGAGCGCCTCCTGGCGCACCTGGCACCGGTGCCGCAGCAGGTGATGCGCCTGTTCTACCTCGAGGAGAACAGCGTGGAAGAGGTGGCACGGATGCTCGACATGCCGGAAGGCACGGTGAAGGCGGTGCTGCATCGCGCGCGCAAGCAGTTGGCGAATGTGGCGGCGGACGACTTGAAGGAGACCGGGACATGAACCAGCGTGAAGCCGAGGTCGACCGGGTCCTGCGCACGGGACTGAGGCTGCCGCGCGCAGGGCAGGCCTTCGACGCGCGCGTGCGTGCCCGCATCGTGGCGCAGGGCTCGGTGCTCAGCCGCCTGCCGGTGCGGGAACCCGGGCTGCTGGAGATCTTCCTCGGCTGGGTGAACCCGCTGGCACTAGGCCTGTTCGCCGGCGTGACCACCGCCGTGGTGACGGTGTGGCTGCTGGAGCACGCGGCGGTGTGGGCCAGCGTCTTGCCGTGGATGAGCGCGGCCGTGACAGGCCTGGCGGTGGTGTTCTGCTTCTGGCCGCAGTTCCTGGGCCTGCGGCGCTGAGGTCGCGGGCAAGCCCGTGACCGGACT
Organism: uncultured Pseudomonadota bacterium; assembly: GCA_903909415.1. The sequence continues at coordinate 1,039 of CAIVVS010000112.1, read as the reverse complement.
CAGTGCCGGCGGAACCAGTCGATGATGCGGGCCTGTGATTCGCGGCCGTTGAACGCAATGCCGTGGCCATCACCCGCGTAGATCACGGTCTCGACGGGCTGACCTGCCGCCCACTGCAGGCGGGCGATCTCGAGCGCTTCCGTTGGCGGGACCAGGCCGTCGGCACCGCCATGCAATACGAGCAGCGGCACGGTCACACCCGCCGTCACGGCGGGCGCTGCGGGCGCCACGGTGGCACGCGCCGGCAGGTGTGATCAATGGCGCGACGATCGCCGTCGAGCTCGGGCGCACGTTGTACGTGGGCGCCTTCACCGGCGAGCGCGTAGTCAAGTACTCGCGCTAGGCCCGGTCGGGAGCAAGCTCCCTCCCACAAATTCGGCGTGGTTGCAGACAATAAAAAAGGCCCCGTGAGGGGCCTTTTGAAGAGTCGGGAGCAAGCTCCCTCCTACAGCGCGGGTCTTAGGCGCGCTTCATCTTGCGCAGTTTCTCGATGGCGCGCAGCTGGGCCACGGCGCGGAGCAGTTCCGCCTGCGCTTCGGCCAAGTCCATCTCGCCGCTACGGTCCTTGAGGGCTTCCTCTGCACGCTGCTTGGCGGCCTGGGCCGCGGCTTCGTCGAGGTCCTTGGCGCGGGCCGCGGTGTCGGCGAGCACGGTGACCAGGTGCGGCTGGATTTCGATGGCGCCGCCACCGACCCAGAACAACTGCTCTTCACCACCGCCAGCGGGCTGCACGCGCACTTCGCCGGCCTTGAGGGTCGTCAGCAGCGGAGCGTGGCGGGGCGCAATGCCCAGCTCGCCTGCCGCTGCCGGCACGAACACCATCGCCGCCGAGCCGGAGTAGATCTCGCCCTCGGCGCTGACGATGTCGACGTGGATGCTGGATGCCATGGTGCTTGGGTCCTGTGCAGTGCTGAAGGAGGACGCTTGCCGTTAGGCCAGCGTCTTCGCCTTCTCGACCGCTTCTTCGATGTCGCCAACCATGTAGAACGCCTGCTCGGGCAGGTGGTCGTACTCGCCGGCGATGATGGCCTTGAAGCCG
>CAIVVS010000111.1 GCA_903909415.1 uncultured Pseudomonadota bacterium | reverse complement strand
GCCGACCTGCGCCCGGACATGATCCTCGAGGGCGTGGTGACCAACGTCGCGGCCTTCGGCGCGTTCGTGGACATCGGCGTGCACCAGGACGGCCTGGTCCACGTGTCGGCACTGTCCAACCGCTTCATCAAGGACCCGCACGAGGTGGTCAAGCCCGGCCAGATCGTGAAGGTGAAGGTGCTGGAGGTGGACGTGAAGCGCCAGCGCGTCGCGCTCACCATGCGCCTGGACGACGTTCCCGGCGCCGCCGGGAGGCCGGGTTCACGTCCTGATTCGCGACCTGAGTCGCGAAATTCGGGTGACGCCAGCCGCGGCCAGCGACCCGGTGGCGGGGGTGGCCGTCCCGGAGGCGGATTCCGCCAGCCGGTGTCCAACGACCCCAAGCCCGCCAGCGCGATGGCGCTGGCCTTTGCCAAGCTGAAGAAGTAGCCCGGCGCGGCCGGTGGCCCGCAGCGGGCCCCGGCCGCCATAGAATGGCGCCGCACGCCGCTCGCGCGGCCCGACCATCCCCCGAAGCGGAACCACCATGTCCGACGCAGCCGAGCGCATCAACCACCCGATCTCCACCGCCGAGATGGAGCGGCGCTGGACGGCGATACGCGGGGCCATGAAGGAACGGCGCATCGACGTGCTGCTGGCCCAGGCAAACAACGACTTCATGGGCGGCTACGTCAAGTACCTGACGGACATGCCGGCCACCAACGGCTACACGCTGACGGTGGTGTTCCCGCGCGACGAGGCGATGAGCACCGTCGGCCAGGGCGCATTCGGCATGGACCGGCGCATCCAGCCCGACGGCGACCCGCTGCGCCGCGGCGTGGGGCGGGTGCTGGGCACGCCCAGCTATGCGTCGGCGCATTACACCAATGCCTATGACGCGGAACTGGCGGCGCGTGCGCTCGAGCCCTACAAGGGCGGCACCATCGGCCTGCTGGGCGCGGCCGCGATGTCGCACGCCTTCGTCGACCACCTGCGCCGCGGTCCGCTCTCGGGCGCGACCCTCGTCGACGCCTCGGACCTGGTGGACCGCATCAAGGGCATCAAGAGCGAGGAAGAGATCGCGATGATCCGCCGCACCGCCGCCATGCAGGACGCGGCGATAGCCGCGGCGTTCAAGGCGATCCGGCCCGGCATGCGCGACATCGAGGTCGCGGCCGTCGCCGAGCAGGTGGGCCATGCCTGGGGCAGCGAGCAGGGCCTGTTCCTGTGCGCCTCCGGCCCGCTGGGCACGCCGTCGTTCTTCGGCAACCGCCACATCCAGAACCGCGTGATCCGCGAGGGCGACACCTTCACCCTGCTGGCCGAGAACAACGGCCCCGGCGGGCAGTACTGCGAGCTGGGCCGCACCTGCGTGCTCGGCCGCGCGCCGGGCTGGATGAAGGACGAGTTCGACCTGGTGATCGAGGCGCAGAAGCACACGCTGGCGCTCCTGAAGCCCGGCGCCGACTGCAAGGCGATCTGGGAGGCGCACAATGCCTTCATGCGCGCGCACAAGCGCCCCGAGGAGAGCCGCGTCTACTGCCACGGGCAGGGCTACGACATGGTGGAGCG
>CAIVVS010000110.1 GCA_903909415.1 uncultured Pseudomonadota bacterium | reverse complement strand
GATGCAGCCGGTATCCACCATGGCCGCCACGCCCGCCGTGCCCACCACGCCCGCCGTGCGTATGCCGCTGGTCGTGGAGCGCTCGGGGCCGCGCATTTGCTTCGGCAGCGTGATGCACCGCAGGCTGCGGCCGACCGGGAACCGCTTCGTCTACCCGGTGTACTACCTGACGCTGCCGCTGCATGCGCTGGACGCCGCGCGCCGGCGCTGGTTCTCGGTGGACGCCTGGAACCTGATCGGCTTCCGCCGCGCCGACCACGGCGCGCGCGACGGCTCGGACCTGCTGGCCTGGATACGGGCGCTGCTCGCGCGCGAGGGCCTGGCCGCCGCCGACGGCGACGTGGTGCTGCAATGCTTCCCGCGGGTGCTCGGCTACGTGTTCAACCCGGTCAGCTTCTGGTTCTGCCATGACCGCGAGGGCCGGGTGCGCGCCATCCTCGCCGAGGTCAGCAACACCTTCGGCGAGCACCACAGCTACCTGCTGTCGCACCCGGACGGCCGCCCGATGCTGGACGGCGAGGAGTTCCGCGCGACCAAGGTGTTCCACGTGTCGCCGTTCTGCAAGGTCGAGGGCGGCTACCGCTTCCGCTTCCATGCCCGCGAGGGCAGGGTGCTGGCGCGCATCGACTACGCCGATGCCGCGGGCGACCTGCTGCACACCAGCGTGAGCGGCGAATCGCGCGGACTGGACGGCGCGAGCTTCGTGCGCGCCTTCTTCGGCCATCCGTGGATGACCGTGGGCGTGATGGCGCGCATCCACTGGCAGGCGCTGCGCCTGTGGCTGCGCCGCGTGCCCTTCGTTTCCAAACCCGTGCCTCCCGTCGAGGAAGTCAGCAGATGAAAGCGAGCCGATGAGCCAGAGCAACGCAGGCGAGGGCGTGGTGTCCCGCGGCCCCGCCAACGCCGCCTCCCCGGCGGCCCCGGGTGCCGCGCCCGCCGTCCGCGCGAAGCGCCGCATGCCCTGGCAGGCGCGCGTGCTGCTCGCGCTGCTGTCGCGCATCAGCCTCGGCAGCCTGACGCTGCGCCTGCCCGACGGCAGCGAGCGCAGCTTCGGCGCGGGCGAGCCGCATGCGTCCATGCACATCGACGACTGGGCGGTGTTCCGCGACGCGCTGTCCACCGGCGACATCGGCTTCGCCGAGGCCTACCTGCGCGGCGAGTGGCGCACCCACGACCTGGCCGCGCTGCTGCGCCTGCTGGTGGAGAACCGCAATTCGCTGGAGCGCGCGATCTACGGCGGTGCCATCGGCGGGCTGTTCAAGCGCATGCGCCACCTGCTGAATGCGAATACCCGCGGCGGCAGCAAGCGCAACATCGCCGCGCACTACGACCTGGGCAACGACTTCTACGCGCTGTGGCTCGATGGCGGCATGACTTATTCCAGCGCGCTGTTCGGCGGCAACCACACCCGCGCGCTGGGCGAGGCGCAGGATGCCAAGTACTCGCGCATCCTGGGCACGTTGGCGCTGCCCGCCGGCTCGCGCATCCTCGAGATCGGCTGCGGCTGGGGCGGCTTCGCGCAGGCGGCGGCGCAGTCCGGCTGCCACGTCACCGGGCTCACGCTGTCGCGCGAGCAGCTCGCCTGGGCGACGAACCGGCTGGACCGCGCCGGCCTCGCCGCGGGCGCCGACCTGAAGCTGCAGGACTACCGCGACGAGCGCGGGACCTATGACGCCGTGGTCTCGGTGGAGATGTACGAGGCGGTGGGCGAGCGCTGGTGGCCGGCCTACTTCGACACCATCGCGGCGTCGCTGCGCCCCGGCGGTCGTGCCATGGTGCAGGCCATCACGATCGACGACGCGCTGTTCGAGCGCTACCGCACGGGCACCGACTTCATCCAGCAGTACGTGTTCCCCGGCGGGATGCTGGCCTCGCCCTCGCGCTTCCGCGCGGAAGCAGCGCGCGCCGGCCTCGCGGTGCGCGGGGAGCTGGCCTTCGGGCCCGACTATGCCGAGACCCTGCGGCGCTGGCGTGCGGCGTTCATGGGGCGGCTGGACGAGGTGCGCGCGCAGGGTTTCGACGCGCGCTTCATCCGCTTGTGGGAGTTCTACCTCGCCTATTGCGAGGCGGCCTTCGACTCGGGCTGCTGCGACGTCTACCAGTTCGAACTGCAGAAGGAGTCCGCATGACCCGATCCGCCGTCCGTCCCGCGCTCGCTGCGGCGGCGCTGGTGCTTGCCTTGGTCGCGCCCGCGCGGGCGCAGCTGCTGCCCGCCGAACTGGCGGCATCGCAGCCGCCCCTGCGCGAGAGCGGCGCGGGCGAGTACCGCTACTTCGGCTTCCACGTCTATGACAGCCGCCTGTGGGTGACGCGCGAGAAGCCCGAACCGGACTCGATGTTCGTGCTCGGGCTGCGCTATTCACGCGACTTCCGCGGCAACCGCATCGCGCGCCAGAGCGACGAGGAGATCCGGCGCCTGGGGCTGGGCAGCGAAGGCGACCGCGTGCGCTGGCTGGAGGAAATGACGCGCCTGTTCCCCGACGTGAAGCAGGGCGATGAACTCGCCGGGCAGAACCTGCCGGGTCGCGGCATCCGTTTCTTCCTCAACGGCAAGGCGATCGGCGAGGTGGCCGATCCGGCGTTCGCGCGCGCCTTCTTCGCCATCTGGCTGGACCCGCGCACGCGCGGCGCGGACCTGCGCGCGGCGCTGCTGGGCGAGCGTTCCGGCGAGCGCAAGTGACGGCGTGGCCTCGGGCGTCCGCGTAGTGGGCGCGCCGGAGCCGGGCGTCGCGGCGCGCATCTCCGCTGCCGGGCTGGCCGCCTACGGCCTGCTGGCGCTGCCGGTGGCGATGGCGGCGCTGCCGCTCTACGTCCACCTGCCCAAGGTCTACGGCTCCGACCTGGGCATGCCGCTGGCCATCATGGGCGCGGTGCTGCTGGCCACGCGCCTGCTGGATGCGCTGAGCGATCCCCTGCTCGGATGGTGGTCCGACCGCGGCGTGCACCGCGCGCGCTTCATCGCCGCCGGGCTGCCCTTGCTGGCGCTGGGCATGCTCGGCCTGTTCCATCCGCCGGCGGGCATGCAGGCCGCGCCCGCGGGCCAGCTCGCGGCCTGGCTGGCCGGCATGCTGGTGCTGGTCTACCTCGGGTTCTCCATGGTGTCCATCAGTTACCAGGCCTGGGGCGCGCAGCTCTCGGACGACACCCACGAGCGCACGCGCATCACCGCCACGCGCGAGGCCTTCACGCTGGTGGGCGTGCTGCTGGCCGCGGCCCTTCCGTCCTTGATGGGCGGCGAGACGCTGGCGGGCATGGGCGCGTTCAGCATCGGCTTCGCGGCGCTGGTCGCGATCTGCGGTGCGGTGACGCTGCTGTATTCGCCGCGTCCGGTGGTCGCGACGCAATCACCGATGGCCGCACCCGGGGCCGCCGCGCCGGGCCCGTTCGCGGCGCTGGCCTCGGCGCTGCGCAATCCGGCCTTCGTGCGCCTGCTCGCGGTGTTCCTGCTCTCGGGCATCGCCGGCGCCATCCCGTCCACGCTGGTGCTGTTCTTCATCGATGACGTGCTGGGGCAGGCCGCGCGGGCCGGCGGCTTCCTCGGCCTGTACTTCCTCGCCGGCGCCGCCGGCATGCCGCTGTGGGTGTGGCTGGCCCGCCGCATCGGCAAGGAGCGCGCGTGGCTGGTGTCGATGGGGCTGTCGGTGGCGGCCTTCTGCTGGGCCTTCCTGCTGGGCCAGGGCGACGCGGCCGCGTTCGCCGCGGTCTGCGCGATGTCGGGCCTGGCGCTGGGCGCGGACCTGGCGCTGCCGCCCTCCATCCTGGCCGACGTGATCGACCGCGGCCGACGCGGCGCGGGCGCGCTCGCCGGTGAAGGCAGCTACTTCGGATTGTGGAACCTGGTGACCAAGGCCAACCTCGCGCTCGCGGCCGGCATCGCGCTGCCGGTGCTCGCGTGGCTGGGCTACCGGCCCGGCGAGGGCGGCGATACCGCCGCGCTGTCGCTGACATACTGCCTGTTGCCGTGCGCCTTCAAG
>CAIVVS010000109.1 GCA_903909415.1 uncultured Pseudomonadota bacterium | reverse complement strand
CGCGGTGGCGGCGGCGGTGGCCATCGCGGACGCGCCCGCGGCAGCGAGGTTCGGCTGCGGCGCCGGGACGGGCGCCGCCTCCTGGAATGGCGCGGGAGCCGGCTGCGCGGCAGGCTGGGCGGCCTCCGGCTTTCGGTGCAGCGGCGAGTTCAGGTCGATCTGGGTTTTTTCCGGCGTGTCATCGAACGTCGGCGCCGGCTTGCGATGCAAGGGCGAGTTCGGGTCGACCCGAGTCTTGTCGCTGTCGGCGCCACCCAGCCTGGTCGTTTTGTCGTCGGCCATGTCCACTCCCGAAATCCAGTTCGCCCACGCGGTCCCACCGACCGCGCCGCCACTGACGAAGGCCCGAACAGTACCATACCCTACCCCCTCGGGCACCGGGAAACATTGCTATTACAGGCACTTAGCTGCAAAATCCTGAAAACTACCCGAACCTGGTGGAACGTGGCCGCACCAGCGCAGCGCATCCGCCCCGGCGAATGCACCCACTGAGTTGTCCCGCTTTGTGGTCCCACTGATTCGTCCCATCCTGCAGCGCCCCGATCCCCGACAATGACCCAAGCCACGCTCCCGTCCGCTCCCCCGCCAGCCATCAACTGGCGGGGCGACATTGCCGGCGGCCTGTTCACCGCGCTGGTCGCGCTGCCGGTGAGCATCGCGCTGGGCGCCTTCACGCTCGCGCCGCTGGGTTCCGGCACGCAGGCCCTGGGCATCGTCGCCGGCATCTTCGGCACGGCGATCTGCGCGATCGCGCTGGCCGTGCTGGGCGGACGCTCCACCGGCGTCAACGTGCCGCGCTCGGTGAGCGGCCTGTTCGTCGCCGCGCTGCTGGCGCAGGCCGCGCTGGACGCCGCCGTGGTGCCGCTCGGACCGACGGAAAAGCTGGTCGCGGTGTTCGCGCTGCTGTCGCTGGCCGGCGCGATCCAGGCACTCCTCGGCCTGCTGCGCCTGGGCGCGCTGGTGAAGTACTGCCCCCACCCGGTACTGGCCGGATTCCTGAACGCCATGGCGATCCTGCTGCTGGCCGCGCAGCTCGCGCCCATCGCGGGCATCGACGAGCACATCGGCTTCGTGGAACTGCTCGCGCGCCTGCCCTCGGAGATCCGCCCGCTGTCGGTGCTGCTGGCGCTGGGCACGGTGGCGCTGATGCTGTACCCGCCGAAGTTCGCCGCGCGCGTGCCGCCCATGGTGAGCGGGCTGCTGATCGGCACTGCCGCCTACCACCTGCTGGCCGGCGCCGGCTTGCAGGGGCAACTCGGCGGCGTGCTCGGCGAGATGCCATCGGTACTGCCGCGCTTCGACATCGCCTCGGACCTGGGGCTGCTGGCGCGCCACCCGGCCTTCAACGCGATCCTGCCCGACCTGGTGGCCGGTGCCTTCAGCCTGGCGATCATCGCGTCGCTGGACCACCTGCTGTCGGCCAAGGCCTTCGAGGCGCAGACCGGGCTGCGCCATGACGCCAACCGCGAGCTGGCGCGGCTGGGACTGGCCAACGCGATCACCGCCGGCCTGGGCTGCGCGCCCTGCACCATCAGCCTG
>CAIVVS010000108.1 GCA_903909415.1 uncultured Pseudomonadota bacterium | reverse complement strand
TGCCCAACACCGCCTCGGTAGCCGAGCTGCTGATCAATTGCCGGCTTGAGGATACGCTGTAGTTGCAGTTCCTGAAGATCCACCTTCTGCCGGCAAATGCGCTGCGTCCGCGAGGCGGGTGATCGAAAATGCCGTGATTGGCGTCGTACTGGCGCCGTCCCGCACCAGTTCCGCGAGCACCTCGCCTACGGGCGGTTCAATCTGGAAACCAGACCCGTGGACGAGACAGGGTGTGGTCGAGCTGGGCCCGATCACGGGCTTGCGGTCGGGAAGATACCCTTCGGTGCCGCTCCTGCTGGCACAGCGCGACAAGGGCATCGCGGAGCGCCTGCTGGATGCGTACGAGGCCACCGCGCTGCTGCCGACTGCGCGTTTCGACGATGCCGCCTTGGTGGGTTACGAGCCCGAAGCGGGGTTTGCCGACGCCTACCTGGTGGCCACCGGTTTTGCCCACGCGGCGCGGCACGGCGCAAAGGCGTAAAGTTCATCGAAGGCGTCGAAGTACAGCAAGAGCTGCTGAGCGAAGGGCGGGTCACCGGTGTGACCACCGCGCAAGGCCGCTTCACGGCCGGCGCCGTGGTGAGCGGCTAGAACATCTGGGCCACCGATACCACGCGCTGGACCGGCATCGCCTCGCCGGTGCTGCCGGAGCGCCACATCGTGCTGGCGCTGGAGGGGCCGTAGCCCTACAGCAACGCCGTGCCGGTCTACAAGGACCTGGGCGCCGAGGGCATGTTGTACGGCCGCAGCTACAGCGGGCGCCAGATGCCGGTCGGCGAAGGCGTGGCCGGCGAGACGCTGACCTCGCCCATCAACGAGCAGGGCGATATCAGCATGGACACCATGGTCCATATCGGCGCCCAGGTGGCCGACCGCTTTCCGGTGTTCGACACGGCGGGCGTCGCCTCTAGCTGGACCGGTGTATGCGACGTGACGCCCGACTGGAACCCCGTGCTCGGCGGCCTGCCGGAGGTGCCGGGCCTGGTCGTGGGTTATGGTTTCTCGGGCCAAGGCTTCAAGTTGTCCCCGGCTGTGGGTCACGTCCTGGCCCAGGAAGCGCTGGACCTGCCCACCGATGTCAGCCTCGCGCCCTATGCACTGGAGCGCTTTCGCACCGGACGACACCTGCTCACCGGCGAGTACGGCGTCGGCGCCGTGTCCTGAGCTGGGCGCGCCTGCCTTACTCAGGCAGTCATCCGACTCCCCTGCGGGTCCAGCAGCGGGTCGATCTGCAGCCTGGCCGGCCGCAATTCGCCCAGGATCTCGATCTCCCACATCGCGTGCTCCGCGCCGGCCAGCGATTCGCTCGCCACATAACCCGTGGCATATGAGCAGTCGACATGGTGGCAGTAACCGCCGGAGGTGATCCACCCCACGACGGCGCCGTCGCGCCAGACGGCTTCGTCGCCAATGGCGTCTGCATCACCGGCCTCCACCACGAAACCCACGCGCTGGCGCAGGGGGCCCTCGGCGTGTTCGCGCAGGGCAGCTTCGCGGCCGATGAATTCGCCCTTGCCCAGCGCCACGAAACGGCCCAGTCCGGCCTCGAACGGGCCGTAGATCGGGCGGAACTCGCGCGCCCAGGTGCCG
>CAIVVS010000107.1 GCA_903909415.1 uncultured Pseudomonadota bacterium | reverse complement strand
TCGGGACCGCATCCGGATTTCGGCTTTGTGTTCCAGAGCCCCAACCTCATGCCCTGGCGCACGGTGCTGGACAATGTGCTGTTCCCGATGGACGTGCTGCGCCGGCGCGACGCCGGGGCCGTGGCGCGCGCGCAGGAGCTGCTGGAGATGGTCGGCCTGGGCGGCTTCGGCAAGTCGCGCCCGCACCAGTTGTCCGGCGGCATGCAGCAGCGCGTCGCGCTGTGCCGCGCGCTGGTGCACCAGCCGGCGCTGCTGCTGATGGACGAACCCTTCGGCGCGCTGGACGAACTCACGCGCATGGAGATGAACGACCTGCTGCTGGACATCCGCGCCAAGACCAAGGCCACCGTGGTGTTCGTCACCCACAGCATTGCCGAGGCGGTGTACCTGTCGGACCAGGTGCTGGTGTTCTCGCGCCGCCCGGCGCGCATCGCGCAGGACATCCGCGTGGACCTGGGTTATCCGCGTTCGGCGGCGACGCGCTATACGCCGCGCTTCACCGAGCTGGAGCACGAGGCGAGCGCAGCGCTGGGCGTGTTGCGCCCGGCGGCGGCACAGCCGGCGGCACAGGTTGGGGGCGGCTGAGATGGATTCGGTGAACCCGCCCCTGTGGAAAAAGATCGTCTACCCGCCGCTGGGCATCGCGCTGATCATCGCGGTCTGGCACTGGTACTGCGTGCAGTTCAACGTGCCGCTGGCGGTGCTGCCCAAGCCCGGCCTGGTACTGGATTCGCTGATCAAGGACCACGCGCTGATCCTGGGTGAGGGCTGGATCACCACCAAGCAGACTTTCTACGGTTTCATGCTGGCGTTGGTGCTGGGCGTGCCCATGGCGGTGGCGGTGACCAACTCGCGCCTGCTCAACCTGATGTTCTACCCGCTGCTGATCGCGACGCAGTCGGTGCCCAAGGTGGCGCTGGCCCCGGTGCTGCTGGTGTGGCTGGGCACCGGCATCGAATCCAAGCTCGCCATCGTCTGGCTGGTGGCGTTCTTCCCCATCATCGTCGACACCTCGGCGGGCCTGCGCTCCACGCCGCGCGAGCTGCTGGAACTGGCGCGCAGCCTGCGCGCCTCGCGCTGGCAGGTGTTCGCCATGGTGCAGTTCCCGGCCGCCTTGCCCTTCGTGATGGCCGGGGCCAAGGTCGCGGTGACACTGGCGGTGATCGGTGCGGTGATCGGCGAGTTCATCGGCTCGAACGACGGCCTGGGCACGCTGCTGCTCACCGCGAACTCGCAGGTCAACACGCCGCTGGTGTTCGCCTGCCTGTTCGGCCTGAGCGTGATCGGCCTGGTGTCCTACGGCGCGGTGGTGCTGGCCGAGCGCCTGCTCGCGCCCTGGCTGCCGCCCGGTGCCAAGCACTGATCGTCCGGGCACGGGGGCGGCAGGCCCCGCCCGCTGCGGTACACTGCGCGGCTCGAATCGATCCCAACCAGGCGACACCCCAAGGAGGACTGCCATGAGCGACATTTCCGCGACCCTGCTCGCGCTGGACGACAAGCGCTTCAAATCCATGGTCGACATGGACTTCGCCACCATGGGCGAGGTGTATGCCGACGACCTGGTGTACGTGCACAGCTCGGCGGTGGTGGATTCCAAGCAGAGCTACTTCGAGGCGATCAAGAACGGCAAGTACCGCTACCAGACCATCCGCAAGGAAGACGTCAAGGTGCGCGTGTACGGCGAGGCCGCGGTGATCACCGGGCGCGCCACCATCGACATCATCGCCAGCGGCACGCCCAAGGTGCTGAAGAACGTGTTCGTCGGCGTCTATGCCCAGCGCGGCGGCAAGTGGCAGATGGTGCACTGGTCCTCGACCCCCATCCCCCAGCCGGCCGCCTGAACGCCGCAGGCGCAGTCGACCAGGGCGGGGCGGCATGGCGCTGAAGGTCGTCATCATCCCGGTCACGCCGTTCCAGCAGAACTGCTCGCTGGTGATGTGCACCGAGACCGGCAGCGCCGCGCTGGTCGACCCGGGCGGTGACATCGACCGGCTGCTGGCCGAGGTCGCGCGCCGCGAGGTGAAGCTGGAAAAGATCCTGCTCACCCACGGCCACCTCGACCACTGCGGCGGCACGGCCGACCTGAGAGAGAAGCTGGGCGTGCCGGTGGAAGGCCCGCAGCGCGAGGACGCCTTCTGGATCGACCAGCTCCCTGATTCCTCGGCGCGCTACGGCTTCCCGCCCTCGCGCAGCTTCACGCCCGACCGCTGGCTGGAGGACGGCGACACCGTCACCGTCGGCAACCTGCAACTCAAGGTGCGCCACTGTCCCGGCCACACGCCGGGGCACGTGGTGTTCCACAGCGAGCCCGAGCAGCTGGCCTTCGTCGGCGACGTGCTGTTCCAGGGTTCGATCGGCCGCACCGACTTCCCGCGCGGCGACCACGCGACCCTGATCAACGCCATCCGTACCCGGCTCTGGCCCATGGGCGACGAGGTCACCTTCGTGCCCGGCCACGGGCCGGTGTCGACCTTCGGTGACGAGCGACGCAGCAATCCCTACGTCGGCGACCACGTCGCCTGACCGGTGTTGCCCCGGCGTGACTTCCCGGGACGTGGAATAAGTCACGCCCACCTGTATCAAAGCTGTAACAGCTGCAAGGGTCCATGTAGATCGCGCACAAGGCGGCCGCATCGGCGTTGAATCGGGCATCCCCACCGATTCGAGGAACACGCCATGAACACCCTGATCATTTCCCTCATCGCCGGCCTGGCGGTAGTGACCATCGCGCTGGCCGCACTGTGGATCCTGGCCGCGCCCAAGCCGCGTGGCTGGCGCGAGTACCGCCAGGCATCCCGGGCCACGCGCGAGGCGACCTGGACCGAGGCGAGCGGGCGTTTCCGCGACCTGCGCTGAGCCCGCGCACGCCAGCGCATGCCGGCGGCGAGCCGGCGCGTTCCTGTCAAAATAGGCGTCCCTGCCTGACCGAGAGTCGCCATGAAAGACGAAACGCGCCTGATCCACGCCGGACGCCATCCCGAGCAGCACGGCGGCGCGGTGAACCCGCCGGTCACGCATGCCTCGACCATCCTGCTGGAGTCGGTCGCGGCCTGGGAGCAGAGCAAGCTCGACTATGCCGCGGACAAGCCCGGCAACTACTACGGCCGCTACGGCACCACCTCGCAGAAGTCGCTGTGCGAGGCGCTGTGCGAACTCGAAGGCGGTTACCGCACCCAGCTGTTCCCCTCGGGGCTGGCGGCCTGCTCCAGCGCGGTGCTGGCCTTCGCGCGCGCGGGCGGCCACATCCTGGTATCCGACTCGGCCTACGGCCCGACGCGCCGCGTCGGCGCGCGCCTGCTCAGTCGCTTCGGCGTCACCACGCAGTTCTACGACCCGCTGATCGGCAAGGGCATAGAGGCCCTGTTCCGGCCCGAGACCACACTGGTGGTGGTGGAGGCGCCCGGCTCGCAGACCTTCGAGATGCAGGACGTACCGCTGATCGCGGGCCTGGCGAAGAAGCACGGCATCACCGTGATGATGGACAACACCTGGGCCACGCCGCTGTACTTCAAGCCGCTGGACCACGGCGTGGACGTGTCGGTGCTGGCGGCGACCAAGTACATCGTCGGCCATTCGGACGCGATGCTGGGTGCGATCACCGCCACGCGCGAAGCCTGGCCGAAGATCCGCGAGGCCTTCGTGGACCTGGGCATGCACGCCGGACCGGACGACGCCTACCTCGGCCAGCGCGGCCTGCGGACCATGGCGGTGCGCCTGAAGCAGCACTGGGAGTCGGGCGTGCAGCTGGCCGAGTGGCTGGCGCGCCAGCCCGAGGTCGAGCGCGTGCTGCACCCGGCGCTGCCCTCGGACCCGGGCCACGCGCTGTGGAAGCGCGACTTCAAGGGCGCCTCGGGGCTGTTCTCCGTGGTGCTGAAGGAAGGCGTGAACCAGAAGGCCTTCGCCGCGCTGATCGACGGCATCGAGCTCTATGGCATAGGCGCGTCATGGGGCGGCTACGAGAGCCTCGCCATGCCCTTCGACCCGCGCGAGGTGCGTTCTGTCACCGACTGGCCGTACAAGGGCCCGTGCTTCCGCGTGCATGCGGGGCTGGAGGCGATCGACGACCTGATCGCCGACATGGACCAGGGCTTCGGCAGGCTGCGCCGCGCGCTGTAGCCATTCGGTAGTCGTTCCCGCGAAAGCGGGAGTTTGCTGAAAGTCGCTGGATTCCCGCTTTCGCGGGAATGACGGTGCCTTGGTGCCAGGACTTCGGCAGGTTG
>CAIVVS010000106.1 GCA_903909415.1 uncultured Pseudomonadota bacterium | reverse complement strand
GCCACCGACATCGCCGCACGCGGCCTCGACATCGAGCTGCTGCCGCACGTCGTGAACTACGACCTGCCCAACGTCTCTGAAGACTACGTGCACCGCATCGGCCGCACCGGCCGCGCGGGCTCCACCGGCGAGGCGATCTCGCTGGTGAGCGCCGACGACCGCCCGCTCCTGCGCGACATCGAGAAGCTGATCGGCCGCAAGATCGAAGAGAAGGCCGTCGACGGGTTTGCGCCCACCAAGGGCGGCGGGACCGCGGAGGTGGACGACCGTCCGCCGATGCAGCCGCGTGGCCAGCAGCGTCGCGGACAGCAACAGCCGCGCAGCAACGCAGGGCGCACGCAGGCGCCGCGACCTTCGACGCGCAATGCCGGCGGCGAGCGTACGCAGCAGCCGCGCCGTGGTGACCAGCAACCGCGTCGCGGCGACCAGCAGCCTCGTGGCGACCAGCAACCCCGTGGTGACCAGCAACCGCGTAGCGACCAGCAACCCCGTCGTGGCGACCAGCAACCGCGCAGCAACGAGAACGCCCGTCCGCAGCGCTCGCAGGGCCCGCGTCCTGGTGCACGTTCGGGTGCGCGTCCGCAGCAGGGCCAGGCACAGTCGTACAATCAGCGCCCGGCACAGCCGATGGACCGGCTCGAAGAAGAGCGGCTCGCGCAACTGCGCGAAGGCCAGCGCCTCGCGCGCAGCGAGATGGCCGAGCAGCCCCAGGCGGCCGCCAAGCCCTCCAGCGGGATCTTCGGTTTCCTGAAGCGCAAGATCGGCTAGGGCGCAAGAATCGGGAAGGCAAGTGCGTGCGCATCGGGTTGAATCAACCGATTAGGATGCACGCCTTGCCATGACCGCCGCCAACCTCTCCCGCCTCGTCGCGCTCGCCGCGCTCTGGGGCGCGTCCTTCCTCTTTTTCCGCATGGCCGGGCCCGCGCTGGGCCCCGGCTGGCTCGCCGAACTGCGTGTGCTGATTGCCGCGTTGGTGATGTTGGCGTACGTACTCGCGACTGGCGTGAGACTCGACGTCCGCGCCCACTGGCGCGCCTACGTGATGATGGGCCTGCTCAATGCCGCCGTGCCGTGGTCGCTCTATGCCTACGCGGGGCTGCACCTCGGCGCCGGCACCATGTCGATCCTGAACACCGCCACGCCTTTCTTCGGTGCGATCTGCGGCGCGCTGTGGCTGGGCGAGCGCATCACCGCGCGCAAGCTCGCCGGGTTCGCGCTCGGCGTGGCGGGCGTGACCCTGGTCGTCGGCCTCGGCCCGGTTACGCTGACGCCCGAAGTGCTGCTCGGCACCGGCGCCTGCATCCTTGCCACCTTGTGTTACGCAGTGTCGACCACCTGGCTGAAGCGCATCGACGCCGGAGTGGCGCCTCTCTCCCTTTCAACCGCGAGCCTCGTGGTCGCGAGCCTCGCGATCGCGCCGTTCCTGCCGGCCGTGCCGCCCGCGTCCGTTTTCACGCCGCAGGTGGTGATCGCCGTGCTCGGCGTGTCGCTGCTGAGCAGTGCCCTCGCCTTCCTGCTGTTCTTCCGGCTGATCGCCGAACTCGGACCGACACGCACGCTGACGGTGACCTTCATGATCCCGGTGTTCGGCGTGTTCTGGGGCTGGGTGTTCCTTGGCGAGACCATCGGCGCAGGGACGAT
>CAIVVS010000105.1 GCA_903909415.1 uncultured Pseudomonadota bacterium | reverse complement strand
CGTGCTGTCCGGCACCGTGCCGGTGTTCCTCAGCACCTATGCGCACTTCCTGCCGCAGGTGAAGTCCGGCAAGCTGCGCGCCTTCGTCACCACCGGCGCCAAGCGCACCCCGCTCGCGCCCGAGTACCCGACGGTCGCGGAGTCCGGCTTTCCGGGCTACGACGTGGACGTGTGGTTCGGCCTCGTGGGGTCCACCAAGCTCCCCGCGCCGGTGATCACGCGCCTGAACGCCGAGGTGAACAAGGTGCTGGCCTCGGACGTGCGCGAGAAGTTGCTCAACGGCCAGTACGAGCCGATCGGCGGCACGCCGCAGCGCTTCGCCGAAGTGGTGCGCACCGACATGGCCAAGTACGTGAAGGCGATCCGCGAGGCGGGCATCAAGCCCGAGTGAGCCGGGCTGCGGTCCGCGCCGTGGGTGGCGTACCGGGCTAGGGAAGCAGCACCAGCTTGCCCAGCACTTCGCGCGCATCGAGCATCTCGTGCGCGCGCCGCGCCTCAGCCAGCGGCAGGCGAGCGTGGATGGCGGGTTTCACCTTCCCCTGTGCCAGCAGCGCCGCCACCTTCGCGGCGAGCTCGGCCTTGCCCGCGGGATCGCGGTCGTAGCTGTGCATGGTGAAGCAGCGCACCGCCGGGCTGCCCGGCAGGTGGGCGCGCATCTCCCGGAACAGGTCCTTGTCCGGCATGCCGCCCAGCGCGTTGAAGGACACGATCATGCCCATGGACGCGAGCATGTCGAGGTTCTCGGTGAAGGACGGCCCGACCAGATGGTCCAGCACCAGGTCCACGCCAAGGCCGCCGGTGAGTTCCAGCACGCGCGTGGCGACTTTCTCCCGCGAATAGTTGACCACATGCTGCGCGCCCTGTGACCGGGCGAATTCGCACTTCGCATCGGAACTCGCGCCGGCGATCACGGTGATCCCTTCCAGCCGCGCGAGCTGGATCACCGCGCTGCCCACGCCGCCGGCCGCGCCGTTGACGTAGAGGCTCTTCACCTCGACGCCGCGCGCCGCGCGATGCACCAGCGCCCACGCAACCTGGTAGTTCGGGATGCTGACCGCGTCCTCGAAGGCGATGCCATCGGCGAGCGGCGTGGCGTCCGAGGCGGGTACGGCGGCGTACTCGGCATAGCAGCCGGCCTTGAGGTGGTAGACCATCACCCGGTCGCCGGGGCGGTGCGTGCCCACGCCCGGACCCACGGACTCGATGGTGCCGGCCATCTCGGTGCCAGGCACGGCCGGCATGGGCGGCATCCAGCGGTACACGCCGGTGCGCAGCAGCACGTCGGGCTTGCCCACGCCGATGGCGTGCGCCTTGACCAGCACCTGGCCTTCGGCGGCGACGGGCTGGGGGATGTCCACGCGCTGCAGGACGTCCGGCCCGCCGTGGGACTCGATGCGGATGGCTTTCATGGCTGGTGCCCTGATGGCTGGAGGCGGCGCGCGCGGGTGCCAGTGGCGCCCGCGCTCAGGCCCTCAGCCGCAGCTGCCCACCGCGCCGCAGGCGGTGCAGAAATCGCAGCCGTCCTTGCGGATCACGGTGTGGTTGCCGCACTCGTCGCACAGCTTGCCCTGCATGGTGGTCTCGCTGACCGCGGGAGCCGGCACGGTCTCCGGCGCGCGCAGGATGCCCATGTTGCGCAGCGGATGGCCATCCTCGTCCAGCAGGCCGAGCATCGCGTAGCGGTGGATCACCAGCTTGGCGAGGTAGGCCACGGTCGAGGGCCAGGTGGTCTGGCGCTTCTCGCCCGGCACGAAGGCCATGAAGTCGCCCAGCGGCTCGGCGACGTTCAGCAGTTTCCTCAGCTTCATGCCTATCCACGCCGGGTCCAGCACGCGCATGTCCAGCGACAGCAGCCGTGCCAGGCCGTCGAGGGCGCGCGGGTAGTTGCCGGCCAGCCACATCGAGTAGGGGCGCGTCACCGCGTGGCCGTTCTCGTCGGGCAGGGTGATCTCCTTCAGGCCGAGCACGAAGTCCTCGCCGGTGGCCGGGTTGCGGATGTCCACCGTCCAGGACAGCGTGCCGTCGGTGCCGGTGCGCGGCTCGTCCACCGCGAACATCGCGTCCAGCACCGGGTGCGGGCGGCCTTCGGGCGACAGCAGGTCGGGCGCCTTCTCGTCCAGCGCGCCCAGCATCTCGCAGCGCCACAGGATGGCGCGCGCCACGCCAGCCACGACGCTCGGCACCATCACGCGTTCGCCGCGCGGGGGCAGGGGCATTTCGAAGGAGGTGTCGCCGGGCGTCTTGGCCAGTGCTTCCAGCTTGGCCTTGAGCCAGGCGCGATCGTTGGCGCGCATGTCCATGGACAGGGTCTTGGCCAGCGCCGCCATGCCGCGCGGCTGCTCGTTGCCGTTGACCCAGACCTCGAACGGGAAGGCGGCGTCACGTCCCGCATCGGTACGGCCGTCCTGCTCGATGTGGCCGACGAAGAGGGCGAACTCGCCGCCCGGGTGGCGGATCATGTAGGTCCAGGCCGCGTTGCCCTCGGGCATGTCGGGCCGGTTGGGCCAGACCAGCGAGGACAGCACCGGCACCGGCAGCTTGGCGATCGACAGGCG
>CAIVVS010000104.1 GCA_903909415.1 uncultured Pseudomonadota bacterium | reverse complement strand
GTTGGTGGTCTCCAGCGACGCGATGATGACCGGGTGCTTGAACTTGATGCCGCAGAACTCAACCGACATGTCAGCCATGGTGTTTCCTCCTAGGGTGTGATCGTGGTGCCCCGCCCTGCGGGCGGAATCGTTGGTGTACGAACGGTGTTCGGGTGCTCAGGTCGCGTGATCTCGGGTCGCGGGGCGGATCGCGGCTTTGGCCTGCGCCGCCTCGGTCGCCGCGGCAGGCCTGCCGGCGCGCCGGGCCGCGGTCCTGCGCGAGGCGGCTTCCCGCTGGCGCCGGCCGGCACCCAGGGTGATGCCGCCGGGGCGCAGCGCGGTCCGGGTGGTTTCGTTGTTGCCTTCGACCAGGCGCGCCAGCAGGTCCATGAACACCTCGCGCTCGGCCGGCAGCAGCGGCGCGAGCAGTTGGTCCTGCGAGGCCTGCATCTCGCGCTGGTAGCGGCGCACGAACTCCGCGCCCTTCGCGGTGGCCAGGCACAGCTTCCTGCGGCGGTTCTGCGGATCGACCACGCGGGTCACCAGCTTGCGCGACTCCAGCCGCTTGAGGATGTCCGCGACATTGGCGCGGTCCAGGCCCAGCTCCCCGCCGATGGTGAGCTGGTCGATGTTGGGACGGGCGACCAGGATGCTGAGCAGGCCGTACTGCGTGGGCGTGACCTTGCCCGCGGCGACGCGGCCGAGGAACAGGCCGACGTGGATCTGGTGCAGCCGGCGCACCAGGTAACCGGGACGGTCCCAGATGTCGTGCTGCGCGCCATGCTGCGGCTGATTAGTTAGCATACTGACTATTAGTCCACGCCCGTCGCATGGCTGTCAAGGCGCGGCGCGGCAAAACGCCGGCCGGCGCCGCGGGCCGGCGTTTCGCCCGGGTACTCGTCCGGCCACACCGCGGCGCTCCCGGGTCCGGTCGCCGCGAAGCCGCTGCGTCGTGTCGCGCCGGCTTGACATGGGTCAAACCGGCCGCCGGCCCCCGGGCTTACCTTGGAAACCGTGCCAACCCCCTATCCGAAGGACGCGCCATGGGCTCCACCACCAGGCTGGGCAGCACCGACCTTTCCGACCCGCCGCTGCTGACGGCGCTGTTCAACGACCTGCGCTACGCATGGGTCTGGCTCATCGTGCGCCTGTACCTCGCCTACGAGTGGCTGGAGCCGGCGTTCGAGAAGCTGCACTCCAAGGCCTGGACCGAGACCGGCATGGCGGTGAAGGGATTCTGGACCAAGGCCGTGGTCATCCCGCCGCCACCGGCGCGCCCGGCGATCGCATTCGACTGGTACCGCGCGCTGATCGAGGCGCTGATCGCCAGCGACTCGCACGTCTGGTTCGCCAAGATGATCATGGTGGGCGAGTTCGCCATCGGCATCGCGCTGCTGCTGGGCGCGTTAACCCCGCTCGCGGCCTTCGCGGGCGGCTTCATGAACTGGAACTTCATCATGGCCGGCACCGCCAGCGTCAACGGCGTGCTGCTGCCGCTGGCG
The DNA here is from genome assembly GCA_903909415.1 of uncultured Pseudomonadota bacterium. The sequence continues at coordinate 12,660 of CAIVVS010000104.1, read as the reverse complement.
ATCCTCCTCCTCCTCGCCTGGAAGACCGCCGGCTGGTGGGGCCTGGACCGCTGGCTGCTCGCCAACGCAGGCACGCCGTGGGACAGAAGCGGGCTGTTCAGCGACGGGAAAGCCGGCCACAGGACAGGCTAGTGCGATGACCCAGCACACGGTCCACGACCGTTCCCGCATCGCCCTCTGGCTGGGCGCCTTCACCGGCTTCTACCGGCCGGCCGCCGACGAAGTCCGGCGCCTGGACCCGGTATCGAAGTTCCTCTACGCCGCACGCTCCATCATCCTGGTGATCTCGGCGCAGGCGGCGCTGATCGCCGGGCTGTTCGCGCTGGCGGACCGGAAGTTCGACGTCCTCGCGTTCGTGCTGGTGATGGTGGGCCTGGTGGTGGCGCACATGGTGAGCAACCTGTCCAACGACTGGGTGGGCTGGAAGCGCGGGCACGACACGCCCGACTCCCCGCGCATGCGCTACACCGTGCACCCGCTGGCCGGCGGCACCATCGAGCCGCGCGTGATCGTCGGCGGGCTCATCGTGCTGGCCGTCATCGGCCTGTCGATCTGCGCCTGGTTCATCGTCCAGCGCGGCTGGACCGCGGCGGGCTTCGCCGCGGCCGGCATCGCGCTGATGTGGTGGTACGACGCCGCGCCGGTGCCACTCAAGTCCATCGGCCTGGGGGAAGTCGCCACGCTCATCGTCTGGGGCCCGCTGATGATAGGCGGGGCGCACGCGATGATCACCGGCACGGTGTCGGCCGAGGTGATGTGGGCATCGCTGCCCTACGGCCTGGGCGTGATGACCATCCTGGTGGGCAAGCACATCGACCAGATGGAGTTCGACACCGGCAAGGACATCCGCACCCTGCCCGTGGTGCTGGGCGAGGCGCGCGCGCGCAGCCTGAACGTGGTGCTGCTGGGCGCGATGTACGCGGTGACCCTGGTGCTGGTGGCGCTGGGGCAGCTCACGCCCTTTGCGCTGGCGGTGCTGGCCGCCGCGCCCCTGGGCGCGCGCGCGATGGCGACCCTGCGCGCCCCGCGTCCCGCGAGCGCGCCCGCCGGCTACGTCGGCTGGCCGCTCTGGTTCCACCGCGCCTGCCTGGTGCACAACCGGCGCTTCGGCTGGCTGTACATCGCCGGGCTGGCGGCGGGAGCGGCCTTCCCTGGAGTACGGTTCTGATCCGCTTGTAGTTACCCGAACTTTGACTGCGCAAGGTTCAGTAGATCTAATCCGCTTATGCGTTCCAAGCCGCACCTGCTGGAGTTACAACTCCCCGCCGAAATGGCAGAAGCCCTTTCCAAAGCCGCTCGCCGGTCCCGCAAGTCGCGAGCCAAGTTGGTGTTGGATGCCCTTGCCCATTTCCTAAAGGGTACCGACGATTACCGTGCGGTACTCGAGGCACGCAAATGCCGGGGCCAGACCACTAGCCTGCAGCAAATCAGGCAACGCCTTGGCCTGACCAAGTACTAGCCGAGGAACAACCGGTACGCCGGGTTCCTCGTCTCGTCCACGTACGGATAGCCGAGCTGCTGCAGGAAGGCGCGGAAGGCGTCCATCTCGCCGCGCGGCACCTGCATGCCCACCAGCACGCGCCCGGTGTCGGCGCCGTGGTTGCGGTAGTGGAACAGGCTGATGTTCCAGTCCGAGCGCATCGCGCCCAGGAACTTCATCAGCGCGCCCGGGCGCTCGGGGAACTCGAAGCGGTACAGCAGCTCGTTGTGCATCGCGCGCTTGCTCCGTCCCGCGGCTCCCTTGGCGCGGCCCACGGCCGCCGGCGCATGCCCGCCGACCATGTGGCGCACGTGCAGCTTGGCCATCTCGTCGTCGGACAGGTCGAGCGTCTTCAGCCCGGCGCGCGTGAGCGTGCGCACCAGGGTTCCGGTCGCCGCGCGGTTCGCAACGCCCACGCCGACGAAGACATGCGCGTCGGTGGAATCCGCGATGCGGTAGTTGAACTCGGTGACGTTGCGCGCACCCAGCGTGGCGCAGAACGTCTTGAAGCTGCCGGGGCGCTCGGGGATGGTGACGGCGAGGATGGCCTCGCGGTGCTCGCCCACCTCGGCACGCTCGGCGACGAAGCGCAGCCGGTCGAAGTTGGTGTTGGCACCGCAGGCGATCGCCACGTAGGTCTCGCGCTTGCGCTTGGTGCGCTCGGCGTACTTCTTGGCCCCGGCGATGGCCAGCGCCCCGGCCGGCTCGAGGATGGAGCGCGTGTCCTCGAAGACGTCCTTGATCGCGGCGCAGATCTCGTCGGTGCCGACCAGCACGATCTCGTCCACCAGCTCGCGGCAGATGCGGAAGGTCTCCTCGCCCACCAGCTTGACGGCCACGCCGTCGGCGAACAGGCCCACGTGGTCGAGCTCGATGCGCCGGCCGGCCTTGAGCGACTGGCGCATCGCGTCGGAGTCGAAGGGCTGCACGCCGATGATGCGGATGCGCGGGTCGATGCGCTTGATGTAGGAGGCCACGCCCGAGATCAGCCCGCCGCCGCCGATGGCGACGAATACCGCGTCGATCGGCGCCTTCTGGCCGGGCACGCTGGAGGCCTGGCGCAGGATCTCCATGCCGATGGTGCCCTGGCCGGCGATCACGTCCGGGTCGTCGTAGGGATGGACGAAGGTGAGCTTCTTGGTGCGCGCCAGCTTCTTCGCGTGGACGTAGGCATCCGAATACGAATCGCCGTGCAGCAGCACGGTCGCGCCGCGCGCGCGCACCGCGTCCACCTTGATCTGCGGCGTGGTGACCGGCATCACGATCAGCGCGTCGCACTTGAGTTTCTGCGCCGCCAGCGCCACGCCCTGCGCGTGGTTGCCAGCCGACGAGCAGATCACGCCGCGCGCGAGCTTGTCCTTGGGCAGCTGCGACATCTTGTTGTAGGCGCCGCGCAGCTTGAAGGAGAACACCGGCTGCATGTCCTCGCGCTTCAACAGCACGCGGTTGCCGATGCGCGCCGACAGGTTGGGCGCGAGCTCCAGCGGCGTCTCGATCGCGACGTCGTAGACGCGGGCGCGCAGGATGTGCTCGAGGTAATCGATCTTTTTCATGGCGGGCTTCATGGGGGAACGCGGATTATCGCGCAGCGGGGGGTTTGGTGCCCCTGGCGGCCCGCGCCTCGCGGGGATGGGAACGACGCTGGATTCCCGCTTTCGCGGGAATGACAGCATGCGGTGCGAGGATCACACGAGGTACGTGTTTCCACAGAGACCTGTCATCCCCGCGAAAGCGGGGATCCAGTGTCGTTTGTCGCCCTGAAAGTCGCTGGATTCCCGCCTTCGCGGGAATGACGGCAGACCTCAGACTTTACTGAGCTCCAGCGTCGACTCCGCGAACAGCTCCTCCGGCGCGACCAGGCGCTTGGAGATGCCCTGCTCGTGGTGGAAGCGGCAGAAGGTTTCCAGCGTGTGGCGGTTGGGTTCCAGGCCGTAGGCCCAGTAGTCGTCGGGCATCACCTCGCGCGCCTTCTTGTAGTCGTCCAGCGCCCACGGCAGCATCACGAAGTAGTAGGCGATCTCCTCCAGTTCCTCCAGCGCGATGTCGCGCGCCTTGAGGAAGCTCTTGTAGATGCTCACCGGCAGCCACGGGTACTGCTCGGCCAGGCTGCGGCGCACGCCCATGATGTGCATGGGCGGGAAGATCTTGGTGCGGCGGTAGTACTCCTCCTCGATCTTGCGGTACTGCGGGAACATGCGGTCCACGTTGGGCGCGCCGCGACGGAACGAGGTGGGCGCGCGCGCCGTGATCAGCGCGTCGATCTCGCCGTCGGCCAGCATCTGCGACAGGGTCTTGTCGTCGGCCACCTGCTCCACCTTGATGTCATCGGGCAGGGTGAGCGGCGCGCGCTCGCCGCGCCCGGGCTCCTCCAGCCCGCCGCGCAGCCACTGCACGTCCTGGGCACGCACGCCGTAGTCGTCCGACAGGATGCCGCGTATCCAGACATTGGCCGTCATCTGGTACTCGGGCACGCCCACCCGCCGGCCCTTCAGGTCTGCCGGGCTCTTGATGCCGCGGTCGGTGCGGATGTAGATGCCCGAGTGCCGGAACACGCGCGACAGGATCACCGGCAGGCCGATGTACTCGGAGTCCCCGCGCGCGGTCATCAGCGTGTGGCTGGACAGCGACAGTTCCGTGATGTCGAACTCGCGGAACTTGAACGCGCGATGGAACACCTCCTCCGGGGCGAGAGCCAGCGACAGCAGGTCCACGCCCTCGATGGGCGCGCGGCCATCGAACACCGCGCGGGTACGGTCATAGTTGGTGCAGCCCATGGTCAGGCGTAGTGCGGACATCGTGTTTCTCCGGGATGGGATGACGGCGCGGAGCTGGCGGCCCCGCGCAGGCTGGGTGTGGCGGGAACTAATCCGGCTTGATCTGCGCCGCGTCCACCGCGACCTTGAACTGGCGCAGGTCGGCGAGGTAGGCCTCCAGCAGCGCGGCGCCGTCGCCGGTGCGCACGTCGATGCCCGCCGGGGCGAGGCGCTCGCGCACCTCGGGGATGGCGAGCACGCGGTTGATGTCGCGGCCCACGCGCGCAGCGATGTCACGCGGCGTGGCGGCCGGGGCCATGAAGCCGTACCAGTTGTCCACCGAGAACGACTTGGTGCGCGGCCCGCCCGACTCGGCCACGGTGGGCACGTCGGGGTTGGACGGCGAGCGACGGTCGAAGGTGACGGCGATCGCGCGCAGCTTGCCGGCGCGCACGTGCGGCATCAGCGATGCGGTGGCGCCGACCACCACGTCGATCTGCCCGGACACCACCGCCAGCGTCGCCGGGCCGCAGCCCTTGTACGGCACGTGGGTCAGGCCGAACTTGAGCTCGTGCTTGAGCAGCTCCATGGCGAGCTGGTGCGCGCTGCCCTGGCCGCAGGAGCCGTAGCTGCGCTTGTTGGGCTCGGCCTGCAGCGCCACCACCATGGCCTGCAAGTTGTTCACAGGGAACGCGGCGTTCACCGCGATCAGCATCGGCGAGGAGATGGAGATGGACACCGGCAGGAAGTCGCGCCGGAAGTCGTAGTTCAGCTTGGGGTAGATGGCCTCGGAGGCCGCCGCGCTGTTGCCCACCAGCACGTAGTTGTAGCCGTCGGCGGGCATGGTGCGCGCCGCCTCCATGCCGAGGATGCCGCCGCCGCCGGGACGGTTCTCGATCACGATCTGCTGGCCCCAGATCTCGGTGAGGCGCGGCGAGATCACGCGCGCCAGCGCATCGGCCGTGCCGCCCGGTCCGAAGGGCAGCATGAAGCGGATCGGGCGCGACGGGAAGGCGTCGGCCTGGGCGTGCGCCAGGGCCGGGGTGAGGGACAGTGCTGCGCAGATCAGCCAACGCATCGGATTCATGGTGGGGCTCCTGGTCACGGGTTCGGGGTGTTCGGAACGCCGCTGGATTCCCGCTTTCGCGGGAATGACGGCATGGGGTGCGAGGGTCAAATTCGGGATATCTCGACTACACAGTCATGTCATCCCCGCGAAAGCGGGGATCCAGTGTCGTTGGCGATAGTCGCTGGATTCCCGCTTTCGAGGGAATGACGATGCCCAGGCCTAGGCCTTGGCCGTCTCGCCCTTGCGAGCGGCCAGGCGCTGCGTTTCCTCGGCGTAGATCGCCTCGTCGGCATAGCCCACCGGGCCGGGCTTGCCCGAGCCGATGAAGGTCTGCATGTACACGTCCACCGTGCCCTCGTTCTCGAAGCCGTGCAGGATGCCGGCCGGGCAGGACACGGCCTCCCACTTGCCGAGCTTGGTGGACACACGCTTGCCCGCCGCATCCTCGAAGAACACGGTGAGCACGCCGTCGAGCACGAAAAAGGCCTCCTCGATCTCGTGCGTGTGCGCCGAGCCGCCCTGGCCCGGGGGCACCTGCATGATGCTGAGCGTGAAGTTGCCGGCGGGGATGGCATTGGGGTCGTGCTTGCCCGAGCCGCCGGCGCCGATGAAGCGGTGCTGGCCGCGCTTGCGCCCCTCCACCTGCGAGTCGGCGAAGGCGTCCCAGTCACCCGGGATCTCCTTGAAGCGCGCCACGCGCGTCTTGATCAGGTCTTCCAGGGGAACGTCGCGCAGTTCCGGCGCGACGGCGTGCTTGATGGATTTCATGCGGGCTCCCGGCGAGATCGAAGCCGCAGCATAGCGCCCCGCCTTTCGCTGGGGAAGCCTTTGGCGGGGACCAAACAGGATGTGCTAGGTTTGGTCGGTGAAAACGACCCGCTACTTTGAGGCGTTGCGCGTTCGACCCGACCGGACGGGCATTCAGGACTCCTGGATCGAGCTAGTGGTCCGTGATCCGGTCCGGGAAGTCATCCAAGCCGACGGGAGAATCAGGCGGTGGGCCCCCATCCCTGACGCGGATAACCGCTACCTCCGGGTGGTGCTTCTCCCCGACGGGGAAACGGTCCACAATGCATTCTTCGATCGAAGGTTCGTGCCATGAGAATCCGCTACTTCGAAGACACCGACACGCTGCACATCGAGTTCAAGGACGCCGCAGTCACGGAAACGCGCGACCTGGACGAGAACACCGTGCTCGACCTCGACGCGCAAGGCAACGTCTGCGCGATCACGGTGGAACACGCGTCACAGCGCGCGGGAATTCCCCAGTTCTCCTACGAGCAAGTCGCCGCCTGACCTGGCAGTCGGGGCGGCGCAAGCGCCCCGCCCCTAATTCAGTGCGCGGCGCGCTGCCTCGCGTGCGCCGGCCTGCGCGTGGCCACGACTGCGCGTCGCAGCGCGGGAACGCCGCGCCGGACGGTGCCGGCTAGCGCCAGCGCCTTGATGGCCCCGCGTACCTGGACCTCGACCTTGCGTGCCGCCTTCATCCTTGCCTTGCGCATGGCATGCCCTCCGTTCGTCGTCATCGTCTGGAGACCTGCTGCTGCGGCCCGGCCTGGCCCCCGGGCTGGGGCGCCCGCGAGGGAGCGCCAGCGAACAGGGTAGCGCGAGAAAATGCCCGAAAACAAGCTATATCGCTGTTTTGATTGAGGTTTTTGCTTGCACTGCAGCAATTCCGGGCCATCCAGGCCCGGCGACGGCCTTCCTCAGGCGATTTGCCTGGCCATGTCCTTGATGACGGTGTGCACGATGGCCCGCAGGCAACGGGATTCCCCCGCCATCGTTGCCGCGAGCTCGCCGCGCGTAGCTGCGAGCCGGGCATTGTCGGCTTCGACCTCGGCGTACAGTGCCTCGGCCTCGTGGAAGACGCGGCTGCGCAGGCTCTCCAGCAGGCGCTCAGCCGTTCCCTTGGACAGGTTCAATGCCGCACCAGCCTCCAGCATGAGCGTGCGGTGGAGGTCCGAGAAGCGGCGCGCACCCAGGATAGGCCAGGCCAGTCGTGCTTGTAATGGGGCCTCTGACGGCCAACCCCGTTTGGCAAACGCGGCGGATTCATAGGCGGCCACGCTCAGCAGGTCATAGAACGGAGCCAGCTGGACGCCTTCGTGGGAAACCAGAAAACTCAGGTTCTTCAGGTGCGCGTCGCCGTTGCCAACCAGCACATTGAACACCAGCCAGCCAAACAGCCGCGCCCGGGCCACAGCCGAGCTGCGGCAAGCGTTGGCCAATGCAGCCAGGCTTTCCATGCTGCCCTGGCTGTACTTGAAGTTGCGGTCCAATCCCAGCAGTTGGCAGGCGTCGATCACGTGCCGCCGATGCCAGCCTCTGCCATCCTCAATCCGGTCAAAGCGATCGACCACGTACACCGGCGATGGGACATAGCGCCGGTGCACGCCGGGCACATCCAGGCCGAGCCGTTCGGCCAGGCGCATCACGAACCATTCATTGATCACCGAATGGGGGTAGTCCGCATCCGGGTGGTCGGGCTTCAGGATATGGGTCGACGGCGTCGCGCCAGCAGGTTCAAACAGCGCGCCGTCCCGCAGGACGACCGCCAGCTTGTGCTGCGCGCCGGCCAGGGACATGCGCTTGATTGCCGCATGCGTCAGCGGTGCCTTGGGCAGCTGGCGGATGCGTTGCTCCAAGGCATCGTCCGGCAAGGCGCGCAGGGGCTCGGGGACCTGTGGCGCGGCGTCCGGCAGCAACAAGGTCAACGACCCTGCCGACTCCGCCCCGTACCAGGCGAGCAACCCGAAGGCATCCGCCTTGTCCAGCCTGGCGTCACCGGCGAGCAAGACGCGTTGCCCTTCTTCCGGCAGCAGGTTGTCGAAATACCATTGCACTGGCCGCTGGCTTGCGCCGTCCACCAAACGCTCAGCCTTCAGCGGAAGGTGGGGACTGAGTGCGAAGCGCCGGGGGTCGGCCAGCCAGGTTCCCGAGTACTCGAAGCTCCAGAGGCCGCCCACCTCCTGCAGGTTGCCGACCTCAACCCGGTTGATGAACGCACGCAGGAAGCGGCTGCTCACGGCTTGTCCCTGCCGTTCCCAGGATCGTTCAAATACGCGGCGACGCCTTCGGGCACATCCACCATGACCTGAATGCCAAGCCCTTCAAGGACCTGGAAGAGCTTGGCCCATTGCACAGCCCCGCTGCCGCGTTCGACCTTACCAAGGAAGTTCTCGCTGACGCCGATGCTGCCGGCGGCATCGTCCTGCCTGATCCTTTGGGCCTTGCGGCTTGCGCGCACCACCTTGCCGATGGCCGCCGCGTTGTCGATGGGTATCTTCATGGCAAATCCTCACGTTTATGAGGATTCTGGGCCAGTTCAGGCCAGCTTGCAAACAATCCGTGTAATCGTGCGGATTCAGCTAACCAACCCCTTTCTTTGCCCCAGTATCCTTCTGATCGTGCGGATTCTTGGCCATCGTTAGGCAGCCGTCCAAAAAGCTATATCGCTGTTTTTATTGAGGTTTTTGCTTGCACTGCAGCAATTCCACCCCTAGACTGCCCGGCATGGACGGGTTTCCGGGTTGGTTGGTGGGGGCGGAGGGCGGGTTGTGGTCGGTGGGGGCGGCGGCGTTCCTGGCGGCCACCGTGGTGCCGCTGCCCTCCGAGGCGGCGCTGGCCGCCTACGTGCTGGCCCACCCCGGCGGCCAGGGCGCGGCGCTGCTTGTGGCGACCGTGGCCAACACCGCCGGCGGCATGAGCACCTGGGCGATCGGCCGCTGGCTGGGCATGCGTATCGGGCACAGGGACGGCGCCGGGTCGGCGGGCCAGCAAGCGGCGCGCGAGCGCATCGCCAGGCTGGGCGCACCGGCGCTCGTGATGGCCTGGGTGCCAATCATCGGTGACGGCCTGGTGCTGGCGGCGGGCTGGCTCAAGGTGGGCGCGCTGTCCTGCCTGCTGTGGCAGGCGATCGGGCGGTTCATGCGCTATGCGGTCGTGGTGCATGGGGTGACCTGAAGCGACCGACTTGGCGGCGTGGGGCGGGCGACCTATTCAGCCCTCTGTGGCAATTGCCTGCATGCGGGCGATGACCACGGGCACACGTCCGGCGGGTCCCCCCCCGATGATGATGCCCGGTAGCGCGTTCAGGAATCCATCGTTCGCGAGGAGCCCCTGGAATATGCCCGAGACGTAGGCACGCAGATCGGGATCGGCCCGGGCGAACTCGTCGACCAGTTCGGGACGCCCGTCCACGACGGAAAGCACGTCTTCCAAGTCGTGACTTTCAAGGTAGTCGCCACACCCGCGATCCTGGAATGCAACCAGCTTGGTTGCGATGAAATGCGGTGCAGTAACGAGGCGGATTGCCACACCCGGTGCCAGTTCGAAGGGCCGGGCATCGCGCATGGCCGGCTCGTACCAGGGATTGGTGAACCCGAGCACTGCGCCCGAAACAGGCATGACATCCAGTTTCATGCCGGCGTGCGTCCACCGATACGGTGGCTCGCCACCCTCCACGGTTTGCGTGAAACCTCGACCGCGCAATGCCTGGCCAATACGGTGGTAGTCCGGCAAGGACACGGCGCCGACCACGGCGTCCACGTCCTGCGTGGGACGCGCGCGTGGCGCAGCCGGGTCGGTAACCAGCAACGCAGTTGCACACCCACCTACGAACACGAATTGATCCCGCAATTCCCCCAGCGCTTGCGCCATCAGCGTGAGGAGTTCGACGTTCGGATCATTCTGGTCCATCAAGCGGACTTCAGCTTCGTGCCCAGCGCCTTGATCGCAAGGCTGCGCTCGCGCGCCCGGCCATCGCGGATGGCATCCACCAGCGCAAGCAACTCATACAGCCGCGAATCACGGGACGCCGCCACCGGCACGGACGGATACAAGGGGGAAAGGGAATAGCCTCGCACCGTCCCCTCGGCCCAGGGCCACACAGGCGGTGGATCCCCGGCCTGAACGATCTGGGTGTCCAGCGGCGGGGCGGCGTAGCCGGTGGGCATGCCGCGCGTAAGCGCCCCGCGCTCGGGTGGATAGGCATAGCGCACGCCGTGTACCAGAAACTCCTCCAATGCCGGCATAACGGGACGACCATCCATGGTGTTGGTGTCGGTCATCAGTCGCGCGGCGACCGCCCGGCGCACACCCGCGTGCGCCTCGGACTGGCTCATGGACAGTTCCACCGCCAGACGTTGGTAAGTCCAAGGTTCGTCACCCAGGGCGACGAGCTTCAGGAGGATGAGGACGTCTTGGGGTTTGAGGATCATGGCCGTATGCTATTCGCGATTCGCGAATAGCGCAAGAGGCTCTCTCCAGCCGGGTCGCCGGTAATGGCCTGGGTGCCGATCATCGGTGACGGCCTGGTGCTGGCGGCGGGCTGGCTCAAGGTGGGCGCGCTGCCCTGCCTGCTGTGGCAGGCGATCGGGCGGTTCATGCGCTATGCGGTCGTGGTGCATGGGGTGACATGAAGGCACGGCCCGCGCTTAGTGCTGTTCCGGGACCGTCCCATCCCGTTCGTCCTGAGCCTGTCGAAGGACGAACCCCGCCCTCCCGCCACGCGGGCCCCTGCACCCAAACAACCGCCTAGTTAGAATCCCGCCATGGCGACGAGAAAAAAATCCCCCAAGCCCTTCTGGGAGCGCGGCTTCGAGACCCACGGCTACTGGCGCGGCAAGGAGAAGATCGGCTGGGTGTCCCTGGGCGGCAAGGACTCAGGCGGCCTGTACCAATGGCAGACAGGCACCCACAGCGGCGCGTGCAAGACGCTGGAGGAGGCCAAGCGCATGGTCGAGCAGGCGGTGGCGCATGGGGCTAGTCAGTTGGGGTTGTTTGGCGAAGCAAGCTAACCAGCTTTCACTTCAGACCCTCGGATATTCCGCGCCGTTTCATGCTGACCCCCGACAAAATTCTGCAAACGAACCGGGCGGCGTTGATCAGCAGTATTGAGAGCAGCATTGCGTACTCATCCAGATTGGCATGGATGACCACTCGCACCAAGCGTGGTCCTGCATTCGCTCCTGAAGAACCCGACATCATTGCCATGCTCGTGTTGCAAGGGGCCAGGCAAATTGGGCAAACGCTGCAACTCTTTCTAGCTCCCCATGGGTTTCGAGTTTCGACAACTTCCGTGTTTTGCCACGGGCGACCCCGTGTCCGTCATACCAGCGGGGCTTGCGAGTTGGGCGACGTTCTATTCGCGCACATTCATTCGCCGAGTACCGGACCAACAACGCGACGGGCGCTTTTACTACAAGCAAAGAAGTCCAGCGAAATGACTCATGTGGTTCCGCATTCGGAATACCACCAACTTAAACTCTATTTGGGCTGGCCAAGATTCACCTATGTTGGCTCGGGACGTCTAAACGGCTTATCTCGAGACGTCATGCCAAAGCAACGACACCTGGGCGCACAGTACTTGCTCATCGACCCGCGCCCGCCAGAGGATCCCTCTAGCGGGATTTCTGGCATGTCCGGCACGTTTTGCATGGGCGTCGCTGCTACGGATTACTCACTGCACATCTCGAATGCACTTTCCAGCGAGCTCGTCGACCTAATGATGGCGCGTAGCGGAAGGGAATTTGGAGAGCACGCCGCAACCGCATCTGACGGTTGGACAACAGTCATTTGGGACCTCCTCGAATACGCCGCGATGAAGACGTTTTCACGAAAGCGCCAACTGGCAATTAGCGGAAAAAGTAGATTAAACGGTCCAAATTTGTTCGCACGGCTGGACGGAACCTCCCGGTCGTGGAAGTCCGACACCAACTTCCGACCAGACACTTTTTCCCGCTTTCACAACGAAAACGGTGACAACCCACCAGACGGGCCAAACGACCTCCCCGAAGGCGGCGTATCGGTCATATTGATCGAGACCAGCGACGGAGACGACAAAAGGCGCGGGCAAGGGTGAGAGTATTCAGTAGTACTGCCTGATATACCCGTAGGCCTTGTCGAACAGATCCTGGTCGGTGTGCAGCTTGTACTTGAGCAAGGTCCGCCTGAGCTCCTTCTGCACCAGACGCTCGCCTTGAGAGGTGTGCTGCCAGTCAGGGAAGCGGACCTTCTTCACGATCTCGTCGATGTCCGAGACGACGCGCTCGACGATGATGTGGGTGTTGCCGTTCTTGGCCTGGTTGAACAGCTCGGTCAGCGCCTCCTTGGCGCGGTCGCGTTCTTCTTCCGGGTCTGACTGATTCTCTGCCTCGACAACTTCCTTCGCCAGCTCAAGGATTTCCTTGAGAAACTGCAGGCTGGTTAACACGCCCTGTTCATGGCGCTCGCGGATCTTTTCCAGCCTCTCGCCCAACGCGGTGAACTTGGGATTGCCCAGGTGCTTGCGCAACCGCGCCACCAGCTTTATCTCAATCTCGCGACCGCGCTTCTCCGGGTCCTTGTCCGCGAGGATG
>CAIVVS010000103.1 GCA_903909415.1 uncultured Pseudomonadota bacterium | reverse complement strand
GACGCGCTGCCGCTGGGCGCGGCGTTTTTCGGGCGCCTTGTTGAGGCGAAGCTCAAGGGTTAGCGGAATTTCCCAGCAGACACCCATGCGGCCGGCGAGGATGCCTCGATGCTGCACGTCGGCCGCAGCCGCCACGCGTCGCTCGAGGCGGCATTCGCGGGGATTCGATAGCCGGGGGCTTCCTGCACAATTGATATACTGCTCATATATCAAGTCGAGAAGCGCAGGTGCCACTGATGGCACGCAAGGCGGCAAAGAATAAATCCACCGGTGCGCCCGCCGAGGCGAGCCTGACCGACCGCGCCTATGGAGCCCTGGAAGAACTGATCGTTACGCTCAAGCTGCCGCCAGGCAGTGCCGTGTCGGAAGCCGAGTTGTCAGAACGCCTCGGCATCGGCCGCACCCCGATCCGCGAGGCCCTGCAGCGGCTGGCGCGGGAGCGGCTGGTCACCATCCTGCCGCGCCGCGGCATCATTGTTTCGGAAATCAATATCCGCAGCCAGCTTCGCCTGCTGGAGGTGCGCCGCGAGGTGGAGCGGCTGGTGGCGAGGAGCGCGGCCCGGCGCGCGACGCCGGAGGAGCGCGAGCGCTTCGGGCAGATGGCCCGCGAGTTCGAAAAGAGCGCCAGGAGCAACGACGAAGTGGCCTTCATGCGCATCGACCGCGAATTCAACGACCTGACGGTAGTCGCCGCGCGCAACGAGTTCGCCGCGGGCGCCATGGACCTGGTGCACTCGCTGTCGCGCCGCTTCTGGTACATCCACTACAAGCAGGCGGCCGACATGCCGCGTGCCGCCAAGCTGCATGCCGACGTGGCGCGGGGCATCGCGGCGCAGGACGAGGAGGCCGCGGGCGCCGCCTCGGACCGCCTGATCGCGTACATCGAGCAGTTCACCCGCGACACGGTCAGCGCGGACTATTGAGCGGGCGCTTGATATGCGCGGCCCGGACGTAGCATAATAAAGATATACGCCTGATATATCAGAAGGCGAATGCAGGCAGACACGTGCGAGGAGACGCCCCATGATGTCCGAACGCCAGAAGCAGTTCCGCGCGGAGTACCAGTCCCAGATCCACCCGTACTACAGCGGCCTCCTGCATGTGGGCGTGATGTACGCGGTGGGCCTTTCGGTGATCGCCTTCTGCCTCTGGAGCATGCAGGGCGCGGCCTGGGAGTGGCTGCTGGTGGTGCCCGTGTTCGTGGTGTCCAACCTGTTCGAGTGGTGGATCCACAAGTACGTGATGCACCGCCTGGTGGACGTCTGGGCGCTGCGCGCGATCTACGATCGCCACACCCGCCAGCACCACCAGTACTTCACCGACGGGGAGATGACCGTGGATTCGACGCGCGAGTTCCGCATCATTTTCTTCCCCTGGCGGGCGCTGTTCACGTTCATCGGCATGGGCGTGCCCGCGGCGCTGGCCTTGGCCTGGCTGGTCAACGCGAACGCGGGCTACGTCCTGATGGTGACGATGGTCGGCCAGTATCTGATCTACGAGACCTTCCATTTCTGCTGCCACGTCCGCGAGAGCTGGTTCGTGCGCACCATGCCGCTGGTCAACACGATCCGGCGCCACCACACGGCCCACCACAACCAGGGCCTGATGATGGGCTACAACATGAACCTG
>CAIVVS010000102.1 GCA_903909415.1 uncultured Pseudomonadota bacterium | reverse complement strand
CCCAGGCCTCGGTCATGCGCTCGCCGATGGTCCGCGCCAGCACGTCGGTGGTGCCGCCGGGCGGGTAGGGCACGACCACGCGGATGGCGCGCGCCGGCCAGGCCTGCGCGAGCGCGGCACCGGGGGCGGCGGCCAGCGACAGGCACGCAAGCAGCAGGAGGAGGGCGGGGGCGGAGCGGGCAGCGACGGTGGGCACGATGGCTTCCTGCGGGTCGGTGGGTGGATGTGGGGCGCGCGGGCAGGGAGTGCGCGCGCGGGGCGCCATGCTAGGCAGGCGCGCGCCTGCTGTCAAAAGTCGCGGACCGCGTGGCTGTCTCCCCGCCCTGACGCGACCGGAGGAAGTTCGCGGATGGGATTGCCGGCGCGAAGGCTGTCTTTGGCGGGGAATCTGGTGTAGCGTTTGCGCCCGGACACCACCGGCTGGAGGAACGAAGCATGATCAAGCGCATCCTGATGGCGTACAACGGTTCGCGTGACGGCAAGACGGCCCTGCTGGCCTGCGCCGAGATCGCGGCGTTCACCAAGGCCGAGACGCACCTGCTCGCGGTCGCCGGCATGCCCTCCACCATGTTCCTCACCGAGGGCTTCATGCCCGAGGAAGTGATGGAAGAGGAAAAGAAGCGCGCCCAGGAGGTGCTGGACGAGGGCGTGGCCCAGCTGTGCGGCCAGGGGTTCCAGGTCAGCGGCCACCTCGCGGTGGGCGAGCCGGTGGAGGAGATCTGCCGGCTGGCGCTGGAACTGCGCGCCGACCTGCTGGTGGTCGGCCACGAGCAGAAGGCGTCCTTCGCCAAGCGCTGGTGGAGCGGATCTGTCGGCAAGAGCCTGCTCGACCATGCGCCTTGCAGCGTGTTCATCGCCCTGACCAGCGCGGAGTAGGCGCGGTCCCCGCGCCGCTGCGGGCGGGTTGTCCGCCGGGGCCGGCGCGGGTCCCCACCGGCGGTGTTGCGTAAACGCCGCATGCCACGCGGCCATCAAGCTTTTTGACACTCTGCCGTCATGCCTTGTGGGAGCATGCGTTTCCACGAACTGATTCAGGCATGGCGGAGCTTCGGCAATGGCGTGGTCCAACTGGTTTTCCAATGCGGTGACGCAGGGTCCGGACGCGGCGAACGCGGCCCCCGTGCCGTCCGTGCCATCGGCTGCCGACCTTGCCGCCGAAGCCGGGGCGCCTCCCTATGACGATCAGGTGCTGCAGGCCGGCTGGGTCGCCACCGAGCGGGTGGATGGCGCCGCCGCCGAGCCGCCGGCCGCCGCGCCCGGCGACGACACGCTGCAGGACGCGCTGGCCTTCCTGGCCCGGGTCTACAGCAACCAGGGCTGCTGACAGCCCCGTTCCGCGGCCCTGCTGCAAGGCATCGCCGCCGCAAAGAAGGGCGGGGCCGCGGTGTCGCCCGGTCCTATAATTTGCCGGTGCGCCACGCTTCCCCCGACTTTCGACGTCCCCACGCGAATCCCCACGCAATGAGCCGCGCGCGCGCGCGCGCCGCCGGCGTGGCCATGCGCGTGCTTGCGCTCGCCTGCATGGCGGCGTTCGCCGCAGCCCATGCCCAGGCGCCGCGGCCCAAGCCCGCCGCCGCGGCACCGGCCGCCCAGCCGCAGCAGCGTGCCGCCCCGCAGGCGGCCCAGGTCGACGACCGGCGCTGGCAGGAACTGGCCGACCAGGCAGAGGATGCGGTGGCCAAGGGCGACTTCGGCGGCGCCGAGCGGATGGGGCGCGACCTGGTCGCCGAGGGCCTGAAGGTGTTCGGCGACAACCACCCGAACGTCGCGGCGAGCCGCTCCATCCTCGGCACCGCCCTGTTCCGCCAGGGCCGCTACCCGGACGCCGAGAACGAGTTCCGCCAGGCGCTGGCGACCTACGAGGCGCGCTCCGGGCGCGATTCGGTGAACGTCGCCTCCGCGCTCAACAACCTGGCGCTGGTGCTGGAAAAGGTCGGCGACTTCTCCGGCGCCGAGCTGCTGCTCAAGCGCGCCCACGGCATCCTGTCCGACAAGCTCGGCGCCAACCACGCCGACACCGCCACCACCATGTCCAACCTCGGCCGGGTGCTGGACAGCCAGGGCAAGTTCGGCGCCAGCGCGGCGGTGGGTTCCGCCGGTTCACGGGGGGCGCGCCCGGGGGCGGCGGGCGCGGCGCGTCCCGCGGTTGCGGTGCCGGCCGGCGGCGACGAGGCGCAGCGCCT
>CAIVVS010000101.1 GCA_903909415.1 uncultured Pseudomonadota bacterium | reverse complement strand
GGAGCGCTTCGGGCTGGTGGAAACGCTGGCCGAGCACCTGTCGAAGATGATCCTCGCCGAGTTCCACGCCGCCAGCGTGCGCATCACCGTCACCAAGCTCGGCGTGCTGCGCGAGGCCAAGCGCGTCGGCGTGGTGATAGAACGGCGCGCGCCCTAGACCGGACGATGTCCGGGCAGCGGTTCCGACCGCAGTCCAGGCCGCAGTACCGTATGCCCCCCGTCACCCCGGGGCCAGCGCCACGTCCACCAGCACCGGCTTGAGCACGCGCGCGAGCTCGCCCGGCGCCATGCCGACCAGGTAGCCGCGCCGGCCGCCGTTGATCCAGATCCGTTCCAGTTGCGCCACGCTGCGCTCCAGGTAGACCGGCATGGCCTTGCGGGTGCCGAACGGCGAGGTGCCGCCGACCTGATAGCCCGAGTGGCGCTCGGCCACCTCGGGCGCGCAGGGCTTCACCGACTTCGCCCCGACCTGGCGCGCGAGGTTCTTGGCCGATACCGTGCGATCGCCATGCATCAGCATGACCAGCGGGCGCTTCGCGTCATCCTCGAACACCAGGGTCTTGACCACCGCGTGCTCGTCCACGCCCAGCGCCGCGGCGGATACCGCGGTGCCCCCACGGTCGACGTAGTCGTACGGGTGCTCCGTGAACGGGACGCCGGCCGCGCGCAGCACGCGCGTGGCGGGTGTCTCGGATACATGCTTTTGTTTCATGGCTGGTCCACCATCGGGGAACGGGCGCCGCGGGGCCCCGCCTCGGGCACGTTTCATGCTGGCAAAAGCCGGGGGGCTCCGATACATTACCGGACGCGCTGCAGAAGCGTCGCCAGGCCATTCAAGAGCCCGACCGAAGGGTCGCCACGGCACCGTATGAAACCAGGAGAAACTTGCATGCTGACTGCTGCCATCGGGCGTAACGCCTTCCTCATGGGGCGGACCGCCCTCGCACTGACCCTGCTCGCGGGTGCCGGCGCGGCGCACTCGCAGGCCTACCCGAACCGCACCATCCGCATGATCGTCCCGGCCGCGGCCGGCGGCACCGTGGACCTGCTCGCGCGCGCGGTGTCGCAGAAGATGGGCGAGGCCATGGGCCAGCCGATCGTGGTGGAGAACCGCGCCGGGGCGACCACCAGCATCGCCGAGGAGTACGTGGTCAAGCAGCCGCCCGACGGCTACACGCTGCTGATGTCGGGCATCACGCTCGCGACCCAGCCCTACATGCGCGCCAACCTGCCCTACGACCCGCAGAAGGACTTCACGATGATTTCCATCGTGGCCAACTCGGGCAACGTGATCGTGGTCAACCCCAACGTGCCGGTGAAGACGGTCCGGGAACTGATCGACCTGGCCAAGTCCAGCCCCAAGCCGCTCAACTACGGCACGCCCGCCTTCGGCGCCACCGGGCACCTGGCCGCGGAGATGTTCAACCAGATGGCCGGCGTGAAGCTGCAGCAGGTGCCCTACAAGGGCGCGGCGATGGCGCTGCAGGACCTGATGGCCGGGCAGATCGAGATGACCTTCGACAACATCCCGGCGGCGATCAGCCACATCCGCAGCGGCAAGATCCGCGCGGTCGCGGTGACCGGCAGCAAGCGCGACAAGCAGCTGCCCGACGTGCCGACCATCGCCGAGTCCGGCCTGCCGGGCTACGACATCGTTGCCTGGTTCGCGATGGTCGCCCCGGCGAAGCTGCCGCAGGACGTGCTGAACACGATTCACGGCAGCCTGATGCGCACGCTCAAGGACGCCACCGTGCTGGAACGGTTCGAACGCCTGGGCTTCGAGCCGGTGGGCAGCACGCCCGCCGAGCTGGCCGCCTACGTGAAGTCCCAGTCCGACACGCTGGGTCGGGTGATCCGCGCCGCCGGCATGAAGCCCCAGTAGCGTCCCGTCCGCCCCAGCATGCCGCCGCAAGGCATCGCCGACCAAGCACGCACCGCACCCCACCGGAGAACCCCGTGAGCACCGCATTCAGGAAACTGGCCGTCGCCGCGATCGTCGCACCGGCGCTCGCCGCCTCGCTGGCGCCCGCCACGGTGCAGGCCCAGCAGTACCCCAACCGCGCGATCCGCATGATCTGCCCGACCGCCCCCGGCGGGACGCTGGACATCGTCTGCCGCACCATGGCGCAGAAGCTGTCCGAGCTGCTCGGCCAGCCCATGGTGGTGGAGAACCGCCCGGGCAACACCTCCATCGGCGAGGAAGCCGCCTCCAAGTCCACGCCCGACGGCTACAACGTGGTGATGACCGGCATCACGCTCGCCACCACGCCCTACCTGCGTACCAACCTCGGGTACGACGCGCAGAAGGACTTCGCGCCGATCTCCCTGGTCGCCACCTCGGGCAACGTGCTGGTGGTCCACCCGTCCAACCCGGCCAAGACCGTCAAGGAGCTGATCGAGTACTCCAAGACGCGCGGCTCGCCCATGTTCTACGGCACCCCCTCGATGGGCTCCACCGGCCACATTGCCGCCGAGATGTTCAACCAGGCCGCCGGCACGAAATTCCAGCAGATCCCCTACAAGGGCTCCGCGCTGGCGCTGCAGGACCTGATCGCGGGCCAGATCCAGATGACCTTCGACAACATCCCGGTCGCCATCGGCCACATCCGCAGCGGCAAGATCCGCCCGATCGCGGTCACCTCGGCGCGCCGCTCGCCGCAGCTGCCCGACGTGCCGACCATCGCGGAGTCGGGGCTCACCGGCTACCAGATCAGCGCGTGGTTCGGCCTGCTCGCCCCGGCCGGCACGCCGGAGCCGGCGGTGCAGCGCCTGAACGCCGAGACGCTGAAGGCGCTGGCCTCGGCGGACATCAAGGAGCGCTTCGCCAACCTCGGCTTCGAGCCGGCCGGCAACTCGCCCGAGGAATTCCGGCGCTTCATCCGCAACGAATACGAGCGCATCGGCGTGGTGGTCAAGGCCGCCGGCATCAAGCCGGAGTAGTGCCCGGCACCGCGTTCCGTCCACAGTCCGAATGAAAAGGGCCGGCGCGAGCCGGCCCTTTTCATTGGCGCAGCGCCTTCAGCCCCGGGGGTGGTGCCTGGCGTGCAGCGCCTTGAGCCGCTCGCGCGCGACGTGGGTGTAGATCTGGGTGGTCGAGATGTCCGCGTGGCCCAGCAGCAGCTGCACCACGCGCAGGTCCGCGCCGTGGTTCAGCAGGTGGGTCGCGAAGGCGTGGCGCAGCGTGTGCGGTGACAGCGAGCGGCCCGGGATGGCCGACGCCGCGTGGCGCCTGATGAGCTGCCAGAACGCCTGGCGCGTCATGGCCTCGGCGCGCGCGGTGACGAACAGCGCGTCGCTCTCGCGCCCGGCCAGCAGCAAGGGCCTTCCCTTCTCCAGCCAGCGCGTCACCCAGTCCAGCGCCTGCTCGCCCATGGGCACCAGCCGCTCCTTGGAACCCTTGCCGACGACGCGCACCACGCCCTCGGCCAGCGACACCTGCACCAGCTGCAGGCCGACCAGTTCGGACACGCGCAGGCCGCTGGCATACAGCACTTCCAGCATGGCGCGGTCACGCAGGCCCAGCGGCGTGGCCACGTCCGGCGCGCGCAGCAGGGCGTCCACGTCGGCCTCGGACAGGGTCTTGGGAAAGCGCTGCGGCTTCTTCGGCGGCTCCAGGTTCAGCGTCGGGTCGGCGCTCGTGCGGTGGGTGCGCAGCGCGAACTGGTAGAAGCGGCGCAGGCTGGAATGCAGCCGCGCCTGCGTCGCCGGGCGGATGCGCGAGGCTGCGGTGGCATTGCGCGCGCGCGAGTGGCCGGCGGAGAGGTAGGCGGACAGGTCGGCCGGGCGCGCGGCCAGCAGGTCGCTGCCCCTGCCCTTCAGCCAGGCGGCGAACTGGCGCAGGTCGCGCCGGTAGGCCTCCAGCGTGTTCTTCGACAGGCCGTCCTCGAGCCAGAGCGCGTCGCAGAACTCGTCGAGCAGCGCAGCGTCCGCGGCGCTGGTCTCCTGAACAACCGCCTGGTTACCGGCGCTCAAGCCGGCGTCCCGTCATTGCCCTCGTGCCCCAGCGCAGCGCGCTCGTGCCCGGGCAGGCCGCGCTCGTGTCCGGAAACGCCGCGCTCATGCCCGGAAACGCCGCACTCGTGCCTGGAAACGCTGCACTCGTGCGCGAGCAACCACTGCTTGGTGCGCAGCAGCCAGCCATCGCTCGCATGCGCGAAGCCGCCAGGTCCGGCAGCCGCGACCACGCGGTGGCAGGGCACGATCAGCGGCAGCGGGTTGTCGCCGCAGGCCTGGCCGACGGCGCGCGCGGACGAACCCAGGTCGCGCGCGATCTCGCCATAGCGCCGCGTCGCGCCGCTGCCGATCGCGCTGATCGCTGCCCAGACGCGATGCCGGAAGGCGGTGCCGGCAGGCGCGCAAGGCACGCCGAAGCGGAACGCCGGGTCGTCCAGGTAGCGCTCCAGCTCGCGCGCGAACCGCTCGGCCAGTTCGTGCGTCGGCGCGACCGCGCCGGTGCCTGGCGCGAGGTAGGTGACCACCGCCACCGCGGCCGCGGCGCCCTCCCCGGCGATGCGCACGCCCACCACGCCGAACGGCGCGGCCAGCCTGGCATGGTCGGGCTGGTCCCGGACGGCGATTGCGGCAGCGATCAAAGCGTCGAAACGGGCATGGATCAGGCGATCACTTGGCGAACAGGCGCGACAGGTCCTTGAACGCCTTGAACTCCAGCGCGTTGCCGCAGGGGTCGAGGAAGAACATGGTGGCCTGCTCGCCGACCTCGCCCTGGAAGCGCACGTGCGGCTCGATCACGAACTTCGTGCCCGCCGCGCGCAGCTTCTCCGCCAGCGCGTCCCACTCGGCCATGGGCAGCACCACGCCGAAGTGGCGCACCGGCACGTTGTCGCCGTCCACCGCATTGGTCGAGACCGCGCCCGCCTCGGCGGGCGACAGGTGCGCGACGATCTGGTGGCCGTAGAGGTCGAAGTCCACCCACTCGGGGGACGAGCGGCCCTCGGGGCAGCCCAGCAGGCTGCCGTAGAAGGCGCGCGCCTTCTCCAGGCTGGTGACCGGGAAGGCGAGGTGGAAGGGATGCACGACGGCGGGAGTGGACACGATGCGCTGGCCTCGGAAAGCGTGGTGGACCGGGCCATTTTACGCGGCGTATCCGGGGGCCGTCGCGCGGCGGATTCCAGCGCCTCCGACAGGGTCATCCAAGTCATCTGAATGACATCCTCCAGCCGCTAGAATGCCGCCATGCCCGCGAGCCTTCCCCCCGCACAGCTGCCACCCGCGCACCTGCCACCCCAGAACGAACCCCTGTACCGCGGCGTGCAGCGCCTGATCACCGGCAGCCTGGCGCGCGGCGAATGGAAGCCGGGCGACCCGCTGCCCTCGGAGACCCAGCTCGCGCAGCGCTTCCGCGTGTCCATCGGCACGGTGCGGCGCGCGATCGACGAGCTGGTCGCCGAGCGCATCCTGGTGCGCCAGCAGGGCCGCGGCACCTATGTCGCCACGCACGACCCGAACCGGCTGCTGTACCACTTCTTCCACGTGGTGCGCCGCGACGGCACCCGCGTGCTGCCGCACACCGAGACGCTGTCCTTCCTGCGCGGGCGCGCCGACGCCGCCCAGGCCGCCGCGCTCAACCTGCTGCCGGGCGAGCGCACCTGGGAGGCGGTCAACCTGCTCAGCCTGGAGGGCGAGCCGGTGGTGCTGGACCGCATCGTGATCGCGCAATCGCGCTTCCCCGGCATGACCGAGGCGCTGTTCACGCGGCGCTCGAACACCGTGTACCACCTGTACCAGACGCGTTACGGCATCAACGTGGTACGCGCGGCCGAGCGGCTGCGCGCGGTGGCGGCGGACCGGACCAGCGCGAAGCTGCTGGGCGTCGGCGCCGGCGCGCCGATGCTGGAGATACGGCGCATCGCGATGAGCTTCCACAACACGCCGGTGGAGTTGCGCGTGTCGCTGGTCAACACCGCCCGCCATGACTACTGGAGCGACCTGGGCAAGCCGGTGTCCTCCGACCCGCGCACCGGCCAGGACGGCGCCGCGGGCGCGCCCGCCTAGCGGCAGTAGAGGTTGCCGCCGGAAAGGTCCACCGGCCGGGTGCAGTCCTGGACCGATGCGCCCGCGCCGGGACCCGGAACGGCGCCCTGGGACGGGGCCCTCCCGGCCGAACCGGCGACCTGCGCCTCGGTGATGGTGCCATCCACGGTCTGGCGCGGCACGATGCGGGTGTTACCGATCGGGTTGCCGCCCGGGTTGCCCGCCGCATCGCGCGGCATGGCACGTGAGCCCGCAGCCGGCGACGCAACCTCGGGTGGCGCCGGATGGGTGTAGGGATCGTCGCGCATCAGGTGCCCGCTGCCGGGCGACAGCATGCCGGCCTGGCGCGTCACCACCGGGCGGCCCGGCGCAAAGCTGTTGGCGATCAGGTTCACCACGCCCACGCCGAGCAGGATCGCCACCGCCGCGCCATTGCTCGCGCCCAGGCTGACGCCGCCGCTTGTTCCGCTACTTGTGCCGCCGGGCCCCGAGACGCTGCCCCCCGAGATGCCCGATGCGGCGGGCGGCACGCCGCCGGGCACCGGCGAACCGAACGCGACGCTGCCGCGCGAACCGCCGGCGCTGAAGCTGGTCGCGTTGTAGCCGGTCACCGCGCCGCCGGCGGCGCTGCTGCCGGCCTGGTAGGTGAAGCGGGACGTGCTGCACCCGGCCGATGCCAGCGCGACGGCGAGTGCGGCGCCAAGCGCGAGGGCGCGCTTCACGGCGACGGCCACGGTGGTGGTGGTGGTGGTGCCCATGCAGGCGATTATGGCCCCCTGCCCTGCCTGCTACAATTTCGGGAGCATCGCAGCACCCGCCATATCCATGGCACCCATCAGGCCGACTGCCCGGCCAAGTCCCGGCGCGACAGGGACCCGCACCCCGTCCTGAAAGCCGACGCCTTCGCCGGCGAGGAGTCCCCGACATGAACAAGCCCGCCGAGCCCCTGGTCCCGCAATCCGATGCCGCCACCGACCCTGCGCGCCTGGCCTGGGTCCGCGAGCGCACCGACAAGTACTTCAGCAAGTCGCGCCAGATCGTCGAGCATTTCGGCGACCGCAGCGTGACCTACGGCGTGTTCATGCGCCGCGGCGTGATCTGTGCGATCAACCCGGCGATCGAGATGCTGCGCAGGCACTACCCTTCCGGCGGGCAGGACGGCAAGGTGCCCGAGCTGCGCATCACCCGGCTGTACGAGGAAGGCGCCTTCGTGCCCGACCAGAAGCCGATGTTCACCTACACCGGGTCGTTCGCCGCGCTGGCCGAGCTGGAGACGCTGATCCTGCAGCGCACCGGCGTGGCCTGCGTGTCGGCCTACAACGCCTTCAAGATGGCGATGAACCTGAAGAAGACCGCGTTCATCGACATGCACGCGCGCCACTCGCCGGGCGACGACCTGTCCTCGCTGGCGGCCTATGGCGCCTCGGTCGGCTCGCGCATGGCCAAGCTGAACGGCGCGCTCGGCTTCATCGGCTCGTCCACCGACTTCACCGCGCACTACTACGGCCAGGACGGCGGCCTCGGGACCATGCCGCACGGCCTCATCGGCTATGCCGGCTCGACGCTGCGCGCGGCGCAGATGTTCGTCGAGGTGCACCCCAGCGAGAACGTCACCGTGCTGGTGGACTACTACGGCCACGAGTACACCGACGCGCTGGAGGTCTGCCGCTGGTGGTACCACGAGCAGCTGCCGCGCGACCCGTCGGGCTCGCGCACCCTCAGCCTGCGGCTGGACACGCACGGCGAGCGCTACGCAGAGGGGCTGTCCTACGAGCGCTCGGTGGACATCCTCACCAACTGGCTGCACGTGCCCAACGAGTACGAGGCGGTGCGCTACGTGATGGGCGAGGAGGCGTTCGACGCCGACAGCCTGAACATCACCAAGGACCGGGTGCGCAAGGTGCTGTTCGGCACCGGCGTGTCGGTGGCCTCGGTGATCCACCTGCGCCAGACCCTGGACGCGGCCGGCTTCGGCGCCTGCCGCATCGTCGGCTCGTCCGGCTTCAACCTGTTCAAGTGCAAGATGTTCGCCAACGCGCGCGCGCCGCTGGACGTGGTCGGCACCGGCTCGTTCATCCCGGACACCTTCAACGACACCTTCTCCACCGCCGACATCTTCATGTACGACGGCCAGTTCGGCATCAAGGTCGGGCGCGAGAAGCTGTTCCAGGGCCTCAAGCCCTAGGTCCCGCACCGATCACGTCGGCCAAAAATGGCCGAAAACACGATAACCCGCTGATTCAAAACAATAATTCAGGAGGACGTCCATGCTTCTGCCCACTTCGCTCGTCGGCAGCTTCCCGCAACCCGAATGGCTGATCGACCGCAAGAAGCTCGCCGGGCGCTTCCCGCCGCGGGTGCGCGCCACCGAACTCTGGCGCGTGCCGGCCGAACTGCTGGCCGAGGCGCAGGACGACGCCACCATCATGGCGATCAAGTCGCAGGAGGAAGCGGGCCTGGACATCATCACCGACGGCGAGATCCGCCGCGAGAGCTACTCCAACCGCTTCGCCACCGCGCTGGACGGCGTGGACATGGTGAACCACGGCTCGGCGCTGGACCGCTCCGGCCACCCGAACCCGGTGCCGCGCGTGGTCGGCAGGATCAGCCGCCGGCACGCGGTGGAAGCCGGCGATGTGAAGTTCCTGCGCAGCCACACCGACCGCATGATCAAGATCACCGTGCCCGGCCCGTTCACCATGAGCCAGCAGGCGCAGAACGACTTCTACAAGGACGAGGCCGAGATGGCGATGGACTACGCCGTCGCGGTCAACGCCGAGATCCGCGACCTGTTCGCCGCCGGCGCGGACATCGTGCAGGTGGACGAGCCCTACATGCAGGCCCGGCCGCAGAAGGCCGGCGAGTACGGCCTGGCCGCGCTCAACCGCGCGCTGGAGGGCATCACCGGCACGACTGCCGTGCACATCTGCTTCGGCTACGCGGCCATCATCCACGAGCGCCCGAGCGGCTATTCCTTCCTCAAGCAGCTCAAGGGCTGCTCCTGCAAGCAGATCTCGATCGAGACCGCGCAGTCCAGCCTCGACTGCTCGGTGCTGGCCGACCTGCCGGAGAAGAAAATCATCCTCGGGGTGATCGACCTGTCCGATCCCAATGTCGAGACGCCGGAGACGGTGGCGGCGCGCATCCGCCGCGCCCTGCCGCATGCCAAGGCCGAGAACCTGGTCATCGCCCCCGACTGCGGCATGAAGTACCTGCCGCGCGAGACCGCGATGGGCAAGCTGCGCGCGATGGTCGCCGGCACGAAGATCGTGCGCGCCGAATTGGCGAAGTAGTTCCCCGAAACAGCGCCCCGAAACAGCGCCCCGAAACAGCGCCCCGAAACAGCGCCGCGAAGCAG
>CAIVVS010000100.1 GCA_903909415.1 uncultured Pseudomonadota bacterium | reverse complement strand
GACTTGCGGTTCTCGGCGTCGAAGTTCCAACGGCCTCCTTCTGGTTCGCCCTTCGCATCCACCAGGACGCCATGCTCGCGGCGCATCTCCCGGTAGAAGAACTCCATGCGCATGTCCTTGCGGCCGCGCGCCCAGGTGGCGAAGCGCGACGGGCTGGCGTAGAAGTGCCCGTCCTCGCGCAGCACCAGCGGCAGGCCGGCGCGCCGGGCAAGCTGGTGCAGGCCTTCGCGGATGCGCCACTCCCCCGGAAGCACGCACAGCAACGCACCGGCCGGCCGCGTGCGGAGCTCGGCCTCGACCACCTCCAGCAGCGTGCGCTTGCCGCTTTCCGCCAGTGTCCGGTAGTCCAGCGGCCAGCCGCGCTCGCGCAAGCCTGCCGCGAAATGGCGCATCGCGGCGAGGAACAGCGCGATGCGCTGGCGGTGGCTCCAGGTCCTCACGCCCTCGTCGGCGGCCTCGACCATCAGGATGCGGTCCAGCACCGGGTCGAAGCCGTCGAACGCGGCCGAACGTGCGTCCAGCTGGTCGCCCAGCACCAGCACCAGGTTGCGGGTCGTGCTCATCGGACGGCAAGGGCGGGCGATTTAGCCGAGCGGCAGCGGTCCGAGCACCAGCGCACGTCGTCCCAGTTCTTCGCCCAGCGCTTGCGCCAGGCCATGGGGCGACCGCAGGCCTGGCAGGGCCTGGAGGGCAGGGTCAGCTTGTTGCCGCGGAACGGGGTTCGAGCCATACAGGCTCGACACGCTTCAAGGCCGTGAGTTCCGCCTCGCCCGTCGTCGACGGGAATCGTCGGGGTATCAGGCGGCGAAGCGCGGATGCAATCCGCTGCGGGTGACGCGGCCGTTCAGGTCGCGGCCGAGCGCCGCCTCGCATTCGCGCGCCACGTCGAGCAGCCGGCCCAGGTCGAGGCCGGTGTCCACGCCCTGGGACTCGAGCAGGCTGACCAGGTCCTCGGTGCAGACATTGCCGGTGTGGCCTTCACCGTACTGCACTTTTGCCGGGTGGCCGCCGACGCCGCCGAAGGCGCAGTCGAACCAGCGCACGCCCGCGTCCAGCGCGGCCAGGCAGTTGACCAGGCCGGTGCCGCGCGTGTCATGCAGGTGGGCTATGGGCGTGACCTCGGGCAGGTCGCGCAGGATGGCGCCGAACAGCGCGCGGATCGACCGGGGCGTGGCCAGCCCCGTGGTGTCGCCCAGTGCGACATGGGTCACGCCCAGGCTCGCGAAGCGCGCCACGTCCTCCAGCACGCACTGCGGGTCCACCCGTCCCTCGAAGGGGCAGCCGAAGGCGACGGACACCGTGCCGACCAGGCGGAACTGCCCGGCGGCAGCCCGGGCCATGGCAGTGACGTTGTCCCATTGCGCGGCGCGCGGGTTCTTCAGGTTGCGTTCGCTGTGCGCGTCGCTGGCCGAGACCAGCAGGGAGATCTCGTTCGCGCCGATGCCGCGCGCCTTGTCCGCCAGCGCGCGCTCGACCGCGCGCAGGTTGGCGCAGGTGGCCTTGTAGTGCACGCCGGGGCGGCGCGCCAGCGACTCGAGCAGTTCGCTGGCGTCTGCGAACTGCGGCACCACCCTGGGATTGGAATACGACGTGGCTTCCACGCGCGGGAAGCCGATGGTGGCGAAGCGCTCGACCAGCGCGCGCTTGGTGGCGGTGGCGATGAAGCCGGGTTCGTGCTGCAGGCCGTCGCGGGCGAAGCACTCGCAGAGGGCTACTTCGGGCATGAGGTCGGGCATGGGGTCGCGCAGTTCGGGCTCCGTCCAGATGGTTGACAATATCAACCAAATGGCCTAGCCTGTCAACCTGCACGTTGGACGACATGCGATGACCCTTGCCTACGCCGCCGCCCCGCTGGATGAACGCGCCACGCCCTCGCGCATCGTCGAGGGCTATGCGCAGACGCGCCTGCGCACGCCGTCCGAGCCGCTGATACGCCGCGCGCCCACGCTGGGCGAGCTCACCGGCCCCGCCGCGCTGGAGCGCCGGCTCGCGCTGTTGGGCGCGGACATGGCCGGCCAGGGCGCCACCCGCGCGCAGGGCCTGCTGATCGAGCTGCGCGTGACCGTGGTGGACGAGGACGGCAGCCCGCTGCCCGGCGTCATGGTCGAGGTCTGGCAGGCGAATGCGGCCGGCCGCTACGTGCACCCGAGCGACGACGACCATGCGCCCATCGACCCGAACTTCTACGGCGCGGCGCGCCTGCTCACCGGCGCCGACGGGCGCTTCACGCTGCGCACCGTGCAGCCCGGCGCCTACCCGGTGCCCAACAACGGCGGCTGGTGGCGTCCGGCGCACATCCATTTCTCGGTCTGGGGCCGCGTCTGGCTGTCGCGGCTGGTGACGCAGATGTACTTCCCCGGCGATCCGCTGCTGGCGCAGGACCGGATCTTCCTCGCGGTGCCGGATGCCGCCGCGCGCAAGCGCCTGGTCTGCGGCCTGGTGCCGCCGGCCCAGGGCCGGCCGGACGCGCTGGTGTACGAACACCGCATCGTGGTGCGCGGCAGCGCCGCCACGCCGCACCAGGACTGAGTGATCAGGATCGATGAAGCGCATGGCACGCGAAATCCCCACCGCCGAAGGCACGCTAGGGCCGTTCTTTCCGCCGCGCTACGTGGACCAGGGCTGCAACGACCTGACGCGCCTGGCCGGGCGCACGGCGCGCGGCGAGGTGATCCACATCGCCGGCACCGCGGTGCAGGAGGACGGCAAGCCCTTGCACAACCTGCTGGTCGAGGCCTGGCAGGCGGACGCCGCCGGCATCCACGCGCATCCGGCCGACCCGCGCCACGCACAGGCCGACCCGGATTTCCTCGGCTGGGGCCGCGCCGCGACCGACGCGCAGGGCCGCTACTCGCTCACCACCATCCGCCCGGGAAGGGTGCAGGAAGGCGCGGTGCTGCGCGCGCCGCACATCAACCTGGTGATCGTGTTCTCGGGCGTGATGCGCAACCTCCACACCACGCTGTTCTTCGAGGATGGCGCGGGCAATGGCGCCGACCCGGTGCTGCTGTCGGTGCCCGAAGCGCGCCGCAGCCTGCTGCTCGCGAAGCGCGAGCCGGGCAGCGGCCTGGCGCGCTACCGGTTCGACATCCGGCTGCGCGGCCCGGGCGAGTTGCCGTTCTTCGACCTCTGAGCAGGACAGTGACCCGCGCCGCCGTCCGCCGCAAGCCCGGTGCCGCGCCGCCGGGCATACGCGCGCTGCTGTCCTACCGCATCAATGCGCTGGCCAACCAGCTGTCGCGCGGCGCCGCGCTGCGCTACAAGCGCGAGTTCGGCGTGTCGCTGTGGGAGTGGCGCACCGTCGCGCTGCTCGGCGAGCCTGCCGCGGATGGAGGACGCGCCTTGTCACAGACGGACCTCGCCCGCCTCGGCGGCCTGGACAAGGGCCAGGTCAGCCGCGTGGTGAGCGGCCTGGCCGAGCGTGGCCTGGTGCTGCGCACGGCGGACGCCAGCGACGCGCGCGGCGTGCGCCTGTCGCTGACGCGTGCCGGGCGCCGGCTGTACGAGGGCCTCATCGCCGCCGCTGCCGAGCGCAACGACGTGCTGCTGCAATCCCTTTCCGCGACGGAGCATGCGCTGCTGGATTCCGCGCTCGCGCGTCTCAACGCGGCGGCGCGCGGCCTGATCGATGCCGAGCGCCGCGCCGCCGGCCGGGACCGCAAGCCACGGCCACCGAAGGCCGGCCCGGCCAGGCCGGCCACATCCGCACCCTGACCCACCAAGGAATCCCATGCCCCTGATCATGGACAGCACCCCGTCCGCGCGCGCGCTGCCGCTGACCGACGCCGAGTGGCAGGCGCGGGTGCAGCTGGCCGCCGCCTACCGGATCTTCGACCACCTCGGCTGGACCGAGATGATCTTCAACCACATCACGCTGCGCGTGCCGGGCGCCGGTGACGGGGATGCGGTGTTCCTGATCAATCCCTTCGGCCTGCGCTACCGCGAGGTCACCGCGTCCAGCCTGGTGGCGATCGACATCCACGGCGAGCCGGTGCGACCCACGCCGCACCCGGTGAACCGCGCCGGCTTCGTGATCCACAGCGCGATCCACGCGAACCTGCGCGACGCCCACTGCGTGATGCACACCCACACCACCAGCGGCATGGCGGTGGCCGGCCTGGACGCGGGCCTCTCGCACGACAGTTTCTACGGCGCGCAGCTGCACGGCCAGGTGGCCTACCACGAGTTCGAGGGCATCACGGTGGACGAGCGCGAGCGCGGCCGGCTGCTGGCCGACATCGGCACGCGCCATGCGGTGGTGCTGCGCAACCACGGCCTGCTCACCTGGGGCGCGGACCTGCCCGAGGCCTTCATGTGGCTGTGGACGCTGCAGCGCGCCTGCGACGTGCAGGTGGCTGCGATGGCCTGCGGCGCGATCCGGGCCGTTGCGCCGTCGGTGTTCGAGCAGACGGTGCGCGAGAACGGACCGGGCGAGCCGGCGGTATGCCGCGCGGTGTTCGAGGCCATGGTGCGCGAGGTCGATGCGCGCGATCCGGGTTACCGGGCATGACACGTCTTCCAGTGATGCAGGATCACGCATGAGCACGCCCCTTCTGGAAACCCGCGTCACCGAACTGCTGGGAATACGCCATCCCATCCTGCAGGCCGGCATGAGCTGGGCCTCGTCTCACGCGGCGCTGCCGCTGGCGGTATCGCGCGCCGGCGGCCTGGGCGTGATCGCGGCCGGGCCGATGTACCCGGATGCATTGCGCGCGGCGATACGCGACGTGCGCGCAGGCACGCCCAATCCGTTCGCGGTGAACGTGCCGCTGTACAACAAGCGCAGCGCCGAGTTCCTCGACATCGTGCTGGAGGAGAAGGCGCCGGTGATCGTCGCGTCACAGGGCGGCCCCAAGGCGCACATCCGGCGCTTCAAGGATGCGGGCGTGACCTGGCTGCACGTGGCGGCCTCCCCCGAGCATGCGAAGAAGGCCGAGGATGCCGGCGTGGACGCGGTGATCGTGATCGGCTCGGAAGCCGGCGGCCATCCGCCGCTGGACGAGGTCGGCACCCTGGTGGTGGTGCGCGCCGCGGTGCGCGCGGTGCGCCTGCCGGTGATCGCCGGCGGCGGCGTGGTGGATGGCGCCGGGATCGCCGCGCTGCTCGCGCTCGGCGCCGAGGGCGTGCAGCTTGGCACGCGCTTCCTGCTCACGCCCGAGGCCAACGTGCACGCTGCCTACAAGCAGCGCGCGCTGGAACTGGGCATCTCCGACACGCGCTTCGTCGGCCGCGGCGGCGTGCCGGTGCGCATGGCCGCCAACGCCTTCGCGCAAGCCTACCTGCAGGCCGAGCGCGGCGGCGCGGGCGCGGAGGAACTCAAGGTGCTGTTCGACAGCCGCACGCTGAAGATGGCGGCGCTGGATGGCGAGGTGGACTGGGGCAAGCTGGAAGTCGGGCAGGGCGTGGGCATGGTGGATGCACTGGAGCCGGCCGGCGAATTGGTCGGGCGACTGGTACGCGAGACCGTGGAGGCGCTGCGCGCCGGACACGCCAAAATTGCCTGAAAACGACATAAGTGGCTGATATAAAAGGATATATTTTGGATTCCGTCCTGCTGACAGAAAACCATGGCGCGGTGCGCGTACTGACCATGAACCGCCCGGACAAGCACAACGCGCTGAACACCGCGCTTACCCAGCTGTTGGTGGATGGCCTGCGCGACGCCGAGGCCGATCCGACGGTGAACGCGGTGGTGCTGGCCGGCGCCGGCAAGTCGTTCTGCGCGGGTGCGGACACCAACGAGTTCTCCTCGCTCACGCCGCAGGACCCGGTCGCGGTGCTCACGCGCGCCGACCTGACCACGGCGCTGCACATGTCGTTCTCGCGCATGACCAAGCCGGTGCTGTCCGCGGTCTACGGCAATGCGCTGGGCGGCGGCGCCGGCCTCGCCATCGCCTGCGACATGATGGTGATCGCCCAGGACGCGCGCTTCGGTTACCCGGAACTCAAGCACGGCATCGTCGCCGCGGTGGTGATCGCGAACCTGGTGCGCCAGGTCGGGCGCAAGCAGGCCTTCGAGCTGGTCGCGATGGCCGAGCCCATCAACGGCCTGCAGGCCTTCGAGCTGGGGCTGGCCAATCGTGTCTGCCCGCGCGAGCAGGTGCTGCCCACGGCGATGGCGCTGGCGCAGCGCATGGCGTCCTTCTCGCCCATCGCGATGGCGACCACCAAGCGCAGCTTCCACCGCGCCGCCGACCTCGCTCTGGAGCCGGCGCTGGCGGTGGGGCGCGATGCCAACGTGATGATGCGCGGCTTCCGCAAGCCCGAGCCGGCCGCGGCGCCGAAGTGAATCGTCGCGGATGAGGGATCGCGCATGAAACAACCCCTGTCCGGCCTGACCATCCTCGACCTGTCGCGGGTGCTGGCCTGCCCGTTCGCGTCCATGATCCTGGCCGAGCTGGGCGCGACCGTGATCAAGGTCGAGCAGCCGGGCAGCGGAGACGAGACGCGCTCGTTCGAGCCCTTCGTGCCGGCGTTGAGCGGCGATCCGGCCGCGACCGAGAGCGCCTATTACATGGCGTTCAACCGCAGCAAGCAGTCCATCACCGTGAACCTGCGCTCGCCCGAGGGCCAGCAACTGGTACGCGACCTCGCCGCCGGCGCGGACGTGGTGGTGGAGAACTTCCCGGTGGGCACGCTCAAGCGCTACAGCCTGGACTACGCCAGCCTGCGCGAGCGCAAGGCCGACCTGATCTACCTGTCCTGCACCGGCTTCGGCCAGGACGGGCCGTATGCGAAGCGCAAGGGCTACGACACCGTGTTCCAGGCCATGGGCGGGCTGATGAGCCTGACCGGCGAGCGCGGCGGCGGCCCGGTGAAGCCCGGCCTGCCGGTGGCGGACCTCACCTCGGGCCTGTGGGTGGCGATCGCCATCCTCGCGACGCTGCATGGCCGAAGCACCACGGGCGAGGGCGCGCACGTCGATTTCTCCATGCTCGACGGGCAGGTCAGCCTGCTCACGCTGGCGGCGGCGCGTTACTTCGCGCTGGGCGAGGTGCCGCCGCGGCTGGGCACCGAGCATCCCGGGCGCGTGCCCTCGGCGAGCTTCGTCTGCGCCGACGGCAAGTGGCTGCACATCACCGCGAGCGACCAGCACTGGGCGGGCCTCTGCCGCGTGCTGGGGCTGGAAGCCTGGGGCGCCGATCCCGCGCTGACCGGCAACTCCGGGCGCGTACGCCAGCGCGACGTGGTGATGGCGCGCCTGTCCGGTGCGATCGCGACGTGGCAGCGCGATGCGCTGTGCGATGCGCTGGATGCCGCCGACGTGCCGGCCGGCCCGGTGCGCGCGGTGGACGAGGTGCTGGCCGATGCCAACACCGCGGCGCGTGGGCTGGTTGCCGAATTCGACCATCCTTCCATCGGCGCGTTCCGTGCGTTGCCGCTCCCATACCGGTTCATGGAGCAGGGCGCCTGGCAGCGTCCCGGCATCGCTCGCCCGCCGCTGCTGGGCGAGCATACTGATTCCGTCCTGGCGGAACGTCTCGGGCTCACGCCAGGGCGCATCGCCGAACTGTGGCTGGCCAAGGCCATCTGACCAAGGCCATCCGACCCACGGGTTCCACACCACCCTTCACGCATGACGAAAGCAAGGCCATGAGCACCTACACCACCCTGATCCTGGACATCGCCGACCGCGTCGCGATCCTCACCCTCAACCGGCCGGAGGCGCGCAATGCGCTCAACCTGACCATGTGCGAGGAACTCACCCGCGCCTGCGCCGAGCTGTCGGCGCGGCGCGACATCCATGTGGCCTTCGTACGCGGCGCCGGTCCGGTGTTCTGTGCCGGCGCGGACCTCAAGGAGCGGCGCGGCATGGACGAGGACCAGGTGCGCGGCCGACGCCTGAAGGCGTTCGCCGCCTATGACGCGATCGAGCGCCTGCCCATGCCGGTGGTGGCGGTGGTGCATGGCACGGCGGTCGGCTCGGGCGTGGAGATCGCCGCCGCCTGCGACTTCATCATCGCCACGCCGGGCGCGGCGTTCCGCACGCCCGAGGCGCTGTGGGGAACCATAGGCGCGACCCAGCGCCTGCCGCGCATCCTCGGCAAGCGCCTGGCCAAGGACATGATGTTCACCGGCCGCGCCCTGGGCGCGGAGGAAGCGCTGCTGCACGGCCTGGTGGCGCGCATCGTCGCGCCGGACGAACTGGAGTCCACGGTCGAGGAGATCGCCAAGACCCTGGTCGAGGCGCCGGCCGGTGCGATGCGCCTGGCCAAGCGCAGCATCGACCGCGGCGTGGAACTCGATCCCAAGGGCGCGCTCGCGACCGAGCTGCTCGCGATCGAGGAGGTGCTGGCCGGCGCCGAGTGGCGCGAGCGCATCAGCGGTTTCGGCGAACCGGGAAAGAAGGATGCGGTGAAGTGAGCGCGGAGGCGACTGGCGCCGCAGCGACCGGCGCCGCAACGACGGGCGCCGCAGCGACCGGCACCGAGGCACCCGACTGGACGCCGACCACGCTGGGCCGGGTGCTGGCGCGGCTGGCGCTCAGGCGCGCGCGCGACGAGGCGCTGGTCACAGAGGGCGCGCGCATCGACTGGTTGACCCTCCACATGGGCGCCTGCCGTGTCGCGCGCGCCCTGCTCGCGCAGGGCGTCAAGCGCGGCGAGCATGTGGGCGTGCTGATGGCCAACGAGCCGCGCTGGCTGGAACTGTTCTACGGCGCAGCCCTCATCGGCGCGGTCACGGTGCCGGTGAACACGCGCTTCAAGTCATCCGAGCTCGCGTTTTGCCTGAAGCAGGCCGACGTGCGGCTGCTGCTGATGGCTGACGGCTTCCTGAAGATCGACTTCCTGTCCTTCCTGCGCGAGGCGGAGCCGGCGCTGGATGCGGCCCTGCCGGGCGCGGCGCTGCCGCTGCTGCGCACGGTGGTGGTGTCGCGCAGCACGGGACAGGGCGAGCTGCCTGCAGGGACGATGTCCTGGCGCGACTTCATCGATGCGGGCGAGGCGATCGAGGACGAGGCCTTCGAGGCCGCTGCGCGCGCGGTCCGGCCCGATGACCTGCTGCTGATCCAGTTCACCTCCGGGACCACCGCCTATCCCAAGGGCGTGATGCTCACGCACGACAACATGCTGCGCAATGCCTGGGCCGCGGGCCTGCGCATCGGCGTGCGCCCGGACGACCGCTACTTCAACTGCAGGCCGTTCTTCCATGTCGGTGGCTCCACGCTCTCGGCGCTGGTCGGGCTGGTGAACGGCTGCGCGCTGGTGACGCTGCCGACCTTCGAGGCCGGCGCGGCCCTGGCGCTGATGGAGCGCGAGCGCTGCACGCTGACCTCGGGCAACGACACCATCTTCCAGATGCTGATGGGCCATGCGGATTTCCCCGCGCGCAGGATCGTGCTGCGCGGCGGCTGGGCGGCGGCGGGGCCCGAGACCATGAAGAACATCATCGAGGTGCTGGGCGCGCGCGAGATCTGCGCCGCCTACGGCCTGTCCGAGGCCTCGCCCAACGTGGTGCTGTCCGACCACCGCGAGCCCGAACAGCTGCGCATCGACGGCCTGCCGCTGCCGCACCCGGGCGTCGAATTGCGCATTGCCGACACGGAAACGAATGCACCGCTGGAAGCAGACACGCCTGGCGAGATCCAGGTGCGCGGCTGGAACGTGATGCGCGGTTACTACAACAACCCGGAAGCCAATGCGAAGACCTTCACGCCCGATGGCTGGCTGCGCACCGGCGACCTGGGCACGCTGAATGCCGGAGGGCGGCTTCGCATGGTGGGGCGGCTGAAGGACGTGTTCCGCGTCGGCGGCGAGAACGTCGCGCCGGCGGAAGTGGAGGAGGTGCTGCTCGCGCATCCCGCGGTGGCGACCGCGCAGGTCATCGGCGTGCCGGATCCGCGGCTGGGCGAAGTGCCCGCGGCCTACCTGACCTTGCGCTCGGGCCAGCAGGCGAGCGAACAGGACCTGCTCGCGTGGTGCAAGGCGCGCTGCGCGAACTTCCGCGTGCCGCGCTACCTGCGCATCGTCGCCGACTTCGACGCCATCGGCATGACCGCCAGCGGCAAGGTGCAGAAGAACCGGCTGCGCGAGCACGCGCTGCGCGAGTTCGGCCTGGGGAGCTGACTCTCCCCTGCGGGGAGTCCTGCGGCACCGGCGGGGAGTCCCGCGGCGCCGGCGGGCGATCCCGCTAGCGGCCCAGGTCCTCGATCGCGTCCACCACCATCGAGGTGCCGATGGCGATCAGCAGGATGTCGGCCGCGACGCGCACGTACTTGTGGCCCGCTGGAGGCTGGCCGATCTTCAGCACCAGCGCGCGCGGCACGTCGTAGATCACCACGTCGCGCGGCAGCTGCTGGCCGACCTGCCAGCGCTTGGCTTGGCCCGGCGGCATGCAACCGTTGTTTTTCTTGGCCAGTCCTGGCGGGCAGCGTCCGGCGCCGTGCTGCTTGCCGTAGTAGTCGCGCACCACCACGCGGCGGTCGTCGTCGAAGTAGCCCCGCTGCGCGGAACGGCGATCCTGGTCGCGGCGATCGCGGTCGCCTACATCGCGGTCACCGCGCTGCTCATTGGCATTGCCCTTCCCGCCCTTGTTCCCGGCCCATTCGGGTTTCTCGGCGTAGGCGTACTGGCTGCAGAGCAGGGCTGACATGGCGGACAGGGCGAACGCCCCCGCGTGCATCACTCGGCGGATCTGCATGTACGTGCTCCATGGTCTTTGCAGGAACAGCGAGTCTGTGCGCGCCGCCTGCCCGGCACTGTGCGCTTTCGCACACCGTGCGCGAATGTTGTCCGCTGGTTCCGCCGGCATGCGTACAACTACCCGTGCCCGCGCGGCGGACGCGTGTACCACCCTATACTCGGCAATCGCCACGACGATTCGCTTCGGCGTTGATCCAATGCACATGGAGTCCTGGCAGCCATGCCGACCACGCTGATCACCGGGGCCAATCGCGGCCTCGGACTGGAGTTCGCGCGGCAGTACGCGGCCGACGGCTGGGAGGTGATCGCCACGTGCCGCGATCCGCAGGCGGCGACCGAGCTGCGCGCGCTGGGTGCCCGGGTGAGCATCCACCGGCTGGACGTGTCCGATTTTGCCGCGATCGCCGCGCTGGGCCGGGAACTTGCGGATGCCAGCATCGATGTGCTGATCGCCAATGCCGGCACCATGAACGCCAGGCCCGCGATGCGCGCCGACGCGATCGACGAGCGCGCCTGGGCGGCCGATTTCCACACCAATGCGATGGCGCCGCTGGCCTGCGCGGCGGCCTTCCTGCCGCAGGTGGCGCGCAGCACCCAGCGCAAGCTGCTGGCCATGGGCAGCGGGCTGGGCTCGATAGGCGGGAACACGGTCGGCGGCCAGTACGCCTACCGTTCGACCAAGGCGGCATTGAACGCGGTGTGGCATGCGTTCGCGATCGACCATCCCGAGGTGATCGCGGTGGTGCTGTCGCCGGGCGCGCTGAAGACCGACATGACGCGCAATTTCGGCGAGCGCTGGGAGACCCTGCCAGGACCGGCGGAAAACATCGCCGGGCTGCGCCGGGTGATCGCCGGATTCACCCAGGCCGACAGCGGCGGCTTCTTCAATTTCGCGGGCAAGTCCCTGTCCTGGTAAGGCGGCCGGGTGCGGTGTCCGACCGGGCGCTTTGCCAAAACCGGCAATCCGGCCTAGCCTGTCGTCCGGCGTCGGCACCGCCTGCCGGCAATCTCCACCCGGAGGCAGCGTGCTCACCACCGTGCTCGTCGTCATTGCCGTCGTCATCGCCGCGCTGCTGGCCATCGCTGCCAGCCGGCCTGACCGTTTCCGCGTCGAGCGCTCCACCCAGATCCAGGCGGCACCGGACAAGGTGTTCCCGCTGATCAACGACTTCCGCCGCTGGGCCGAGTGGTCGCCCTGGGAGGACCGTGACCCGGCGATGAGGAAGGCCTACAGCGGGGCGGCGGCGGGCCCCGGCGCGATCTATGAATGGGAAGGCAATTCCAAGGTAGGCAAGGGCCGG
>CAIVVS010000099.1 GCA_903909415.1 uncultured Pseudomonadota bacterium | reverse complement strand
GAGCGCCAGCAGCACGCCGGCAAAGCGATGTGCCGGCAATGCATCGATGAAGTGGTCGCGTATCGACTCGCGCGCTCGCTCGATGGCATAGGACGGCTGCCATGCGCCGTCGTCAGCGAGCCGGCGCGCGCCGGATTCGCCTCGCGTGCCCCGCGGGGTCCGCACGCTGCCGCTCGCGCCCAGGCCGCGCTCGAGCAGCCAGGCTTCGTAGTCGAACCCGTGCGGATTCGCCCCGCCGTGCGGGCGCTTGAGCCGCACCGGCAGGCGCCAGCGCTCGCCGGCCCGCAAGGGCGCGAGTTCCTGGAAGGCCTCGCGGCTGAGGCCGGTGTACCAGGACAAGGCCACGCGCGGCGGCATGCCGCCAGCGATGGCGGCGCCCTGCGCGTCCGCCGCGCGGGCGACGTCGAACTCGAAACGCACGCCGCCGTCGAAGGGCTGGGGCAGGCTGGCCACCGTCCCCTCGACCACCAGGTCGCGCCCTTCGAGCGCAGGTTCCAGCCAGCCGGACAGGCGCGCCTGCGCCAGCCAGCCGGCCCAGGCGAAACCGAGGCAGGCACCGCACAGCGCGGCAGCCACGGCCGAGCGCAGCGGCCGCGCGCGGCCCGCATGCTGCGCAAACGCGCCCGACAGTGCGCCTGCCAGGGCCGACAGGGCGAGCAGCCACCCGTCCGGCAGCCTTGCCTGCCATTGCAGCGCCAGCACCCCGAGCAGGCAGCCCATCGTCCAGCTTCGCACCATGCGCCTCCAGAATGGACCGGGATCGGCGCCCTTTGCAGGCGCGCGGCGCCGCGCCCGACATCGCAGGCTGGCCGCCCGCTGCTTAACGGCCGAGCCGCGATTTCGGTTGATCCGGCGCAAGGGCGCGCCCGGCCGGGGACCGGGCGGGACGGAAAGCACGCAAGGATCGATACAATGGGCCGCGCCTCACTTCCTTCCCAGGGTCCCATGCCCCGCAAGTTCTTCCGCAAGTACCTGCCCAACCACCATTCCGTGCGCCAGAACCGCTGGCTGTCATGGTGCGGTCCGCTGCTCCAGCAGCCGAACCTGTGGGCGCTGAACCGCCACTCGGTGTCGGGTGGCGTCGCGGTAGGGATGTTCGCGGGGCTGGTGCCGGGGCCGCTGCAGATGATGACCGCGGCCATCATCGCCATCCCGCTGCGGGTCAACCTGCCGGTGGCGCTGGCGTGCACGCTCTACACCAACCCCATCACCATCGGCCCGCTCTACCTGGTCGCCCTCGAACTGGGATTGCTGCTGGTCGGCGGAAAGGCCGAGGCCACGGCCTCGTTCCCGGCGCTGGACCTGGTGCACCTGGCCGACTGGTCGCGCGCCTTCGCCGACTGGGTGCTGTCCCTGGGCAAGCCCCTGCTCGTCGGCCTCGTGGCCCTCGCCTGCCTGCTGGCCGCGCTCGGCTGGACCGCGGTGCAGGTCGCGTGGCGCGTGTCGGTGGTGCGTAAGTGGCGCCGCCGCCGGGCGCGCATGGCCTGATGTCGCAGCAACGCCAGCACG
This sequence comes from uncultured Pseudomonadota bacterium, assembly GCA_903909415.1. The sequence goes on along the minus strand of CAIVVS010000099.1, from coordinate 7,689 downwards.
CGGCCATGCCGCCGTTCGCCCTCCGGCGCGCCATGGCGGCGCTGGCGGCCATCTTCGCGGTCGGGACCGCCGGCTACATGGTGCTGGGCGGCCCGGGCACCTCCCTGGTCGATGCCTTCTACATGACCTTCATCACCGTGGCCACGATCGGCTTCGGCGAGGTCGTGAACCTGTCCGGCAGCCCCGTGGGGCGCCTGTTCACGGTGCTAGTCGCCTCCTCCGGCATCGCCTGCTACACCTACCTGTTCGCGGTGGCGATCGCCGCGGTGGTCGCCACCCAGCGCCCCGGCTCGTCGCGCGCGCCGGGGCCGCGCTTCGCCGCGCGCTTCGGCGGGCCGCTCGCGCTGCTCGGCTCCACGCTGGCCGTCGGCACCCTCGGTTACCTGCTCATCGGCGGGCGCTCCACCAGCCTGGTGGACGCCTTCTACATGGCCTTCATCACCGCCGCCACCATCGGCTTCGGCGAGATCATCGACCTCTCGGGCAACCCGGGCGGGCGCATGTTCACGGTGCTGATCGCGATCGCCGGCATCGCGGGCGTCACCTGGCTGCTCGCCGCGTGGGTCGCATGGCTGCTGCATCCGCCGGCGCGCGTGCAGCACCACGGCGAATCGCTGCTGGCGCGCACCGGCAAGCGCCTGTTCGCGCCGGCCGCGGTGATGGTGATGATCTTCGTGATCGGCACCACCGGCTACCTGGTGATAGGCGGGCCGTCCATCTCGGTGCTGGACGCCTTCTACATGGTGTTCATCACGGTCGCCACCATCGGCTACGGCGAGATCGTCGACCTGACCCACAGCCCCGCCGGGCGCGTCTTCACCATGGCGATCGCCGCCGCCGGGATCGCCAATTTCACCTACGTACTCTCCATCATCACGGCATTCGTGGTGGAGGGCGAGATCAACGAAGCATGGCGGAGGAGGCGCATGAACAAGCGCATAGAAACGATCAGCGGCCACTACATCGTCTGTGGCATCGGGCGCGTGGGCTCCAACGTCGCGCAGGAACTCGAGACGACGCTGCGCGAGTACGTGGTGATCGACCCGAACCAGCACGCCATCGACGTCTACCGCGAACGCCACCCGAACGTGATCTGGCTGCACGGCGACGGCAGCGAGGACGACCTGCTGAGGGAAGCCGGCATCGAGCGCGCGGCCGGCCTGTTCGCCGTGAGCGGCGAGGACAGCCGCAACCTGGTGATCGCGCTCACCGGCCGCCAGCTCAACCCGGCGATACGCATCGTCGCGCGCTGCCACGAGGTGACCTACATCGAGAAGATCCGCCGCGTCGGCGCGGACGCGATCGTGTCGCCCGACTTCACCGGCGGCATGCGCATCGCCAGCTCCATGATCCGCCCGCAGGTGGTCAGCTTCCTCGACGAGATGCTGCGCGCCGACGAGGGCCTGCGGGTCGAGGAAGTGGGCCTCCGCGCCTCGCTGGTGGGCAAGCGCCTGGAGGAACTGCAGTTGAGCCGGCGCGACTACGTGGTGCTCGCGCTGAAGGAGAAGGACGGCTGGGCGTTCAACCCCGGCGACCAGCACCGCATCGCCGAGGACAGCATCCTGGTGGTGATGGCCTCGGCGGAAAGCGCCAAGCGCCTGCGCGCCCGGCTCGGCGACTGAGCCGCTCCTGCCTTGGGGCCATCCCGGACAGCAACAAGGCTTGGCCGGCGCGGGCCGGTCAGACCGATGCGGACAGCACCCCGTCGTCCAACCGCATCACCCGGTGCGCCCGCGCCGCTAGCGCCGGCTCATGGGTTACGATCACGAAGCTGGTGCCGCGCGCACGGTTGAGTTCCAGCATCAGGTCGAACACATGCTGCGCGGTCTGGCGGTCGAGGTTGCCGGTGGGTTCGTCGGCGAGCACGCAGCGCGGCCCGGTCACCAGCGCGCGTGCCAGCGCGGCGCGCTGGCGCTCGCCGCCGGAGAGTTCGCCCGGGGTGTGCGTCAGCCGGTGCGACAGGCCCACCTCGCCCAGCACCTTCGCCGCGGCCGCATGCGCTTCGGCGCGCGGCAGGCGGCGGATCAGCAGCGGCATCGCGACGTTCTCCACCGCGGTGAACTCCGGCAGCAGGTGGTGGAACTGGTAGACGAAGCCCAGGGTCTCGTTGCGCAGGCGCCCGCGCTCGGCCTCGCCAAGCGAGCCCATCGGGCGCCCCGCCACGCGCACCTCGCCGGCCGTCGCCGAGTCCAGCCCGCCCAGCAGGTGCAGCAGCGTGCTCTTGCCCGAACCCGAGGTGCCGATGATCGCGACGATCTCGCCCTCGGCCACCGAGAAATCCACCCCGCGCAGCACCGTGACCTCGTCGGCGCCCTCGCGGAAGGACTTGCGCAGCCCGACGCACGACAGCACCGGCACGCTGCCCCCGCTGCCCAAGGCGCCCTCACTCATAGCGCAGCGCCTCGGCCGGGTTGACCCTGGAGGCGCGCCAGCTCGGGTAGAGCGTGGCCAGCAGCGCCATCACCAGCGACACCGCGGTCACCACCAGCACGTCGGCGCGGTGCAGGTCGGAGGGCAGCTCGGTGATGAAGTACACGTCACGCGACAGGAACTGCACGCTGAAGGTGCGCTCGATGAAGGGCACGACCACGTCGATGTTCAAGGCCAGCAGCACCCCGCCCAGCACGCCGGCGAGCGTCCCGGCCACGCCGGTCACCGCGCCCTGCACGACGAAGATGCGCATGATGGAACCGGGGCTGGCGCCCAGCGCGCGCAGGATGGCGATGTCGGCCTGCTTGTCGGTCACCGCCATCACCAGGGTGGACACCAGGTTGAAGGCCGCCACCGCGACGATCAGCATCAGGATGATGAACATCACGCGCTTCTCGATCTCCACCGCGCGGAAGAAGTTCGCGTTCACCTTGGTCCAGTCCGAGACGTAGATGTCGGCGCGGATGGAATCCACCAGGTCGCGCACCACCTGGCGCGAGGCGAACAGGTCGTCCAGCTTCAGGCGAACGCCCGAGACCTTGTCGCCCAGCTGGTACAGGCGCTGCGCGTCCTCGATGTGCACCAGCGCCAGCGCCGAGTCGTACTCGTAGTGGTCCACCTGGAAGATGCCGACCACGCGGAACTGCTTGAGCCGCGGCAGCACGCCCGCCGGCGTCACCAGGCCCTGCGGCGCGATCACCGCCACCGTGTCGCCCAGGCGCACGCCGAGGATGCGCGACAAGTCCCCGCCCAGCACGATGCCGAACTCGCCCGCGCGCAGCGCCTCCAGGCTGCCCGAGCGCATGTGGCCGCCGAAGTCCGCCACCTTGAGTTCCAGCGCAGGGTCGATGCCGCGCACCAGCGCGCCGCGCACCGCGCTGCCGGCCGACAGCATGGCCTGCGCGTTGACGAAGGGCGCGGCAGCCAGCACCCGGGGGCGGGCTGACGCCTGGGCGGCGATCGCCTTCCAGTCGGCCAGCTGGTTGTCCGGGCCGGTGACCTGCACGTGCGAGGCCACGCCCAGGATGCGGGTGCGCAGTTCCTTCTGGAAGCCGTTCATCACCGACAGCACCACGATCAGCGCCGCCACGCCCAGCGCAATGCCGAGCATGGAAGCCAGGGATATGAAGGAGATGAACGGGTTGGACCCGCCGCGGTTGCGCGCCAGCGTATAGCGCAGGCCGATCAGCGTTTCGTAGCGCATGTGCCGAGTGTGCCACATGCTAGACTGCGCGCCCTGATGCATTGCCGCCTCGTCGTTCCGGAACTGCTGGTTCCCGAGCTCCTCGCCACCGGCGGACCCGGGAGTCCCCCAATGCACCTGCCCGCGCTGCAGGCCCTGCTCGCGCGCGGGCGCCGCGACGCGCGCGAGGGCGCGGTGCGCGAGCACTGGTGGCTGGACGTGTTCGGCGTGGAACGCCAGCATGACCTGCCCGCCGCCCCGTACCGGCTGCTGGGCGACGGCGGCCAGCCCGGCGACGCCGCCTGGCTGTGCGCCGACCCGGTCCACATGCGCGCCGACCGCGACAGCGTCGCGCTGGCCGATGCCGACGGACTGGGCCTGACCGCCGACGAGGCCGGCGCCATCGCCGCGTCCATCAACGCGCATTTCGAGGGACGCCTGGCGGTGACCGCCCCCACGCCCTCGCGCTGGTATGCGCGCTCGCCCGCACCCTCGCGCATCCGCACCGTGCCGACCTCGGCGGCGCGCGCGCGTTCGATGGGCGCGCACCTGCCGCGCGGCGAGGACGCCATGGCCTGGCATGCGCTGATGAACGAGGCGCAGATGCTGCTGCACGACCACCCGGTGAACCAGGCGCGCGAAGCGCGCGGCCAGCTGCCGGTCAACGGCCTGTGGGTCTGGGGTGCCGGCCGGCTCGCCAGCCTCGCGCCGCGGCCGGCCCAGGGCGTGTTTTCCTCCGACCCGCTGGTGCTGGGCCTGGCGCGCGAATCCGGCATGAGCGCCAATCCGCTGCCGGCGCGGGCCGCCGACTGGCTGCGCGGCGCGCCCGAGAACGGCGTGGTCTGGTTCGTGCTGGACACCCTGGCCACCCCCGCGGACTACGCCGACGCCGCGCGCTGGCAGGACAGCCTGCGTGCGCTGGAAGCCGACTGGTTTGCGCCCATGCTGGCGGCGCTGCGCAGCGGGCGCCTGGGCATGCTGACCCTGGATGCGCTGTCGCTGCGCGGCTGCCTGCGGGTGGAAGCAGTGCGCGGCGACCTGCGCCGCTTCTGGCGACGTGCGAAGCCGCTCGCCACCTGGGCACCCGATCCCGATGCGCCGTCCGCGCTCGAAGGGGAGGCCTACGCCGACGATCCCCACGAGGCACCCTGAGCATGGACAAGCAGCGTGGCCGCTGACCCCCGCACCGACGCGCCAACCGAGGTGCGGACGCGCAAGTCCCCGCTGCCCGCGCAGGAGCAGCTGGTGCGCGACGGCGTGCACCCGGTGCTCGCCCACCTGTTCGCCGGGCGCGGCGTGCGCCGGCGCGCCGAGGTGGATGACGGGCTGGCCACCCTGCTCCCGCCGGACGGCCTGCGCGACATGCCCGAGGCGGTCGCCCTGCTCACATCGGCGATCGCGGAGAAGAAGCGCATCGTCATCGTCGCCGACTACGACTGCGATGGCGCCACCGCCTGCGCCATCGGCGTGCGCGGCCTGCGCGCCATGGGCGCGGACGTGGACTTCATCGTGCCCGACCGGTTCAAGTTCGGCTACGGTCTGACGCCGGAGATCGTCGCCCTCGCCGCGCAGGCCGGCCCGCGCAGGCCCGACCTGCTGGTCACGGTGGACAACGGCATCGCCAGCATCGAGGGCGTGGACGCGGCGCGCGAACTGGGCATGGCGGTGCTGGTGACCGACCACCACCTGCCCGGCGACGAGCTGCCGCGCGCCGCCGCCATCGTCAATCCCAACCAGCCGGGCTGCGATTTCAGCAGCAAGTCCATCGCCGGCTGCGGCGTGATGTTCTACGTGTTGCTCGCGCTGCGCGCCGGACTGCGCAAACAGGGCGCGTTCAAGGACAAGCAGGAGCCCAACCTCGCCGAGCTGCTCGACCTGGTCGCCATCGGCACCGTCGCCGACGTGGTCCAGCTGGACCACAACAACCGCGTGCTGGTCGCGCAGGGCCTCAAGCGCATCCGCAGCGGCCGCATGCACCCGGGCGTGCGCGCGCTGTTCGCCGCGGCCGGCCGCGACCCCTCGCGTGCCAGCAGCTTCGACCTGGGCTTCCTGGTCGGCCCGCGCCTGAATGCCGCCGGGCGCCTGACCGACATGCGCCTGGGCATCGCCTGCCTGCTGACCGACGACTACGGCCCGGCGCTGGAGATGGCGCGCCAGCTGGATGACCTGAACCGCGAGCGACGCTCGATCGAGGCGGACATGCGCGACCAGGCCGAGGCCATCGTCGCCGGGCTGGACATCGCCGAGCGCACCGCCGTCTGCCTGTATGACCCGTCCTGGCACCAGGGCGTGGTCGGCATCGTCGCCGGGCGCATGAAGGACAGGCTGCACCGGCCGGTGATCGTGTTCGCGCGCGGCGAGTCGGGCGAACTCAAGGGCTCGGGCCGCTCCATACCCGGGCTGCACCTGCGCGACGCGCTGGACCTGGTGGCCAAGCGCCATCCGCACCTGATCAGCCGCTTCGGCGGCCATGCCGCCGCCGCCGGCCTCACGCTCAACGGCGACGACGTGACGGCCTTCAACGCCGCCTTCGAGGCCGCCGTCACCGAGATGCTCGGGCCGGGGGCCCTCGCCCGCACGCTGGACACCGACGGGCCGCTGGAGCCGCAGTGGATGTCGCTGGAGACCGCGCGCATGCTGGAGGAACAGATCTGGGGCCAGGGTTTTCCGCAGCCCCTTTACGTGGACCTGTTCGAGGTAGCCGGCCAGCGCGTGGTCGGCGAGCGCCACACCCGGCTGCGGCTGGTGCGCGGCGGGCGCACGCTGGAGGCGATGCACTTCAACAGCCTGGCGCCGGCCGGCGGGCGCATCCGCGCCGCCTACCGGCTGTCGGTGAACGAGTACAACGGCGTGTCCAGCCTGCAGCTCATCATCGAGCACCGCGAACCAGCCTGATTCACGCGAAACACGGGGAGGACCAGATGGAACGCAAGCGCATCAACTCCAGCCGCATCCGCGCCGCGGGCTATGACGAGAAGGCCCGCGTGCTGGAAATCGAGTTCTCCGACGGCCGCGTGATGGCCTATTCCGGCGTGTCGCAGGAAATCCACCGCCAGTTCATGGCCGCGCCCTCGCCGGTGAGCTACTTCGAGGACAAGATCGACGAGAGCTTCTCGTCGCGGCGCGTGAAGTAGGTCTGCGGGCCCGGGTACGGGGCGCGACGTATAATCGCGTTTTCCCCGAGACAAGCAGCCCCCGCCATGGAAGCAGAACGCCTCAATACCCTGTCCAACACGCTCGCTGACCTGCGCACCCGGTCCGACGAGCTTCGGAGGTATCTTTGACTTCGACGCCAAGCAGCGTCGCCTAGCTGAAGTCAACCGGGAGCTGGAAGAACCCAGCGTCTGGAACGACCAGAAGCGCGCCCAGGACCTGGGCCGCGAGAAGAAGATCCTCGACGGGGTGGTGGTCACGGTGTCCGACGTGCACACCCGCCTGTCCGATGCGGCCGAGCTGTTCGAGATGGCGCGCGGCGAGGACGACGACGCCACGCTGGTGTCGATCGAGTCCGACGTGCGCGAGGTCGCCAAGGTCATCGCCGAGCTCGAGTTCCAGCGCATGTTCAACAACCCGCTGGACCCGAACAACTGCTTCCTGGAAATCCAGGCCGGCGCCGGCGGCACCGAGGCGCAGGACTGGGCCGCGATGCTCTCGCGCATGTACACCCGCTACTGCGAGCGCAAGGGCTTTGCGGTCGAGGTGCTGGAAGTGTCCGAGGGCGAGGTCGCCGGCATCAAGAGCGTGACCTTCAAGGTCAGCGGCCCGTACGCCTACGGGCGGCTGCGCACCGAGATCGGCGTACACCGGCTGGTGAGGAAGTCGCCGTTCGACTCCAACGCCCGGCGCCACACCTCGTTCACCAGCGTGTTCGTCTATCCCGAGGTGGACGACAACATCGAGGTCGACATCAATCCGGCGGACCTGCGCATCGACGTGTACCGCGCCTCCGGCGCCGGCGGCCAGCACGTGAACAAGACCGAGTCGGCGGTGCGCATCACGCACCTGCCGACCAACATCGTCGTGCAGTGCCAGAACGACCGCTCGCAGCACCGCAACAAGGCCGAGGCGATGGCCAT
>CAIVVS010000098.1 GCA_903909415.1 uncultured Pseudomonadota bacterium | reverse complement strand
GCCCAACCTGCCGCGCGTGGCCCCGCCCAACTTCACCCAGCCCGGGCGGCCCATCGTCCCGGGGGGCAGCGCGCTCGAGTGCTCGACCACCTGATCCGGCTGCACCGCAACGCACGCAAAGCCCGCCTTCCGGCGGGCTTTGCTTTTGGGCGACCGGGCAATGGCATGATCGGCTGATGGCACGCATCGAACTCGCCTGGGAACTGGGCGCCGGCACCGGGCACGTCACCACGCTGCTGCCGATGGCGCGGCGGATGCTGGACGCGGGCCACTCGCCGCGCTTCCTGCTGCGCGACGTGCGTGCCGGCGCGGACCTGGCGCAGGCGCGCGGCATACCGCGTGAAGGGGCCCCGGTGTGGGTCGGTCCGGTCACCTACCCGTCCCCGTCGAACTTCGGCGAGATCCTTCACAACTTCGGGTACGCGAACCCGTCCGACCTGCGCCACCTGGTGGACGCCTGGCGCGAACGCATCGCCGGCGCCGGCGCGGTGGTGGCCAACGTGGCGCCCGCGGCCCACCTCGCGGCCCGCACGCTGGGCATGCCTTCGTTCGAGATTTCGCAGGGCTTCCACATCCCGCCGGCGGTATTCCCGAGTCCGCCGCTGCGGCACTGGGAGCCGCACGCGCGCCAGGCCCTGGAAGCGGCGGACGCGCGCGTGCTCGCCGCGATGAACGCGGTGATGCATGCCTATGGCGCCCCGCCGCTGGACACCATCGGATCATTGTTCGCCGGGCGCGCCATGCTGCTCACGTATCCGGAACTGGACATCTATCCCGAGCGGGGGCTGTCGGACTACTTCGGCATACCCGACACCGGCGAGGGCAACGCGCTGCCGTCCTGGCCCGAGGGCGGCGGCATGCGCGTGTTCGCCTACCTGTACCACTACTGGCATGCGCTCGAACCGCTGCTGGCGGCGCTGGACCGGCTGGCGCTGCCGACGCTGGTGTTCTGCCGCGGACTGGATGCGTCGCTGCGCGAGCGCTACGGCCGCGGGTCGGTGCACTTCTCGGATGCGCCCATGTGGGTCTCGCGCCTGCTGCCCCAGTCGCAACTGGTGATCAGCCACGGCAGCCACCAGATGACCGCGCAGGCGCTGCTGGCCGGGCGTCCGCTGCTGATGCTGCCGACCCAGCTCGAGCAGTTCCTGATCATGCGCCGCGTGGTCCGCATGGGCGCGGGCCTGGGCATCGCGCCCGACGTGCCCGAGCCGGATTACGAGATCGCGCTGGCGCAGCTGGCCCAGGACGAGTCCTTCACCCGCAACGCCGGCGCGTTCGCGGCACGCTACCGCGGCCACGCCGCACCCGCCGCGCTGGACACCATGGTGGCGCGCGTGCTGGCCGCGCTGCCACGGCCCTGACCCTTCGTGGCGGGCCCTTGCGGTGCGCCGCCCCGCCGGACCGCCGGTCAACCCGGTTTGCCGGCAACCCCCGATTGGGCTAGCCTGATTCCATGATGCAGAACACCCAGTCCAAGCTTCCCGAGGGCAAGGTCCCCACGCTGCGCGTGGTGCCCATGCCGGCCGACGCCAACCAGCATGGCGACATCTTCGGCGGATGGATCATGTCGCAGGTGGACATCGCCGGCGGCGTGGTCGCGGCGGCCCGCGCGCGCGGGCGCGTCGCCACGGTCGCGGTGAACAGCTTCCTGTTCAAGCAGCCGGTGTTCATCGGCGACGTGCTGTCCTTCTACGCCGACATCGTGCGCGTGGGCACCACCTCGATCACGGTGAACGTCGAGGTCTACGCGCAGCGCAATCCGGCGGACGTCGAGACGGTCAGGGTCACCGAGGCCACGCTCACCTACGTCGCCACCAACGCGCAACGCCAGCCCCGCCCGGTCGACCAGGCCTGATCCCGGGAACCGGCATGCAGGGCACGCACGATACGTCCGGTGCCGCGTTGGCCATCAGCGTGCCGGCGACCGACTCCTACGAACTGGCCGCGGCCCACGCCAGGCCCTCGCAGCCGAACGGCCGCGTCGTGCTGGTCAACAGCGCGCTGGGCGTGCCGCACGCGTACTACGCGCGCTACGCCGAACGGCTCGCGGTGCGCGGCTTCGACGTGCTGTCCTACGACTACCGCGGCATCGCGGGCTCGCGCCCCGCGCGCCTGCGCGGCTTCAAGGCGCGCGCCGCCGATTTCGCCAGCCATGACTACGAGGGCATGCTGCGCCATGCGCTGGCGCTGCGCGAGCGGCGCGCACGCGAGGGCCTGCCGGCGAAGCTGCTGGTGGTGGGCCACAGCATAGGCGGGCAGATCGCCGCGCTCGCGCCTTCGGCGACGGAGGTGGACGCGCTGATGCTGGTGGGCGCGCAGATCGGCGACTGGCGCCTCTGGCCGCACCCGAGGCGGGCGGGCATCTGGCTGTTCGCGCATGCGCTGCTGCCGGCGGTGTCGCATGCGGTCGGCTTCTTCCCGGGCCGGGCGCTGCGCCTGGGCGAGGACCTGCCCGCGGGCGTCGCCCAGGAATGGGCCCGCTGGATGCGCACACCCGGCTACTACACCGGCCACCACCGGGCCGATCCCGGCGGACCGGCGCGGCTCGCGGCGATCAAGGCGTTCCGCGCGCCGGTGCTGGCCTGGTGCATCGCCGATGACGGCTACGCGCCGCCGCAGGCCACCGAGGCCCTGCTGTCGCTGTTCGAGTCGACGCAGGTGGAGCGCCGCCGGCCCTCGCCGTCGCAGCTCGGCGTCGCGCGCATCGGCCATTTCGGCTTTTTCCGCGAACGCTTCGCCGGCACGCTGTGGCAGGACAGCGCGGACTGGCTGGCGAGCGCGTGACGCCGGCCTGAGCCCGGCCTGCGCCCGGACCACATGGCGGACATCACCATCCTCGGGGTGGACTTCACCTCGGCGCCGCGCCGCGCCAAGCCGATCACGGTGGCCGTCGGTACGGCGCTGGAGGACGGCTTCGCGCTGCATGCCTTGGAGCGCATCGATGACTGGGCCGGATTCGAGGCGCTGCTGGCGCGCCCCGGCCCGTGGCTGGGCGGCTTCGACTTCCCGTTCGGCCTGCCGCGCGAGGCGGTCGAGCAACTCGGCTGGCCGCTGGACTGGCGCGGACTCACCGCGCATTGCGCCGGACTGGGCCGCGAGCGCTTCCGCGCGGTGCTGGACCAGTGGCGCGCGCCGCGGCCCGCGGGCAACAAGTACGCGCACCGCGCCACCGACCGCCCGGCGAACTCGCACAGCCCGCTCAAGCTGGTCAATCCACCGGTCGGGCTGATGTTCCTGGAAGGCGCGCCACGGCTGGCGTCATCCGGCGTGACCGTGCCCGGCCTGGCCGGGGGTGATCCGGCGCGCATCGCGCTGGAGGCCTATCCGGCCCTGCTCGCGCGCCAGGTGCTGGGACGCGAGTCCTACAAGAACGACACCGTGTCCAAGCAGACCCCGGCGCGCAGGGCGGCACGCGCGCGCCTGGTCTCGGCGCTGGCAAGGGGCGAGGTCCATGAACATGGGCTGGAAGGCGGTTGCGGCCTGTTGCGCGAACTGGTTCGTGAGCCGGGCGGCGACGCGCTGGACGCGGCGCTGGCCGCCATCCAGGCGGCGCGGGCCTGGCGGCTGCGTATGCGACACTATGGCCTGCCCGGGCAGGTCGATCCGATAGAAGGATGGATACTCGGCGCGCCCCCGAACCCCCAGCACCCCTAGCACCCCTAGCACTGCAGCCGCCTCCCATGCATCCGCCCTACCCCGCGATACGCGCCATCACGCTGGACCTGGACGACACGCTCTGGCCCATCCTGCCAGCCATCCTGCGCGCCGAAGAACACCTGCTGGCCTGGGTCGGCGAGCACACGCCCGGGGTGGTGCCGCATTTCACCACCCACGCCATGCGCGAACTGCGCGAGGACCTGCTGGAACGCCATCCGGAGAAAGCCTACGACCTGCTGTGGATACGCCAGGAGGCGATCGCCACGCTGTTCGCGCGCGGCGGCGCATCCCGCGCGCAGGCCGAGCAGGCCTTCGGCGTGTTCGAGTCCTGGCGCCAGCGCGTGGACCTGTTCGAGGACGCGCTGCCGGCGCTGGACCGGCTGTCGCGGCGCTTTCCCATCCTCGCGGTGACCAACGGCTTTGCCGACGTGCACCGCGTCGGCATCGGCCGCTTCCTCGCCGGATCGATAATGGCGCGCGACGTGGGCTTCGCGAAGCCCGACCCGCGCATCTTCGCGCTGGCCTGCGACCGGCTATCGGCGCGCCCCGACGAAGTGCTGCACGTCGGCGACGATCCGGCGCTGGACGCGGCGGGCGCGCGCGCCCATGGCATGCACGTCGCGTGGATCAACCGCAAGGACGCACCCTGGCCGCTGGACGGCGAGGCCCCGCCCTCCTTCACCGACATGGCCGCGCTCGCCGACTGGCTGGACCCGGCGCAGCGATGAACGGCGCAATGACGGGCAACCCGGCGACGGGCCGGGCAAGGATGCGCGATGTCTGAGGGCCGCAGCGTCGGCTGGGACCTGACCACGCTGGGCGTGGCCTGCTGCTTCGGCATGGGCCATGTCTGCGCGCGGGTGGCCTACGAGCACGGCAGCAACGCGCTCACCGTGGTGACGCTGCGCTCCATCGGCGCGCTGCTGATCCTCGCGGTGCTGCTGCGCATCGACCGCCTGCCCATGCTGCCGCCGCCGGGCCAGCGGATGCGCACCGCGGCCCTGGGCCTGCTGCTGCTGGTGCAGTCCTTCAGCCTGAACGCGTCCTACCAATACATGCCGGTGGGGCTGGCGCTGATCGTGTTCTACCTGTGCCCGATCTTCATCCTGCTGGCCAACGCGGCGCTGGACCGGCGGCGCCTCGCGCTGGGCGAGTGCGTCGCGCCGGTGGTTGCCTTCCTCGGCCTGTGCCTGGCGCTGGCGCCGGCGCAGGCCTCGTGGCGCTTCGAGGGCGTGGCCTTCGCGCTGGCCTCGGCCATCGCCTTCACCGGCATGCTGGTGATCTCCTCGCGATACTTCGGCAAGCAGGACCCGCGGCCGCGCAACCTGCTGATGTGCGCGGTGGTGGTGCCGATCTTCGGCGTGATCGGCGTCGGCACGCAGGGCTACGCGCTGCCCGATGACGCGCTCGCCGGGTGGATCGGCCTGCTGATGGTGCCGCTGCTGTATTCGACCGCCTTCATCGTGATGTTCTTCGCGGTGCGCGCGCGCGGCCCGAGCCGCACCTCGATGCTGCTGAACTTCGAGCCGGTCGCCGCGATGGCCTTCGCCTGGGTGATCCTTGAACAGTCCTACATGCCTGTGCAGCTGGCCGGCGCCGCGGTGGTGATCGCCGCCGTCGTCTGGGCGGCCAAGCAGCCCCTGCACCGGGCCTGAGCGGAACGGCCGCCGCCTTGGGGACGCCCGTCTCCGCGCTTGTCAGGACGAAGATTGACCAGTGGCTGGCCGCGCGCGGCTGGCAGGCCTTCGGGTTCCAGCGCGAGGTCTGGCGCGCCATTGCCGACGGTGAATCCGGCCTGCTGCATGCCTCCACCGGATCGGGCAAGACCTATGCGGTATGGCTGGGCGCCCTGGCGCGCTGGGCCGAGCCGCGCGTGCCGCCGGCGCCGACCGCGGAGTCTGAGGCGGTGCCCGCATCGACACCCGCGGGAAAGAAGCGCGGCAGCAAGCGCGCCGGCCCGGACGGCAATGCGCCGCTCACGGTGCTCTGGCTCACGCCGATGCGCGCGCTCGCCGCCGACACCGGCCGCGCCCTCGCGCTGCCGCTGGAGGAGATGCAGCTGGCCTGGAGCGTGGGCGTGCGCACCGGCGATACCTCCAGCTCGGAGCGCACCCGGCAGGCGAAGAAGCTGCCCAGCGCCCTGGTCACCACGCCCGAGAGCCTGACCCTGATGCTGACCCGCGCCGACGCGCGCGAGTCGCTGGGCCGCGTCGCCATGGTGATCGTCGACGAATGGCACGAACTGATAGGCAACAAGCGCGGCGTGCAGCTGCAGCTGGCGCTGGCGCGGCTGCGGCGCTGGAACCCGAACCTCGTGGTGTGGGGGCTGTCGGCAACGCTGGGCAACCTGCCACAGGCGCGCGACGTGCTGCTGGGCGAGCGGGGCCGGCTGGTGCAGGGCGCCGAGCCCAAGGTGATGACGGTGGACACGCTGATCCCGGACACCATCGAGCGCTTTCCCTGGGCCGGCCACCTCGGCCTGCGCCAGCTGCCGCGCGTGATCGCGGAGCTGGAGACCTCGGCCACCAGCCTGGTGTTCACCAACACGCGCTCGCAGACCGAGCTCTGGTACCAGTCGCTGCTGGAGGCGCGGCCCGACTGGGCCGGCGTCATCGCCCTGCACCACGGGTCGCTGGACCGCGAACTGCGCGACTGGGTGGAACTCGGCCTCAAGGAAGGCCGGCTCAAGGTGGTGGTGTGCACCTCCAGCCTGGACCTGGGCGTGGACTTCCTGCCGGTGGAACGCGTGATGCAGGTCGGCAGCCCCAAGGGCGTGGCGCGGCTGATGCAGCGCGCCGGGCGCTCGGGCCATGCGCCGGGCCGCGTCTCGCGCGTGACCTGCGTGCCCACCCATGCGCTGGAACTGATCGAGGCGGCGGCGGCCCGGCGCGCCGCGGCCGCCGGACGCATCGAATCGCGCCCGCCACCCACGGCCCCGATGGACGTGCTGGTGCAGCACCTGGTGTCCATGGCGCTGGGCGGTGGCTTTCGCGAGGACGAGATGCTGGCGGAGGTGCGGACCACGCACGCCTACCGCGGCCTCACCGACGAACAATGGCGCTGGGCGATGGCCTTCGTGGTGCGCGGCGGCGACTCGCTCCACGCCTACCCGGAATACCACCGCGTGGTGCCCGACGAGGCCGGCCTGCACCGCGTGCCGGACGCCACCATCGCGCGGCGCCACCGCATGTCGATCGGCACCATCGTTTCGGACGCGTCGATGGACGTGCGCTGGCTTTCGGGCGGGCGCATCGGCCACATCGAGGAACAGTTCGTGTCGCGGCTGAAGAAGGGCGAATGCTTCCTGTTCGCCGGCCGGCTGCTGGAACTGATACGCATCGAGGACATGACCGCCTACGTGAAGAAGGCACGGCCCGGCTCGGCGTCGGTGCCGCGCTGGCAGGGCGGCAAGAGCCCGCTGTCCTCCGAACTGGCCGACGCGGTGCTGGAGCTGATGCGCCTGGCGCGTGACGGCGTGATGGACGAGCCGGAGATGCGCGCCATCGCAACGCTGCTGGAACTGCAGTCGCGCGTGTCGCGCCTGCCCACCGACCGCGAGCTGGTGGTGGAAACCGTACAGACCCGCGAGGGCTTCCACTTCTTCTGCTACCCTTTCGCCGGGCGCGCGGTGCACACCGGCCTCGCCAGCCTCGCGGCCTGGCGCATCGGCAGGTCGCAGCCGGCGAGCTTCTCGATCTCGGTGAACGACCACGGCTTCGAGCTGCTGTCCACCGAGCCGGTGGCCTGGCGCGCCGCGCTGCGCGAGGGCCTGTTCTCGCTGGACAAGCTGGAGGAAGACATCCTAGGCAGCCTGAACGCGGGCGAGCTCGCCAAGCGGCGTTTCCGCGAGATCGCGCGTGTCTCGGGGCTGGTGTTCCAGGGCTATCCCGGCGCGCAGAAGTCCACGCGCCAGGTACAGGCGTCGTCCGGCCTGTTCTTCGACGTGTTCGAGAAGCACGACGCGGGCAACCTGCTGCTGGCGCAGGCGCGGCGCGAAACGCTGGAACAGGAGCTGGAGATCGGACGGCTGCGCGCGGTGCTGGAGCGCATCAACGCGCGGCCGGTTCAGGTGATGTCGCCCGAGTGGCCCTCGCCCTTCGCCTTTCCGCTGATGGTCGAGCGCATACGCGAGTCGCTCACCACCGAGCGCGTCGCCGACCGGGTGCAGCGCATGCTGCGCGAACTGGAAGACCTGGCCTCGGGACGCGTGCCACAGCGCGATGACACGCCCGATGCGCCGCCGCGCGTGCGCCGCGCCGCGCGTGGTTCGCCGCGCGCGCCGTCGGGACGCGGCGTGCAGGGCAGGCTGAAGCTGTGAGTGCCCGCAAGACTGTGCCCGCGCATCCCGCCGGTGACGCGCATCCCGGTGATGCGCGCCCTGCTTACGCCTCGCATCACCCCGGTGATGCGAGAGTGCGCCTACGCGGCGAGGCGCTGGAGCTGCTGCCCGAGCGCGTGCTCTGGTGGCCGGCGCAACGCGCGCTGCTCATCGCCGATGCGCACTTCGGCAAGGCCGCGAGCTTCCGCGCGCACGGCGTGCCGGTGCCGCGTGGCACCACCAGCGAGGGCCTCGCCCGGCTGTCCTCGGCAATTGGCCGAAAAAACGCACAAGTGGCTGTTTTTCTTGGAGATTTTCTGCACTCCGAGAAGGGGCGTGCGGACGCCACGCTGGCGCGGCTGCATGAATGGCGCAGCCGCCATGGCGCGCTGGACATGCTGCTGGTGCGCGGCAACCACGATGACCGTGCCGGCGACCCGCCCGCCTCGCTGGGACTGCGCGTGGTGGACGAACCGCACCGCATGGGGCCGTTCGCGCTGTGCCATGTCCCGGAGGGATTTCGGGACCGCGACAATGATGGCGAACTGACGCTCACCGCGCAGGAGCCGGCGCCCTATGTGCTCTGCGGCCACCTGCATCCCGCGTGGCGGGTCAGCGGCAAGCGCGACTCGGTGCGCCTGCCGTGCTTCTGGTTCACGCGCCGCTACGCGGTGCTCCCGGCCTTCGGCGCGTTCACCGGCGGGCATGTGATCGGGCGGCGCGCAGCCGACCGCGTGTTCGTGGTCGCGGACGACCGGGTCATCAAGGCTTAGGTCAAGGTCCAGGTCCGGACCGGGCCGGCGTGCCGGGACTAGAATCGCCGCATGCATGCCCAACGCGCCGCGACCTGCACGGCCCGCTGCTCAGGCGCCCAGCGCCCGGCGCACGGTGGCCATGAGGTCGGACGAGCGGATGTGCTTGGACATGATGGCGTCGGCCTGCTTGGCCCCCGGCGGCACCGCCTGCCCCGGCTCGAAGGACGCGCTCATCAACACCACCTTGACCGACCTGGTGCGCGCGTCGGCACGCAACGCGGACAGGATCGCGAAGCCGCCGAGCCCCGGCAGGTTCAGGTCGGAAATCACCAGGTCGGGCGGCGCGGCCAGCGCATGGTCGAGCGCGCGCTGCCCGTCCTCGAAACTCTCCACTGCATGGCCTTCGCGGCGCAGGTAGAGCTCGATCAGTTCGCGCGTGATCTGGTCGTCTTCGATGACGAGTATGCGTGGCATCGCCGGATTGTAGCCGCGCCGTGAGCGCCCAGACCCCTCGAATCGCGATGGTTACCGGCGCAGCGAGCGGGCTGGGGCTCGCGCTGGCGCGTGCGCTGGCTGCGCGCGGCGATGCGCTGATGCTCGCCGACATCGACGAACCGTCGCTGCAGGCGGCAGCCGCGGAGTTGCGCCGCCTCCCCGGCGCGCGCATTGCGGCCCGGCGCTGCGACGTGTCGCGGTCGGCGGAGGTGGAAGCGCTGCGGGAAGCCACGCTGGCCGAGTACGGCGCGGTGCACCTGGTGTTCAACAATGCCGGCGTCGCACCCATGGGCGCGGCCTGGGAGTCCAGCGAGCACGACTGGGACCGGGCACTGGGCGTGAACCTGTGGGGCGTGATCCACGGCGTGCGCGCCTTCATGCCGGTGCTGCTGGCGCAGGACGCCGGGCGCATGGTCAATACCGCATCGGTGGCCGGCCTGGTGTCGCCGCCGGGCATGGCGGCCTACAGCGCCACCAAGCACGCGGTGGTTGCGCTCACCGAGACGCTGCGCCACGACCTCGCCGCGCGCGGGTCGAAGGTGCGCTGCTCGGTGGTCTGCCCGGCTTATTTCCCGTCCGCCATCGGCGATGCGCCGCCGCCCGAGGGCGAAACCGCCGACCAGCGGCGCGTTCGCGGGATGCTGCGCGACGCGGTGGCGGCCGGCCGGCTGTCGGCGGACGAGGTGGCTGCGCGCGTGCTCGCCGGCATCGCCGAGGACCGCTTCTACATCCTCACCCACCCGAGGATCCTCGCCACGGCCATGCAGCGCATGGAAGACATCCTGGAAGGCCGCGAGCCGCGCGATCCCATGGCCTGAAGCTGGTTTCGGCGCTAGGATGCGCCGTGAGGAGGACGATCACCATGAAGTCGACCCGGCGTCTTGGCGTGCCGCGCCTGTGGCTCGCAGCCTGCCTGTTCGCCGCGCTGGCGGGCTTTGCCCATCCCGCGTTCGCCCAGGCCTGGCCGGCCCGCCCGATCCGACTGGTCGTGCCCATCCCGCCGGGCGGCACCCCGGACCTGGTCGCCCGGCTCGTGGCCGAGAAGCTGCTGCCGCGCCTGGGCCGGCCGGTGGTGGTGGAGAACCGCGCCGGATCGAACGGCAACATCGCGGCCGAGTTCGTCGCGCGCGCCCCGGCCGACGGCTACACGCTGCTGCTGGGCATGGACAGCATCATCGTCATCAACCCGCACCTGTACCGCCAGATGTCCTTCGACCCGCTCAAGGACCTGGCGGGCGTCGCGACGCTGACCTTCAACCGCTTCGTGCTGCTGGTGAATCCCGCGCTGCCGGCGAAGAACCTGCCCGAGTTCATCGAACTGGCGCGCAACGCGAAGCAGCCGCTGGCCTATGCGTCGGGCGGGGTGGGCAGCAACCACCACCTGACCATGGAGATGCTCAAGGCGCGCGCCGGCATCAACCTCCTGCATGTCCCCTTCAAGGGGGGCTCGCCGGCCGCCTTCGCCACGGTGTCGGGCGAAACGGCGGTGATGTTCGCCGCGGGCGCCTCCACGGCGCAGCTGATCGCCGAGGGCAGGCTGCGCGGACTCGCCGTCGCCGGCCGCACCCGCGCGCCGGCCTTCCCCGACCTGCCCACCATCGCCGAGACCTATCCGGGCTTCGACACCACCAGCTGGACGGCGGTGTTCGCACCGGCCGGCACGCCCGAGGCGGTGAGCGCGCGCCTTCGCGCGGAAGTCGGCGACATGCTCGCCCAGCCCGACGTGAAGGAACGCCTGCACCGGGCAGGCGGCCTGGAACCCTATCCCACCACCCAGGCCGAGTTCGCCACGCTGGTGCGCACCGACAACGAGCGCTACCGCAAGCTGGTGAAGGACCTCGCCGTGAGCATCGAATGAGCGCGTCCACGGCACCGCGCATCGCCATCGTCGGAGCCGGCCTGGGCGGGCTGGTCGCGGCCATCGCGCTGCGGCGGCGTGGCCTCGACGTCACGGTGTACGAGCAGGCCGCCGCGCTGGGCGAGGTGGGAGCGGGCCTGCAGCTCTCGCCCAATGCCATGAAGGTGCTGCTCGCGCTGGGCGTGGAGGACGCGGTGATGCGCGTCGCCTTCGAGCCGGTGGCGCGCGTCGGCCGGGACGGCAAGACCGGACGCGTGATCGCGGTCACGACGATGAAGGGCCATTACCACGACACCTACGGCGCTGGCTACTACACCTTCCACCGCGCCGACCTGCATGCGTCCCTGGTGGCGGCGTTGCCGGCCGGCTGCGTGCGCCTCGGCGCCAAGTGCGCGGCAGTGCGGGACGCCGGCGACACGGCCCTGATCGAGTTCGCCGACGGCACGTCCGTCGCGGCCGACGTCGTCATCGGCGCCGACGGCATCCACTCGGTGGTGCGCGAGTCCCTGTTCGGCGCGCAGCAGCCGCGCTTCACCGGCATGGTGTGCTGGCGCGGGCTGGTCCCGGCCGCCGACATGCCGGCGGGCATGATCACCGACGAATCCAACTCCTGGTTCGGCCCCCATTCCACCGTGGTGACCTACAAGGTGCGCGGCGGCGAACTGGTGAACTGGGCCGCGCTGTACGAGCAGGACTGGCGCGAGGAATCCTGGAAGACCGAGGGCGATCCCGCCGAGGTACGCGCGCTCTACGGGGACTGGCATCCGATCGTGCGCGAACTCATGTCCAGGACCACGCGCATGTACAAGTGGGCCCTGTTCGACCGCGACCCGCTGCCCGCCTGGGGACGCGGGCGCATCACCCTGCTGGGCGACGCCGCGCACCCGATGCTGCCGTCGAATTCGCAGGGCGGCTGCATGGCGCTGGAGGACGGCTATGCCCTGGCCGAGGCGCTGGCCGCGACAGGCGCCGATCCGGCCTCCGCACTGCGCGCCTACGAAGCCGAGCGCATGCCGCGCACCGCACGCGTGCAGCTGGCCGCGCGCGCGCAATTGCGCAAGAACAACGTGGTTTCCCCACTGGCGCGGCTGCGCCGCGACCTCGCCTACCGCTGGCAGCGGCTGGTCGATCCGAAGCGCCACGCCTACGGCCTGGAATGGATCTACGGCCACGACGTGACCGCACCGCGGAGCGGTTTGCCAAAGTAGGCCGCCTGGCCCGTTCAGCCGGGCAAGCGCGCATCAGCGGCGGCCAGTACCTCCGCCATCACCGCCTGCAGGTGACCGCGCAGCCAGCGAACTGCGGGATCGTTGCCGTGGCGCACGCTCCAGGCCAGGCGGTGCGGCATCGGTTCCAGGGGAACCGGCAGGCGCAGCGCGCGCAGCCCGTAGGGCAAAAGGGTCTCGTACATCACGAGGATGGGCAGCGTGGCGACCAGGTCGGTGCGCGCCAACAGGGGCGCCACGGCGGCGAAGTTCGGCACCCAGGCCCCGATGCGCCGCTTCGGGCCGGGACCTTCGGCGGTCTCGACCGGATTCGCCACCCGCACCCCCACGCGAACGACCAGGTGCGGCCACTGGCTCCAGGCCTTGCGTCCCCACGCCCTGGCCGCGGGATGGCCGCGCCGCGCGAAGCAGGCCCACTTGAAACTCCCCACCTCCATGCGGTCCAGTCCCTCGGGCAAGGCGCTGGCCGAGGGAACCAGCGCGACGTCGACCTGGCCCTCCACCAGAGCGGGCCACATCGCCTCGTCGCGCGCCACCCATTCGATCGCCGCGCTGGGTGCCTCGCGCCGGACGCGTTCGGCCAACAGCGGGAACAGCGAGGGCGTCAGGTCCGGCAGGGCGACCCTGAACACGCGGGTGCTGGTGGCGGGGTCGAACGCCACCGGCGGCACCAGCACGCGCTGGATGCTTCGCAGGATGGGACGGACTTCGTCGGCCAACCGCTCGGCGAACGGGCTGGGACTCATGCGGCCGCCCACCTTGACCAGCAGCGGATCGCCTACCTGCTCGCGCAGCCGCGCGAGCGAATGGCTGATCGCCGACTGGGTGCGCCCCAGCCGCTCGGCGGCGCGCGTGACGCTGCGCTCGGCCATGAGCACCTCGAACACCACCAGCAGGTTGAGGTCGACGCGGCGCAGATCGATCTGGCTCATGATGAATGCAGGGAATTCGTTGGACTGGTCATCAATCTAGCGCATAAATTGGCCTCGCGCCTGCTGATGCACCCCCACAATCCCGATTCGAGGAACCACTATGAAACCAATCCGAACCGCCCTGGCCAACCTGTCCCTGGCCGCCCTTCTGCCAATGACCGCCGCGCTCCCCGCCAAGGCGCAGTCCCTGACCGCCGAGCAGGCCCGCGCCATCGTCGCGCCGTTCTACGACGCGCTGAACGCCGCCCCCGGCCGCGACGCCGCCACACTGGTGCTGCAGGCGACCACCCCCGACTGGATGTCCTGCAGCGGCAACGACACCTGTTCGCCCCGCGAGAAGGTCGCCCCGGCGATCGCCGGCTTCTCCAGGGCGATCCCGGACCTGAAATGGGAAATCAAGGAAGTGCTTGTGTCCGGCGATCGGGTGATCGTCCGGGGCGAAGCCAGTGGCACCCCCGCCGTCCCGTTCATGGGCGTGGCCCCGGCTGGAAAATCCTTCCGCGTGATGTCCATAGACATCCACCAGGTGCGCGACGGCAAGCTCGCGCGCGCCTGGCACATCGAGGACTGGATGGGCGCGACCCGGCAACTGTCCGCCAAGTAAGCCAGCCGGGCGCCCTTGGCCGGCAGGCGGTGACGCCGCCGGTCAGGCCTTCTTCTGCGAGGCGATGTAGGCCTTGCGGTCGTCCGCAACCTTGCGAACCGACGGCCGGTCCGCCAACCGCTTCATGTAGTCCTTCACCGCCGGGTGCGCGTCGAACACGTCGGCGCCATAGACAAGCTTGGTTGCGATGCCCACCAGTGGCAGGTGCACCGCCGCCGCGCAGTCGGCCAGCGTGAACTGGTCCCCCGCGATCCAGGGCGAGAACTTCGCCAGGCCCAGCAGGCTGCGCAGGCCCTTGGCCAGGTCGCGCTCCACCGCGGCCTTGGTGCCGTCCGAGATCGTGCCGCCGAAGAAGGCCTGCGGATAGGCCCGGCGCGCCACCAGTTCCACGTCCAGTTCCAGGTGGGCGATGAACTCGCGCACCCGGGCGCGCGCCAGCGGATCAGCTGGCATCAGCCGGGGTTCGGGCTGCAGGTCCTCGAGGTACTCGATGATGGCCTGCGACTCGGTGAGCGTGCTGCCATCCTCCAGCACCAGGAAGGGCACCTTGCCCATGGGCGAGCGCGCCAGCATCGCCGGCTCCTGCGAGGCGCGGCAGTGTTCTTCCTCGAAGGCGATGCCCTTTTCCAGCAGCGCGATCTTGGCCTTGTTGTAGTAGTT
>CAIVVS010000097.1 GCA_903909415.1 uncultured Pseudomonadota bacterium | reverse complement strand
TCGGCCGAGCAGATCCAGATCAAGATGGCGCAGGGCGCCAAGCCCGGCGAGGGCGGCCAGCTGCCCGGCAAGAAGGTGTCCGAGTACATCGCCGAGCTGCGCTACTCCACGCCCGGCGTGGAGCTGATCAGCCCGCCGCCGCACCACGACATCTACTCCATCGAGGACCTGGCCCAGCTGATCCACGACCTGAAGAACGCCAACCACCGTGCCTCCATCTCGGTGAAGCTGGTGTCCGAGGTCGGCGTGGGCACGGTGGCCGCCGGCGTGGCCAAGGCCAAGGCCGACCACGTCACCATCTCCGGCCATGACGGCGGCACCGGCGCCAGTCCCTGGTCGTCGATCAAGCATGCCGGCACGCCCTGGGAACTGGGCCTGGCCGAGACGCAGCAGACCCTGGTGCTCAACCGCCTGCGCGGGCGCATCGCGCTGCAGGTGGACGGCCAGCTCAAGACCGGCCGCGACGTGGTGATCGGCGCCATCCTCGGCGCCGACGAGTTCGGCTTCGCCACCGCGCCGCTGGTGGTGCAGGGCTGCATCATGATGCGCAAGTGCCACCTGAACACCTGCCCGGTGGGCGTGGCCACGCAGGACCCGGTGCTGCGCCGCAAGTTCTCCGGCAAGCCCGAGTACGTGATCAACTTCTTCTTCTTCGTCGCCGAGGAAGTGCGCGAGCTGATGGCCAGCCTCGGCGTGCGCAAGCTCGACGAGCTGATCGGCCGCACCGACCTGCTCGACACCCGCAAGGGCATCGAGCACTGGAAGGCGCGCGGCCTGGACTTCGCGCGCATCTTCCACGCGCCCGACATGCCCCCGGTGAGCGCCGGCGGCCCGTCGCGCCTGCACAACGAGTCGCAGGACCACGGCCTGGACCGCGCGCTGGACCACCGCCTGATCGAGCTGGCCAAGCCCGCGCTCGAGCGGCGCGAGAAGGTCAGCATCGACACGCCGGTGCGCAACATCAACCGCACCGTGGGCACCATGCTCTCGGGCGAGGTCGCGCGGCGCTACGGCCATGACGGCCTGGCCGACGACACCATCCACGTGCGCCTGGCCGGTTCCGCCGGCCAGAGCTTCGGGGCCTTCCTCGCCCGCGGCATCACGCTGGATCATGTCGGCGACACCAACGACTACTGCGGCAAGGGCCTGTCGGGCGGGCGCATCAGTGTGCAGCCCTCGCCCAAGTTCCGCGGCAACCCGGTCGAGAACATCATCACCGGCAACACCGCGCTGTACGGCGCGATCGACGGCGAGGCCTACTTCCGCGGCGTCGGCGGCGAGCGTTTCGCGGTGCGCAACTCCGGCGCGCAGGCCGTGATCGAGGGCGTGGGCGACCACGGCTGCGAGTACATGACCGGCGGCACCGTGGTCGTGCTCGGCGCCACCGGCCGCAACTTCGCCGCGGGAATGTCCGGCGGAATTGCCTATGTGCTTGATGTGGATGGGGAATTCAGCAAGTCCTGCAACCCCTCCATGGTCGACCTCGACGCGGTGCTCACCGAGTCCGAGCAGCGCTCGAAGCTGTCGCCCGACATCTGGCACATGGGCGAGGCCGACGAAGTCCTGTTGAAGCGCCTGATCGACAACCACGCCCGCTACACCGGGTCCAAGCGGGCGCAGGAAGTGCTCGCGGGCTGGGCCGAGTGGCGCGGCAAGTTCGTGAAGGTGTTCCCCAAAGAGTACCGGCGCGCGCTGGCTGAGCTGGCCGCCGCGCACAAGAAGGCGGCAGCGTAATGGGCAAGGTCACCGGATTCCTGGAGTTCGAGCGCATCGAGGAAGCCTACGAGGCGCCGGATTCGCGCAAGAAGCACTACCGCGAGTTCGTCGCCCACCTGTCGCCGGACCAGGCGAAGGTGCAGGGCGCGCGCTGCATGGACTGCGGCATCCCGTTCTGCATGAGCGGCTGCCCGGTCAACAACATCATCCCGGACTTCAACGACCTCGTGTTCCGCGAGGACTGGAAGGCCGCGATCGCCACGCTGCACTCGACCAACAACTTCCCCGAGTTCACCGGCCGCATCTGCCCGGCGCCCTGCGAGGAAGCCTGCACGCTGCGCATCAATGACGACGCGGTGGGCATCAAGTCCATCGAGCACGCCATCATCGACCGCGCCTGGGACGAAGGCTGGGTGCTGCCGCAGCCGCCTGCCGCGAAGACCGGCAAGCGCGTCGCGGTGGTCGGCTCCGGCCCCGCGGGCCTCGCCTGCGCTCAGCAGCTCGCGCGCGCCGGGCATGAGGTCGTGGTGTTCGAGAAGAACGACCGCGTCGGCGGCCTGCTGCGCTACGGCATCCCCGACTTCAAGATGGAAAAGTGGCTGATCGACCGCCGCGTCGAGCAGCTGCGCGCCGAAGGCGTCGAGTTCCGCACCAACCAGTGCGTCGGCAACGCGCCGCTGGGCGCGGGCAACGCCAAGGCCACGCAGGTCGATGCCGCCAAGCTGCTCGCCGAGTTCGGCGCGGTGGTGCTGGCCGGCGGCGCCGAGCAGCCGCGCGACCTGCCCATCCCCGGGCGCGAGTTGTCCGGCGTGCACTTCGCGATGGACTTCCTGCCGCTGCAGAACCGGCGCGTTGCCGGCGACACCGGCATCACCGAGCTGTGGGCCTCGGGCAAGCACGTGGTGGTCATCGGCGGCGGCGACACCGGCTCGGACTGCGTCGGCACCTCCAACCGCCACGGCGCCAAGTCCGTCACCCAGTTCGAGGTGATGCCCAAGCCCGCCGACCCGAAGAACAACCCGTCCTGGCCGTACTGGCCGCTGCGCCTGCGCACCTCGTCCTCGCACGAGGAAGGCGCGAACCGCGACTGGGCGGTGTCCACCAAGCGCTTCACCGGCAAGGACGGGAAGGTCACCGGCCTGGTCGCCTGCCGCGTGCAGTGGAAGGACGGCAAGCTCGAGGAAGTGCCGGGCAGCGAGATGGAGATGCCCGCCGACCTCGTGCTGCTGGCCATGGGCTTCACCAATCCCTGGGCCTCGGTGATGGAAGCCTTCGGCGTGGACAAGGACGCGCGCGGCAACGCCCGCGCCGCGACCGAGGGCGCCGCCAGCTACGCGACCTCGGTGCCCAAGGTGTTCGCCGCCGGCGACATGCGCCGCGGGCAGTCGCTGGTGGTCTGGGCGATCCGCGAAGGCCGCCAGTGCGCGCGCAGCGTCGATGAATTCCTGATGGGCCGCTCGGACCTTCCGCGCTAGCATCACGCGGGTGGCGCGGCCCCGAGCGGGCCGCGCCTTCCACACCAGCCAACGCCACAACCAAGCAGGACACGGGCCCCAGCGTGCAGCCAGAAAACATCGGCAAGTACCGCGTCCTCCGCCTGCTGGGGCGGGGCGCCACCGGCGCCGTCTACCTGGCCGACGATCCCTTCGGGGAGCGCCAGGTCGCCATCAAGGTGATGGAAAAGCCCACCGCCGACGAGCACGAGTCCCACCTCGCGCAGCGCTTCTTCCAGACCGAGGCCGCCCTCGCCGGCAAGCTGCGCCACCCGCACATCGTCAGCATCCTCGATGCCGGCGTGTCCGAGGACCTGCACTACCTGGTGATGGACTTCGTCGACGGCACCAGCCTGTCGGACTACTGCGACTCCTCGAACCTGCTGCCGGTCGAGCGCATCGTCGGCATCCTGTACAAGTGCTGCAAGGCCATGGAGTACGCCAACGAGGCGGGCGTGGTCCACCGCGACATCAAGCCGGCCAACATCATGGTGCACGGCGACCTCGACATCAAGATCGCCGACTTCGGCGCCGCGCTGATGACGCGCGGGGACACCACCCAGGTCACCGGCGTCGGGTCGCCCGCCTACATGTCGCCCGAGCAGATCCGCGACGACGACCTCGACTTCCGCACCGACATGTTCTCGGTGGGCGCGGTCTGCTACCACCTGCTCACCGGCATCCGGCCGTTCGGCGGCGACTCCACCTTTGCGCTGATGCAGCAGATCATCCACCTCGAGCCACCCGCGCCGTCCACGCGCCGGCAGGGCGTGCCGGTGCAGCTCGACGCCATCGTCGCGCGCGCGCTCGCCAAGCGCCGCGACGACCGCTTCGGCAGCTGGGCCGAGTTCGCCGGCGCGCTGGAGCAGCTGCTGCAGGTGGACAGCGACACCAGCCTGTCCGACGCCGAGAAGTTCACCGTCATCCGCCGCCTGTCGTTCTTCCGCGACTTCACCGACGTGGAACTGTGGGAAGTGGTCGCGCGCGCGCGCTGGCGCAAGTACGAGCCCGGCGACGTGCTGATCACCAAGGGCGACATGGACCAGAGCTTCTTCGTGCTCGCCTCGGGCCTGGCCAAGGTGCAGAGCGGGGGCACGGTGTTCAATGCCGTCTCGCCGGGCGAGTGCATCGGCGAGATGGCCTATGCGCGCCGCGGCGAGCAGCCGCGCACCGCCGACGTCAGCGCCCTGCAGCCGAGCTGGGCGATCTCGCTCACGCCCGAGGACCTCGCGACCTTCAGCGACGGCTGCCGCGGGCGCTTCTCCGCCGCCTTCCTCTACATCATGGCCGACCGCATCTCCATGCTGTCCGAGCGCCTGCTGCATTCCCTGCAGGCCCAGAAAATCGGCATGGTCTGAGCGCGCGGCCGGGGGAGCGCGGCCGGGGGGCGGCAGGCCCCCTCAGGCGAGTCCCCCGGGCAGGTGGCGGTTCAGCAGTTCGCCCCGGTCCGCCAGCAGGCGCTCCACCGCGCGGTCCAAGTCGCGTTCATCCAGGGTCACGCCCCAGATCGGCTTGCCCACCAGCGAGCGGCACAGGTTGGCGCAGGCCACCGCACGCGGCATGCCGCGCGCGAAGGTCGCGACCACCTCGCCGCCACCCGCGGCGATGTCCGCCACCAGCGCCGGACTGAACAGCTCCATCCCCGGCACCAGCGCCAGCGGCATCGCCTGTCCCAGCCGGCTCAGGAACACCGTGCCCACGTCGTTGTGCTGCAGCTTGTCCGCCGGCGTCTCGGCGACGATGCGCTCGCAGGCGCGGATGTAGAAATCCAGCAGCGGCGTGCCGCGGCGCATCGCCATCAGCGCGTTGTTGATTCCGGTGACGGACTTGACCGCGCCCTGCGCGTCGCGCCAGATCCAGCACTCGCGGCTGAAGGCTGCGTCGTCCCGGGCGTCGGCGGTGAAGCGCTGCGGGTCGAACACCAGCACGTCGGCATCCACCCAGACCACGCGCTCGCAGTCCGCGTCGGCCAGCGCTTCCCGCATCAGCAGCAGCCGGCCGAGGTCGGTCACCGCCAGGCGCTGCATCCCGCAGCGTTCGCGGTACCACGCCGGCACGATGTCCAGCAGGCGGTCATCCACGTAGCGGTAGCGGTAACCGCGCAGCGCAGCCCAGTCCGCCACCGAGCCCACGCAGCGTTCCAGCCAGGGCGCGAGCCGCGTGGGCGGCCAGGACTGCAGGACCAGGGTGTCGCCGCTCACGGAGGCACCTGCCGCATCCGCGCCCTGCCTGATCGCCGCGGGACGGTGTGGCGAAAACGATGCATGCAGCTTCCTCGCGGGACGTGGCGGAGACTGGACAAGGTTACACCGGGCCTGTGCATAATCGGCGGCGAAGGCCACCCCCGAAAGCGACACCACCGTGCTGGATCCGAACTACATCCGCGACCGCATCCGCACGGTCCCCGACTGGCCGCAGCCCGGCGTCATGTTCCGCGACATCACGCCGCTGCTGCAGGACCCGCGCACCTTCCGCGTGCTGATCGACCTGTTCGTGCACCGCTACATGGGCGCGGGCATCGACCTGGTCGCGGGCATCGACGCGCGCGGCTTCATCCTCGGCTCGGTGATCGCCTATGAGCTGAACGTCGGCTTCGTGCCCATCCGCAAGAAGGGCAAGCTGCCCTTCGACACCCTCACCGAGGACTACGCGCTGGAGTACGGCACCGGCAGCATCCAGGTGCATGCCGACGCCTGCGCGAAGGGCGACCGCGCGCTGCTGATCGATGACCTGATCGCCACCGGCGGCACCATGCTCGCCGGCGTGCGCCTGCTGGAGCGCCTGGGCGCCAAGGTGCATGAATGCGCCGCCATCGTGGACCTGCCCGAGCTGGGCGGGTCGAAGCGCCTGCGCGAGGCCGGCTTCGATCCCTTCGCGCTCTGCGCCTTCGAGGGCCATTGATGGCCGCAGCGGAGCCGGCGTTGCAAGCCGCCAGGCTGTCCCTGCGCGGCATCCGCAAGGCCTATCCCGCCGTCGTGGCCAATGACGGCGTGGACCTCACCGTGCAGCCCGGCGAGATCCACGCGGTGCTGGGCGAGAACGGCGCCGGCAAGAGCACGCTGATGAAGGTGATCTACGGCGTGGTGCGCCCGGACGAAGGCCGCATCGAATGGGACGGCCGCGCGGTGCAGGTGGCCTCGCCCAAGGCGGCGCGCGCGCTGGGCATCTCCATGGTGTTCCAGCATTTCTCGCTGTTCGACACGCTCTCGGTCGCGGAGAACGTCGCCCTCGGCCAGGACGCGGCCATGCCGCTGTCCGCGGTGCGCGAGCGCGTGGTGGCGGTGTCGCGCGAGTACGGCCTGGAAGTGGATCCGGACCGGCCGGTGCATTCGCTCTCGGTGGGCGAGCGCCAGCGCGTGGAACTCACGCGCGCGCTGCTCGGCTCGCCGCGCCTCCTGATCCTGGACGAACCCACCTCGGTGCTCACGCCGCAGGCGGTGGACCGGCTGTTCGACACCCTGCGCGCGCTGGCCGCGGGCGGCTGCAGCATCCTCTACATCAGCCACAAGCTGGACGAGATCCGCCGCCTGTGCGAGGCCTGCACCGTGCTGCGCGGCGGGCGCGTGGTCGGCCATGCCGATCCGCGTGTCGCGAGCGAAGCCGACCTGTCGCGCCTGATGATCGGCGACGAGCCGCCCAAGCTGGCGCGCCGCGCCCCGCACGCGGGCGCACTCGCGCTGGAAGTGCGCAGCCTCACGCTGCGCGCCAGCGAACCCTTCGGCACCGACCTGCAGGACGTGAGCCTCGCGCTGCGCGAGGGCGAGATCCTCGGCATTGCCGGCGTCTCCGGCAACGGCCAGCGCGAGCTGCTCGCCGCCATCGCGGGCGAGGACCGGCGCGCGCCGCACGAGGCGATCCACATCGCAGGCGAGGCGGCGGGCGACGCCGGCCCGTCGGCGCGCCGGCGCCTGGGCCTGCGCTACGTGCCCGAGGAGCGGCTCGGCCACGCCACCGTGCCCTCGCATTCGCTCGCGAACAACGTGCTGCTCACCCGCACCGGCCCGCAGACCCTGCGCGGCGGCTGGATACGGCGTGCGGGCCTGGCCGCCATCGCCGACGACGTGATCCGCCGCTTCAACGTGAAGGCCGGCGGCAACGGCGCGCTCGCCTCCAGCCTGTCGGGCGGCAACCTGCAGAAATTCATCGTCGGGCGCGAGGTGTCGGCCGAGCCGCGCATCTTGGTCGTGTCGCAGCCGACCTGGGGCGTGGACATCGGCGCGACCGCGCAGATCCGCGCCGAGCTGCTCGCGCTGCGCGAGCGCGGCACCGCCATCCTGGTGGTGTCCGAGGAACTGGACGAGCTGTTCGAGATCGCCGACCGGCTGCAGGTGATCGCGCGCGGCCGGCTCTCGCCCTCGGTGGACGCCGCCGACATGGGCGTGGAGAAGGTCGGACTGTGGATGAGCGGGCTGTGGGACGGTCCGCAGGATGCCAACGAGGGCCAGGGAGCAGACCATGCTGCGGCTTGAACGCCGGCCGCTTCCCTCGCAGGCCATGGTCTGGGCCTCGCCGCTGATCGCGCTGCTGCTCACCGTCGCGCTGGGCGCGACCTTGTTCGCGGTGCTGGGCAAGGACCCGGTCAAGGGACTCGCGGTGTTCTTCGTCGAGCCGCTGCGCAATGCCTATGCGCTGTCCGAGCTCGCGCTCAAGGCCACGCCGCTGATGCTCTGCGGCCTGGGCCTGGCCATCGGTTTCCGCGCCAACGTCTGGAACATCGGCGCCGAAGGCCAGCTGCTGCTGGGCGCGATCGCCGCCGGTGGCGTGGCGCTGCTGGCCGACCGCGACACCGGCCGCTGGATCGTGCCGCTGGTGCTGCTGGCGGGCGTGCTGGGCGGCATGTTCTGGGCGGGCCTGGTTGCGCTGCTGCGCGACCGCTTCAATGCCAACGAGATCCTGGTCAGCCTGATGCTGGTGTACGTCGCGCAGCTGCTGCTCGCGTACCTCGTCTACGGACCGTGGAAGGACCCGGCCGGCTTCAACTTCCCGCAGACCAAGCGCTTCGCGTCGGCGGCCAACCTGCCTATCCTGGTCGAGAGCACGCGGCTGCACATCGGCTTCATCATCTCGCTGCTGGCCGCGGTGGCCGCGTGGCTGTTCATGTTCCGTGCCTGGGCCGGCTATGCGCTGCAGGTCGGGGGGCTTGCGCCCATGGCCGCGCGCCACGCCGGGTTCTCGTCGCGGCGCGCGCTCTGGATCACGCTGCTGATCTCCGGCGGCGCGGCCGGGCTCGCGGGCGCGTTCGAAGCGGCCGGTCCGCTGCGCCAGCTCACGCCGCACGTGTCCGCCGGCTACGGCTTCGCCGCCATCATCGTCGCCTTCGTCGGCCGGCTGCACCCGATCGGCATCGTGTTCGCCAGCCTGCTACTGTCGATGTTCTTCATCGGCGGCGAGCTGTCGCAGTCGCGCCTCGGCCTGCCCAACTCGCTCTCGGGCGTGTTCCAGGGCGTGCTGCTGTTCTGCCTGCTGGCCTGCGACACCTTCATCCTGTATCGCCTGCGCTGGGCATCGGCCCCGCGCATGGCGAAAGCCTGACCCGGTCCGACAAGCCGAGACCATGGACGCCGCCGCCCTCCTGATCGCAGCCACCCTTGCCGCCGGCACGCCGCTGGCGATTGCCGCGCTCGGCCTGCTGGTCAACGAGCGTGCCGGCGTGGTCAACCTCGGTGCCGAGGGCATGATGCTGATCGCGGCGGTGGCGGGTTTCGCCATCGCGCTGCGCACCGGCAGCGACGTCGCGGCACTCGCCGGTGGCGCGGCAGCCGGCGCGCTGGCCGCGGCGGTGTTCGGCCTGTTCGCGATCTACCTCAACACCAACCAGTACGCCACCGGCCTCGCCCTGTCGCTGTTCGGCACCGGCTTCTCGGCCTTCCTCGGCATCGACTACGTCAGCAAGAACCTCGCGCGCACCGCACCTGCTGGCGTGCCCGGCCTGTCGGAGCTGCCCTGGCTGGGCGCGGCCGCGTTCCGCCAGCACT
Organism: uncultured Pseudomonadota bacterium; assembly: GCA_903909415.1. Next base: position 3,234 of record CAIVVS010000097.1, on the reverse strand, counting down.
GGGCGGTGTACTTCGGCATCGCGCTCGCGCTGGGCATCGCCTGGTTCCTGTACCGCACCCGCGCCGGCCTCGCGCTGCGCGCGGTGGGCGAGTCGCCCGAGTCGGCGCATGCGCTCGGCCTGCCGGTGCGCGGCGTGCGCATGGCGGCGGTGTGCTTCGGCGGCGCCTGCTGCGGCGTGGCCGGCGGCTACCTGTCGGTGGTGTACACGCCGATGTGGGTCGAGGGCATGGTGTCCGGGCGCGGCTGGATCGCACTCGCCTTGACCACCTTCGCCACCTGGCGCCCGGGCCGCGCGCTGCTGGGCGCCTACCTGTTCGGCGGGGTGACCCTGCTGCAGTTCCACCTGCAGAGCGCGGGCGTGGAGATCCCCTCGCAACTGCTGTCCATGCTCCCCTATGTCGCCACCATCGTGGTGCTGGCGCTGATCTCCTCCAACCCGGCGTGGATCAAGCGCAACATGCCGGCCTCGCTGGGCAGGCCCTTTCACCCTGGGGGGTGAAGCTCCCCGGCACCGCACCGCGCGCCAAGCGGCGTTTTTTCACCCTGCTTTATAATGCGCCGCATCATTTCCCATCCTCCCCACGGAGCATTCCCATGCTGAACCAAGCGTCCCGTCGCTGGCTGATCGCAGCCCTCGCGGTACTGCCGCTGGCCCTCGTCGGCTGCGGTGAGAAGGAACAACCCAAGAAAGCCGAAGAGAAGAAGGCCGAGGCGCCCAAGCCCGAGCCCATGAAGGTCGGCTTCATCTACGTCGGCCCCACCGGCGACGCCGGCTGGACCTTCGCGCACGACAACGCCCGCAAGGCAGTCGAGGCCGAGTTCGGCGACAAGATCAAGACCAGCTTCGTCGAGAGCGTGCCCGAGGGCGCCGACGCCGAGCGCGTGATCCGCGACCTGGTCGGCCAGGGCAACAAGCTGATCTTCGGCACCACCTTCGGCTACATGGAGCCGATGGCCAAGGTCGCCGAGGACACCAAGGGCGTGCGCTTCGAGCACGCCACCGGCTACAAGTCCTCCGAGAACATGCGCGTGTACGACTCGCGCACCTACGAGGGCGCGTACCTGTCGGGCATCATCGCCGGCAAGATGACCAAGTCCAACAAGCTGGGCGTGGTCGCATCGGTGCCGATCCCCGAGGTGCTGCGCAACATCAACGCCTTCACCATGGGCGCGCAGAGCGTCAACCCCAAGGTCACCACCCGCGTGGTCTGGATCAACAAGTGGTTCGACCCGGGCAAGGAGCGCGAAGGCGCGATGGCGCTGCTGGACCAGGGCGCGGACGTGCTGATGCAGAACACCGACTCCACCGCCGTGGTGCAGGCCGCCAACGAGAAGGGCAAGTTCGCCTTCGGCTGGGACAGCGACATGTCCAAGTTCGCCCCCGAGGCGCACCTGGCATCGGCCATCATCAACTGGACCCCGTACTACAAGAAGGCCGTCAAGGAAGCGCTGGACGGCACGTGGAAGACGGAGACCAACTGGTGGGGCATCAAGGAAGGCGCGATCGACCTCGTGTCCATCTCCGACAAGGTGCCCGAGGACGTGAAGAAGCTGGTCGAGGAGCGCAAGGCCGGCATCAAGGACGGCACGTTCTCGGTCTGGAAGGGCCCGATCGTCGACCAGGCCGGCAAGGTCATGCTCGCCAAGGACCAGGTCGCCGACGACAAGTGGATGCACGACGTGAAGTGGTACGTGAAGGGCGTGCAGGGCTCGGTGCCGAAGTAAGCGGCAAACCGAATCAGGCAGCTTTCACCGACGCCCGGCCTCACCCGCCGGGCGTTTTGTTTTCCGACGCAGCAGGAACCCCCTGGAACAAGCGCATGGACGACCCCATCCTCCTGAACGACTGGCACCCGGTGGCCGCCTCCGAGGCCCTCACCGCCGCGCCCATGGCCGCGACCCTGCTGGGGCGCGAGCTGGTGCTGTGGCGCGATGCCGCCGGCGGCGTGCATGCCTGGGAGGACCGCTGCCCGCATCGCGGCGCGCGCTTCTCGATCGGCCGCGTGGAAGGGGGCGAGCTGGTGTGCGCGTACCACGGCTGGCGCTTCGATGCGAAGGGCGCCTGCACCCGCGTGCCCTCGCAGCCCGGCCAGCCGCTGCCGCGCACCACCGCGCGCGCGTACGCGGCGCGCGAGGCCTACGGGCTGGTGTGGGCCTGCGTGGGCGAACCGCGCGGCGACATCCTGCCGTTTCCCGAACACGCGGATCCGAACCTGCGCAAGGTGGTGTGCGGTCCGTATGAGGTCGCCACCAGCGGCCCGCGCATCATCGAGAACTTCCTCGACATGTCGCACTTCTTCACCGTGCACGTCGGCATGCTGGGCGACCCGGAGCATCCCGAGGTGGAGGACTACGAGGTCACGCCCTGGCTGGACGGGCACGGCGGCCATGGCGTGATGGCCACCGGCTGCGTGGCCTGGCAGGCGCGGCCCAACCACCTCGCGCGCCAGAGCGCCCCGGTGGAATTCACCTACCGCGTGGTGCGCCCGCTCACCGCCATCCTCACCAAGCTTCCGCAGGCGCAGGCCGGCTTCCGCGAGGCGATCACCATGCAGGTCCAGCCGGTCGGCGAGGAACTGTCGCGGGTGTGGACCATCCTCGCGATGACGGATTTCAAGTCCACCGACGAAGCCATGCGCGACTTCCAGACCCGCGTGTTCGCGCAGGACAAGCCCATCGTCGAGAACCAGGTGCCGTTGAAGCTGCCGCTCGCGCCGCTGGCCGAGACGCCGGTGCGGGCTGACCGCATGTCACTCGCGTACCGCAAGTACCTGCGGGAGGTGGGGCTGCGATTCGGGGTGGTCCCGGCGGAGTAGGACGACGGCGCGCGGTGCCGCGTGGTCCCGCAGTGAAGTCATTCCCGCGAAAGCGGGAATCCAGCGACTTTGCGCAATCCGGCACCCCGTTCGCCCTGAGCCTGTCGAAGGGCGAGCAGCACGGAGTGAGTCCGTGTTTCGACAGGCTCAACACGAACGGAAGCTAACGACACTGGGTCCCCGCTTTCGCGAGGACGACGGCAACTGGTACCACGAATCCCCGGAGTCCTGTCATTCCCGCGAAAGCGGGAATCCAGCGTCGTTCCCAAGCCACACTCAACGGCCGGGCATCAACGCCGGCAGTCGCAGCTGCGGCGCGGGCGGCGTCACCACCGGCAGCGTCGGCACGATGGGGCGTTGCGTGCGCACCGTGGGCACGAACACCACCGTGCTGCCCATGCCCGCGCCGGGCGAGGT
>CAIVVS010000096.1 GCA_903909415.1 uncultured Pseudomonadota bacterium | reverse complement strand
GCGCCCGCCAGATCTTCTCGGAGGTAAGGGGCATGTGCAGCGTCTTCAACCCCTTGCCGCCCAGCGCGTCCAGCACGGCGTTCACCGCTGCAGGCATCGCGCCATGACAGCCGGCTTCGCCCACGCCCTTGGCGCCCAGCAGGTTGAGCACGCTCGGCACCGTCTGGTCGAACCCGGTCTCGAGGTCCGGGATCGATTCGGCGCGCGGCATCGCATAGTCCATGAACGAGCCCGTGAGCAGCTGGCCAGTCTCGTCGTAGATCGACTGCTCCATCAAGGCCTGCCCGAGTCCCTGCGCGATCCCGCCGTGCACCTGGCCTTCGGCCATCAGCGGGTTCATCACGCGGCCGATATCGTCGACCGCGGTGAGCCGCGTGATTTCGACCACGCCGGTGTCGGGATCCACTTCGGCTTCGACCACCTGGCAGCCGTTGGGCCAGGTCTGGCCCTGCACGCTCTCGGTATGCGCTACGCTGATCTTGCGTTCGGGCTGGCGTCCCGCGAGCTCGGCGAGGCCGATGGACCGGTCGGTCCCGGCGATGCGATAGTGCCCGCCGGTGAATTCGATGTCGGTCGCCGCGGCTTCGAGTTCCTTTGCCGCCAGCTGCCGGCCCGCCTCCACCAGCACTCGCGCGCCGGCAAGCGTGGCGCTACCGCCGACCTGCAGCGTCCGCGAACCGCCGGCGCCACCGCCGGTCTTTGCAATGTCCGTATCCCCCTGGAGGATGCGCACCGCATCGGGTGAGACGCCGAGCAGGTCGGCAATGATCTGGGCGTAGGCGGTCTGGATGCCCTGGCCGATCTGCTGCGTGCCCGATACCAGCGTCACATGCCCGTCGCCGCCTGCGGTGACGATCACGGCTTCGCTCATGCGCGCGCTGCCGGTGATCTCGACATAGCTTGCAACGCCGCGGCCGTACAGCATGCCGCGCTTCCCGGCGGCGGCCTTGCGCGCGGCAAATCCTTCCCAGTCGGCGGCCTGCATCGCGCCGCGCAGGACTCTCTCGAAGTCGCCGCAGTCGTAAACCGCACCCGCCGGGTTCTTGTAGGGCATCTGGTCGGCGCGCACGAAGTTCTTCAGGCGCAACTCGATCGGGTCGATGCCAAGCTCGCGCGCGGCAGTACTCACCAGCCGCTCGAGCAGGTAGCCCATCTCCGGGCGCCCCGCGCCGCGGTAGGCGTCCACAGGCGTGGTGTTGGTGAACAGGATCCGCACTTCGTGGTCGAGCACCGGGATTGCGTACACGCCGGTGGGCGCGCGTGCGCCCGACATGGCCGGCACGCAGGCGCCAAAATTCGACACGTACGCGCCCACGTTGGCGATCGACTGCATGCGCAGGCCCGTGAACCGGTGCTGCGCATCGAGCGCAAGCTCGGCTTCCACGATGCTGTCGCGACCGTGGACTTCGGAGAGGAAATTCTCGGACCGATCGGCGCGCCACTTGACCGGCCGGCCCAGGGCGCGCGACGCAAACAACAGCGCCGCGTGCTCCGGGTACGCGTAGCCGCGCGCGCCGAATCCACCACCCACGTCCGTGCACACGATGCGGAACGCGTCCTCGCCGAGGGTAAACACCTTCGCGAGCTGGCCGCGGACCGTGTGCGTGTTCTGCGCGGGGCAATACAGCGTGAACCGGCCTTCCGCGAATTGCGCGACCAGCGCGCGCGGCTCGAGCGGGTTGGCGATCACTCGGTTGTTCACCACCTTGAGCTTCACCACATGCGCTGCGGCAGTGAAAACGGCATCACAGGCCACGCGGTCGCCCATGCGGTACAGCGCGGCGACGTTGCCGTACTCCGGCACGAACGCAGGCGCCCAGTGCACGGGCGCATCCGGGCGTGCGGCGGAGGGCAGGTCGGCGTTGGCCGGCAGGTCGTCCCATTCCACCTCGACGAGTTCGGCCGCATCGCGTGCCTGGTCGCGGGTTTCGGCCACCACCATGGCGACGGCATCGCCGACGAATCGCGCCACCTCGGCGGTGAGCGCATGGCGCGGCGGGACGGTCATGTCGGTGCCGTCGGGGCGCTTGTGCATCTGCGTGAACGGCACGGACGCGAGGCCGGCGGCGACGATGTCGGCACCGGTATAGACCGCGAGCACCCCGGGTGCGGCGCGCGCGGCCGAAACATCGAGCTTCGCGATCCGAGCATGCGCGTGCGGCGAGCGGGTGAACGCCGCCCAGGCCTGGCCTTCGAGGTTGACGTCGTCGGTGAACCGGCCCTGCCCGGCGAGCAGCCGCGCGTCCTCGATGCGCCGCATGGGCTTGCCGATCCACTGGCTCGCGCCGGGCTGAATATCAGTGATTCCAGTCATTGCCTGAAAGTGCTCCGCTTGGGGAATGGATGGCCCCATTATGGCAAAGTAATCGACCTCCCCGCACTGTGGATTTCGGAACGCCGGCGCGCTATTCGGAGGATGCCCGCGACTTGGGCCGCACCTTCTTGTAGATCTCGTACCAGGCCACGCCGGCAAAGCCCGCGCCGACGGCCACCAGCACGTCGGGCGCGGCCAGCGGCGCAAAGCGAAACAGCGCCGCGACCGCCGGGACATAGAGCGAGGCCGCAAGCGCGACGAGCGTGCCGCCCGTGACCCACCACAGGGCCGTGTTGGGCTTGCCCAGCGAAGAGAACACGCTGAGGTCCCGCGAGCGCGTCGCATGGATCATCACCAGGTTGCAGCTCACGATGGCAGCGAACGCCAGCGCGCGCACTTCGTCTTCGCTGCGCCCCGAGCGTAGCGCCCACCCATAGACGAGCACGACCGCCACCAGTGCCGACAGCCCCAGCGCAAAGCTCACCAGCAGCATGTTGAGGTTGAAGAGCGGCTCGGCCGGGTCGCGCGGCGGCTGGCCCATCAGGCCCGCATCGCCTTCCTCCGCCTCGTAGACGATCGAGCACGCCGGGTCGATGACGAATTCGAGGAACACGATGTGCACCGGGAAGAGCAGCACCGGGCCGCCCATCAGCAGCGGGATGAACGCCATGCCTGCGGTGGGCACGTGCACCGCGAGGATGTAGCGCATCGCGTTGCGGATGTTCTGGTAGATGCGCCGGCCGAGCTGCACCGTCGTGACGATGGACCCGAAGTCGTCCTCCACCAGCACCAGCGCGGCCGCCTCGCGCGCCACGTCGGTGCCGCGCTTGCCCATCGCCACGCCGATGTGCGCGGCCTTCAGCGCGGGCGCGTCGTTCACGCCGTCGCCGGTCATCGCGACGATCTCGCCCGCGGCCTTGAACGCCTGCACGAGGCGCAGCTTCTGCGCCGGGCGGATGCGCGCGAACACGTTGATGCGCTTCACCTCGACGGCCAGCGCCGCCTCGTCGAGGGCCTCGATATCGACTCCCGTCAGCACCCCGGCCTCGTGCGCAATCCCGGCCTGCGCAGCGATTGCGAGCGCCGTGCCAGGATGGTCCCCGGTCACCATCACCACGCGGATGCCGGCGCGCCGGCACAACGCCACGGCCGCCGGCACTTCGGCGCGCAGCGGGTCGGCCAGGCCGACGAAGCCGAGCCAGCGGAAGCGGAACGCATGCGGGTCGGCCGGCCAATCGCCCTCGCCCCACTCGGCCTCCGCCACGCCCAGCATGCGCAGGCCGCGCCCGGCCGCCTCGTGCGCGCGCGCGCGCTCGGCCGCGTCTGCCTCCAGGCCGCACAGCGCCAGCACGGTTTCCGCCGCGCCTTTGACCACGACGCGATGCGTCCCCTCCGGCGCGCGCCACGCATGGCACACCGCGAGGAACTCCTGCGTGAGCGGGTAGTCGTGGTCCAGCGTCCAGCGCTTGCGCAGCTCCGCCGCGGCGGGACCGGCGGCGGCGAGGATCGCCCGTTCCATCGGGTCGAAGGCTTCCGGCTCGCAGGCGAGCGCCGCCGCTTCCAGCACTTGTGCCGCCGACACCCCGTCCGCGGGCAGCGTTTCCGCCACGGCCATGCGGTTCTCGGTGAGCGTGCCGGTCTTGTCGACGCAAAGCACCGTGGCCGAGCCCAGCGTCTCGATCGCCGGCATGCGCCGCGTGAGCACGCCGTGCTGCGAGATGCGCCAGGCCCCGAGCGCGAGGAACACCGTCAGCACCACCGGGAACTCCTCCGGCAGGATCGCCATCGCCAGCGTCAGCCCCGCGAGGATGCCGGAGAGCCACCCGCCGCGCGCCATCACATAGAGGAGCATCAGCACTACGCACATCACCAGGCCGACCGTGGCAAAGATCTTCACCACGCGCGCGGTCTCGGTCTGCAGCCGGGTCTTTTCGCTGTCGAGGGCCGAGAGGGAGACGCCGATGCGCCCGAACTCGGTATGCACGCCGGTCGCGGTCACCAGCGCGCGGCCCTGTCCCTTGACCACCAGCGTGCCGGAGTACACCGCGGTCCCGGCACCTTTTTCGGCCGGCAGCGATTCGCCGGTCAGCAGCGATTCGTCCACGGTCAGGTCGTTCGTGGCGAGCAGGGTCGCGTCGGCGGGCACCCGGTCGCCCTCGGCAAGCAGCATCAGGTCGCCCCGCACCACCTCGGCGCCGGCGATGCGCGTTTCAGTGCCATCGCGGATGACGAGGGCGCGCGGGCTGGAGAGGTCGCGCAGCGCTTCGAGGGCGCGCTCGGACTTGCGCTCCTGGACCACCGTGATCACCATCACCACGACGATCGAGGCCGCCAGGACAAGGGCTTCGGACAGGTCGCCGAGAACGAGGTAGATGCCCGCGCTTGCGACGAGCAGGAGGAACATCGGCTCGCGCAGAACCTCGAGCGCGATCGCTAAAGTGTTGCGCGATTGCGCGCCAGGCAGGAGGTTGGGGCCGTCGGCCGCCAGCCGCGCTGCGGCCTCTGCGGCGGACAGTCCCCGGCCGGCGGGATCGCCGGCGGTCATGGTGCCGTGCCCGCTAGGACTCTTCCGGCTCCGACGCCGGCGCCGGGGCGGCGTGCGTCTTCACGAACCCGCGCTTCACCCGCAGGTTCTCTTCCACCTGCCGCTTCATCGCGTCGAAGGCGTCGCGCAGCGCGACGTACACATCCTCGTCGGACTGGCTCGCGACGAGCTCCTTGCCGGGCACCCGCACATCCACCCCTACCGAAAACTGGCGTCCCTGGCGATGGTGCTTGCCCGATTCCTCCACGGTGACCCGGCAACTGGTGATGTTGGGGTCGAACTCGGACAGCTTGGCGGCCTTGCCCCGGATGCGCTTATCGAGAGCTTCGGAATGCGCCATGTCGCGCACGGTGATCTGAAGGGGTACTTGCATGGGATTGCCTCCTTGTCGTTTCGAATTCAAGCTAACAGGCACGCAGGGGCCAACCTTGATCCTCGTCAAACTCCGGCACGGCGCACCGGACGAGAATCGCAGTGACCCTCTACCGGAAGCATAGCCCCATGATCGACATTGATGAAGCGAGAAAACTGGTCCATGCGCTGGAAGCCGACCTCGACCGGTTCCAGGACGGGTCGGCAGACCTCCAGACCCTCCGGAACGAGGTGGAAACCCTCAGGAAGGTCCTCCAGGCGCCCGACCCCGGCCACGGCTGGGTGCGGGACGCGCTGGAAAGCATCCACTCCGGCATCCAGGAAGGCGTAGACACGGCCAAGCTCGACGCCATCATCGCCGGGCGCTACATCGCCTCGATCGGCAGGATGCTCGGCCTCTAGGCCGGCCTTACTTCAGGACCGGCAGGGGCGGCTTACCGCCGCCCGGGATCGGGGTGCGGTCGCGCTGGTGCCCGAGATGCCTTCGATCTCGAGGCGCTCGTCCTCTACCAGGCGGTCGAGCACGCCCCAGCCAAACGCGCCGTGCGCGCCGCCGCCTTGCAGCGCCAGGTTGATCTTTTTTGTCCCGGCCATACCTCCCCCAAAGCAGGTGGCAGCTTAGAGGGACGGGTGCGATGCGTCCAGCGAGGCTGGCGATCCTTAACTGTCCGGCCCTGGACGCAAGATCTTCTCCCTGAGCCTTCGGATCGCCTCATATGCGGGGATAACTTTGCCTTCCTGGATCTCGCGTTCACCCAGAGCAAGGATCTTCGCCAGTACCACGCCCCGCGACCTTTGATCCGTGTGCTTAACTCCGCTCTGTTTCTTCATCATAGCCTCCGGGTACAAATCCGAATTTTCTTCACGCTCGAACTAAGAGTCCTCAAGGAGCATCCACTAACTTTCAGCGCAGCAACCTAGCCACCTCCGCGCCTGGCGTCGCGCTCGACGCCCACCCGAAACTCCCCTGCTCCTGCATCTCGCGGCCCGCGCGCACCAGTGCGCCGATCGCCGCGCGGGCGAGCGCCCCGCCGGTGCTGATCCGCTTGCCGCCGGCCGCGGCGATCTGCGCCACCGTCGCCTGCGGCACGCCGGACATGTTGACGTTGACGGGCCTGCCCACCGCCTGCGTGACG
>CAIVVS010000095.1 GCA_903909415.1 uncultured Pseudomonadota bacterium | reverse complement strand
GGCCGGCCGATCCACGGCGGCATCAACAAGTCGCTCAACGACCGCCTGAACCGCACCGAGTTCATGCCCTTCGCGCCCAGCGCGCTGGCCGAGTACGCCGACGAGTTGTTCGAGGGCGTCGCCCCCGGCCGGCACACCGCCGAGTTCATGACCATCACCTACGACGTGAAGAAACAGTGGCACGACAAGGTGCCGGCGGTGGTGCACGTGGACGGCACGGCGCGGCCCCAGCTGGTGCGGCGCGACCGCAACCCGCTGTACTGGAAGGTGATCGACCGCTACCGCCAGCTCTCCGGCATCCCGCTGGTGCTCAACACCAGCTTCAACGTGCACGAGGAGCCGATCGTGTGCTCGCCCAAGGAAGCCGCGCAGGCGCTGGTGGACAACCGCATCGATTGCCTGGCGGTCGGAAACTACTGGCTGGAATACCAGTCCAACCAGTCCTGAGTCACCATCGGGCCCCGCAGGGCCCCCGCAAGGACAAGCGCCCATGTCGACCACCACCACCGGCAAGCAGAAGGGCGAGGCCAAGACCTCGCGCATCCCGATCAAGGTGGTGCAGGCCGAGAAACTGCCCAAGCCGCCGTGGATAAGGGTGCGCGCCGCCGGCGCTGATTCGCGCTTCGGCGAGATCAAGCAGATCCTGCGCGACAACCAGCTGCACACCGTGTGCGAGGAAGCCTCCTGCCCGAACATCGGCGAGTGCTTCGGCAAGGGCACGGCGACCTTCATGATCATGGGCGACAAGTGCACCCGCCGCTGCCCGTTCTGCGACGTGGCGCACGGCCGGCCGGACCCACTCGACGTGAACGAGCCGCTGCACCTGGCGCGCACCATCGCCGCGCTGCGCCTGACCTACGTGGTGATCACCAGCGTGGACCGCGATGACCTGAAGGACGGCGGCGCGCAGCACTTCGTCGACTGCATCCGCGCGGTGCGGGAGTTGTCGCCGGCCACGCGCATCGAGGTGCTGGTGCCCGACTTCCGCGGGCGCCTGGACCGGGCGCTCGGCATCCTGCAGGCATGCCCGCCGGACGTGATGAACCACAACCTGGAGACCGTGCCGCGCCTGTACCGCGAAGCGCGCCCGGGCTCGGACTACCTGCATTCGCTCAAGCTGTTGAAGGACTTCAAGGCCGGCCATGCGGGCGTGCCGACCAAGTCCGGGCTGATGGTCGGGCTGGGCGAGACCGACGAGGAAATCATCCAGGTCATGCGCGACATGCGCGCGCACGACGTGGACATGCTCACCATCGGCCAGTACCTCGCGCCCTCGGGCCACCACCTGCCGGTGCGCCGCTACGTGCACCCGGACACCTTCGCGATGTACGAGCGCGAGGCCAATGCGATGGGCTTCATGCACGCCGCAATCGGCCCGATGGTGCGCTCCTCCTACCACGCGGACCAGCAGGCGCATGCTGCAGGGATAGGCTGACCCTCCTGCCGCCGGCTGGCCGGCGGCGCGACCGGGAGGGCAGGCACCAACTCCAGCGGCATCCCGCCCTGGTTCAATGCACCGCGATGAAAGGCAGTGCATGCCGGGATATGAAACCGCGACCGCCACATGGCACGTCGGAGCAGACGACTATCAGGTGCGCGGGCTCGCCGACCGGAGCCAGTATGCGGACCCCGACGGCAGCGCATCGCGTGCCGGCGTGAGTCCCGAGGCCTGGCCGCTGTTCGGCGTGGTCTGGCCGGCTGGCCTAGCGCTCGCCAGGCTGGCGAGCCGCCTGCCGGTGGCGGGCAGGCGCATCCTGGAAGTCGGCTGCGGGCTGGCCCTTTCCGCGCTGGTGCTCAAGCGCCGCGGCGCCGACGTGACCGCCTGCGACCACCATCCACTGGCCGGAGAGTTCCTCGCCCACAACGCGAAGCTGAACGGACTGGGGCCGATACGCTTCCTGCTGGCGCCGTGGGCGGGGCCGAACCCGGACCTGGGCCGCTTCGACCTGATCATCGGCAGCGACCTGCTCTACGAGCGGGCGAACCCGGCGTTGCTGGCGGCCTTCATCGCGCTGCATGCCACGCCGGTGGCACAGGTGATCGTGGCGGATCCTGGCCGGGGACGGTGCGGGGTGTTCAGCGCCGCGATGGTCGCACAGGGCTACCTGGCGACGTCACGGCCCGAGAACTTCCGGGGAGGCGTGTCACCCCCCGCGGCGCGCGGCCGCATGATGGACTTCGACCGGCGTTAGGCGCCTCCCGCCAAGCGCCTCAGGACCTACGCCGGTTCCTTCAGCTTGGCTTCCAGCAGCGCGTGCAACTGCGCGAAATCCGGCTCGCCAAGGTACTGCTTGACGATCCGCCCGCGCTTGTCGATCACGAAGGTGGTGGGCGTGAGGCGTATGTCGCCGAAGCTGCGCGCGATCTCGCCGTTGACGTCCAGCGCGACCTTGAACGGCAGGGCATTGCGCTCCGCGTAGGTCGCCACATGGTTGGGGGGGTCGTAGCTCATCGCCACGGCCACGGTCTCGAAGCCCTGGGCGTTGTACTTGCGGTGGGTCTCGACCAGCTGCGGCATCTCCTTGACGCAGCTGACGCAGGAAGTCGCCCAGAAATTCACGAGCACCACCTTGCCGCGCAGGTCGGCACTCGAGACCTGCTCGCCCTTGATGGTCACGAGCTGGAGCTGCGGCGCGGAAGGGGTGTTGAAGAACGCAACATATCCGGCACCGAGCACGGCGAAAGCAACAGCAGCGATGCTAATCTGGCGCAGTTTCATTGCAGTATCGAGTCCGTGGGACGCGCCGGCCGGAAAACAGACCCGGAACGCCCGAATCCGCCCTGGAGGCAGCATGCATACCCGTAAGACCGCCATTCTAGCGCTTGGTTTCCTGACCCTGCTGTCAGGCTTGGTCGCCCCTGCCTGGCCGCTCAGCATCAGCGACCTGTCCAACAAGGACGCGGTGGCAGGCCTGAAGGCGGCGCTGGAGAAGGGCACGCAGGAGGCGGTCAAGCGCCTGGGCGCCGAGAACGGCTTTTTCGGCAACGACAAGCTGCGGATCCCCCTGCCGGAGTCCCTGCAGCGGGTGGAAGGCGTGCTGCGCTCGGTGGGCATGGGCAAGCAGGCCGACGAGCTGGTGCTGCGCATGAACCGCGCCGCCGAGGCCGCGGTGCCCGAGGCGAGGGCCATGTTCGTCAATGCGGTCAAGCAGATGAGCGTCGAGGACGCCAAGGGCATCCTCACCGGCGGCAACGACGCCGCCACCCAGTACTTCAAGCGCACCACCTCCACGCCGCTTGCCGGCAAGTTCCAGCCCATCGTGAAGAAGGCGATGGAGAAGGTGAAGCTGGCCGAGGCCTACGACCGCTACGCCGGACAGGGCGCGAAACTCGGCCTGGTGAAAGCCGAGGACGCCAACCTGGAGAACTACATCACGCGCCGCGCGCTGGACGGCCTGTTCACCGTGGTGGCCGAGGAAGAAGCCAAGATCCGCGCCAACCCGGTGCAGGAAGGATCGGCCATCATCAAGAAGGTATTCGGCCTGCTGAAGTAAGTTGCGGGCCCGGCGGCGGGAGTGCTCCCGCCGCCCTCAGTGCGCCTTTTCCCAGTTCGGGCCCACGCCGACGTCCACCACCAACGGCGCCTTGAGCGCAGCCACCCCGGTCATCAGCCCCGGCAGCGCGGCGCGCACGCGCTCCAGCTCGCCCTCGGGCACTTCCAGCACCAGCTCGTCATGCACCTGCATGATGAGCAAGG
>CAIVVS010000094.1 GCA_903909415.1 uncultured Pseudomonadota bacterium | reverse complement strand
TCGCGCCAGTCGAATCCGCCCGCCTGTTGCGCGATCCCCAGCCAGTCGGGGCGCCCGCCGATCACGGACTCCAGCGCCACCAGCGCGAGCTCGGGATGGTTGTTGCTTCGCGACAGGTGCGCCGCCACGAGGTGGCGAAGGCGCGACCGGTCGAGGACGGACAGCAGTTCGGCCGCCTGCGCATTGGACAGGTGGCCGTGGTTGCCGCCAATGCGGCGCTTGAGCCATGCCGGATAGCTGCCGGCGGCGAGCATGCCCGTGTCATGGTTGCATTCCAGCACCAGCGCATCGCAGCCGGACAGCATCGACGCCACGTGTGCGGTCGGGTGGCCCAGGTCCGTGAGCACGCCCAGCCGGGCATCGCCGTCGGAGAAAACGTATTGCACCGGTTCGCGCGCATCGTGCGGCACGGTGAACGGGCGTACCTCGAGCGCGCCGATGGCCTGCTCCAGGCCGCCGTGGAGCAGGCGCACCTCCACGCCCTCGTCGACCCGCGGATCGGCCTCGCGCAGCGCGGCCAGCGTCCCGCGCGTCAGCCAGACCGATGCGCCGCACGCGCGCGCGAGCGGGAACGCACCGCCTGAATGGTCGTCATGCTCGTGGGTGACCAGCAGCGCGTCGACGTCCCCGGGTGACAGGCCCAGCCGGTCCAGCCGGCGCAGTGCCTCGCGCGTGGAAAACCCGCAGTCGACCATGAGGCAGGTGCCCCCGGCCTCGACCACCAGCGCATTGCCCTCGCTGCCGCTGCCGAGGGAAGCGAAGCGCACCGCCGCTCCCGGAACCGGCTTACTTGAGCTGGTCGTGCAGCAGCGACAGGATGCGGCGCGAGGTGTCGCTGTTCTCCACCCCGCCGTCCTTGTTCTGCACGCGGACCTCGCTCGCCTCGGGCTTGCCTTCCTTCACGAGCACGCGGTACTGCACGGCGCTGCCCGGACCGGAGGGGTTGGAGCGCCAGAACATGAGCCTGGACACGATGCCGCTTTCTTCCTTGCGCGCCGCCGCATCCTTCTCCGGATCCACATAGCGGACGAAGTAGTAACCCTTGGAGCGGTCACGGTCCTCCACCGTGAACCCGACGCGGTCCAGCGCGAGGCCGACACGCCGCCAGGCGCGGTCGAACGGCTCGTCGAGTTCCAGCGCCCCGGCGCCGTCCGGCGAGCGGACCAGCTTGGCGCGGTCCGGCGACTGGCTGGCGGCGACCTGCGCCTTGGCGCGCTCTTCCTGCACGCCCAGGCGGACCATGAGGCGGCGCAGGAACTCGGCCTCCAGTTCGGGATCGGACGGCCGCGGCTGCCACACGGTGAGGTCCTGCTTCTGGCCGGTGTAGACCTCCTGCACGCCGCGATGGCTGATGTAGACCTCGGTGGTGCCGGTTTCGCTGCCGCGCTCCAGGCGCGTGCGGAACTTGTCGCGCTCGGCGGTCGAGTAGGCGCCCTCGAACAGCCGGCCGATGGTGCTGCGGATGAAATCCTGCGGAATCTTGGCGCGGTTCTCGGCCCAGTCGGTCTCCATCACGCCGGCTTCGGGCGCCTCGACCCGCACCAGGAAGCCGACCTCCTGCCAGAACTCCTTGACCACCGGCCAGAGCTTCTCGGGCTGCTCGTTCACCACCAGCCAGCGCTGCGACCCGGATCGCTCCAGGCGCACCTTGGCCACCGTGGGAAGCAGGTCGGTGACCGCGCCGGGGCGCGGTTGTCCGGCGCGCTGCGCGGCGTACTCGGAATAGGTGGACGGCTGGCTGCCGGGCACGTCCGGCACCGCGAAGCGGTCCTCGCGGGTCGGGCTGGACAACCCCGGGGGGATTTCAAGCGGCGGCAGCTTGCCGGCCGACTTGTACTCGATGGAGTTGGACTGGTCCATGAACGGCAGGCTGCACCCGCCGAGCATGCCCGCGCCCGCCACCATCGCCATGACCATCGCGCGGCGCATGCTCATGCGCCCTTGCCTTCCACCACGCGCAGGCCGGGTTGCGCCGACAGCGTGATGTCGGCCGCGCGCATCGCCTCGCGCACCGTCTCGTGGAACTCGGGGGAAAACGGCGTCATCGGCAGGCGCAGGCCGCTGCCGATCAGGCCGAGCTGTGCCACGGCCCACTTCACCGGAATCGGGTTGGCCTCGACGAACAGCTTCTGGTGCAGCGGCAGCAGCTTGTTGTTCAGCCTGCGCGCGGTGGCCAGGTCGCCGGCCAGCGCGGCGCGGCACATCTCGCGCATCAGGCGCGGCGCGACGTTGGCGGTGACCGAGATCACGCCCTTGCCGCCCAGCAGCGTCAGCGCGAGGCAGGTGGCGTCGTCGCCCGAATACACCAGGAAGTCGGCGCGCACCCGGCGCAGCAGGTCGCTGCCGCGCTCGATGTTGCCGGTGGCGTCCTTGATGCCGACGATGTTCGGCACCTGCGACAGGCGGATGGTGGTGTCGTTGGACAGGTCGGCCACGGTGCGCCCGGGCACGTTGTACATGATCTGCGGCAGGTCGACCTTCTCGGCGACCGCGCGGAAGTGCCGGTACAGGCCTTCCTGCGTCGGCTTGTTGTAGTAGGGCACGACCGACAGGTAGGCCTGCGCGCCGGCCTTCTTCGCCGACTCGGTGAGTTCGATGGCCTCGGCGGTGGAATTCGCGCCGGTTCCCGCGATGATGGGGATGCGGCCCTTGGCGTGGTCGACGGCGACGCGGATCAGTTCCTTGTGCTCGTCGAAATTGACCGTGGGCGATTCGCCCGTGGTGCCGACCACGACGATGCCGTCGGTGCCTTCCTTGATGTGCCAGTCGATCAGCGAGCGGAAACGCTCGGTGTCGATGCGCCCGTCCTCGTGCATCGGGGTGACGATTGCGACGATGCTTCCGCTGACCATGGAGTGCTCCGCTTGCCTACCCAAAGAGGCCTCCATTTTAACGCAAACGCTTGATGCAAAGGCGGATTTCTGGCTCAGTCCAGCGCCCGATCGGGCGCGCTTTCCCGCACCGCGCACAGGCGCTGCACCTGTGCCGATTTCGGCTGCGAAACAAGGCCTTGCTCGAACCCGAGCACGCACAGCCCCAAGCCTGAGACAGCCAGCAACTCGCCGGGTTCCAGCAGGAAGGCCGGATTGCGCGGGCTGCCGAAACGCTCGTTGCCGCGCGCGAAGGTTTCGTAGATCAGCACGCCGCCGGGCGCCAGCGATGCGACCAGCGGCGCGAACAGCGGCCGGTGCAGGTAGTTGGTGACGATGATCCCGCCGAACCGGCCGGCCCCGAGCGGCCACGGCGCCGCCTCGATGTCGGCCTGCAGCACATCGATGCCCGGCACGCCGGCGAGCGTCGCCAGGGCCTGCGCGTCGCGATCCAGCGCCACGACGCGGTGGCCGCGGGCGGCCGCGAGGCGCGCATGCCTTCCCCTGCCGCAAGCGAGGTCCAGCACTTCCGCGCCCGGCGCGATCGCGCCGATCCAGCGGGCGACCCAGGCCGAGGGTGGCTCGGTGCCATGCAGCGGCTTGTCGGATGGCGTGTCAGGCGTCATGTCGGTCCATGCGGATCGCGCCGGTTGCGCACCGGCGCGCCGGCCGATGCTCAGAAGGAGGAACCGGGTTGCGCGAGGAACGCGAGTTCCTGCGGCGTGGACACGCGGCCCAGCGCCGCATTGCGGTGTGGAAAGCGGCCGAAGCGCAGGATGAATTCGTAGTGGCGCCGCGCATAGTCGACATTGTCCTGCCCGTCGCGTGCGAGTGCCTCGAACAGCGCGAGGCTGGTGCGCTGCACCGCGAGGTCCTCGCTGTGCTCGAACGGGAGGTAGACGAACAGGCGCTCCACCGGGCGCAGCACGCGGTCGAAGCCGCGCCCGAGCAGGGTGCGGGCCACCGACAACGCGCGCGCGTCGGAGGCAAAGGCGTCGGCCGAACCGCGATGGAGGTTGCGCGGAAACTGGTCCAGCAGGATGAGCAGGGCGAGGCCGGCCAGCGGCGTGTCGGACCAGTGGTCGAGTTCGCCCCGGCGTGCCGCCAGCGTGGTGGCGGCGAAGCGCTCTCGGATCGACTGGTCGAACGCGTCGGACTTGATGAACCAGGCCTTGCGGGCACGGCCGCGCTCGGGAGAGTCCGGCGCGCCGAACCAGAAGTCCAGGACCTCGGCCGGTCCGGCCACTAGCTGCAGAACCGCAGGTTCGCGATGTCGATGAGCATCGCCGGGTCGAGGTAGGCGCGGAAGGTCAGCACCACGACGGCGACCAGCAGCACGGCCCCGGCAAGCATCCAGGCGCGCTGGACGAGGCTCGCGCCGGCATCCTGCCTGCCGGGGTCGGCGGGCACTGCGATTCCGGGGTCGGAGACGGCGTGTTCCATCGGGGAATTATGCGGCGGGGCCCGGCTGAAATCAAACCGGGGCTGCCGGCGACGCGGCGTCGGGCGGCTTCTCCAGCACCACCAGCAGGCGCGTGGCGAACAGCGCCGGCATCCGGTCGCACACGCGGTCCAGCATGCGCATCAGGCCCAGGGCGGCGTCAGGGTACAACTGCGGCCCCGAGTAGCCGCCGCTCGCGACGTAGCTGATCGCCGACATGCGGGTCACCTCGGTGATGCGCCAGTCCGCGAGGCCGCCGGCGCACTCGCCGCGCACGAAGATGCGCCAGGCGTTGCCCTGTGCCGCGTAGTAGGCAGCCTCAGGTGCAGCGCCGGGCGCGGACCGCCACGCAATGGGCGCGCCCAGCGCCAGCGGCTCGGGGTGCATGGCGCCGTAGACCAGTCGCCCGAGCAGGCTCACGCAGGGCTCGAACACCACCACCCTGCCCCCCGGCGCCAGCACGCGCGCGAACTCGGCCAGCGCGTCGCCGGGATGGCGCAGGTGGTGGAAGACGTCGAAGAGGATGAGG
This sequence comes from uncultured Pseudomonadota bacterium, assembly GCA_903909415.1. The sequence goes on along the minus strand of CAIVVS010000094.1, from coordinate 5,499 downwards.
TTGGACACCGAACCGTCGGCGAAGGACAGCGAATAGGCATCCTCCACCCGGTCCAGGCCCGGCGCGGCGAAGCGGTCGGTGCGCAGGCAGCCGGGAATGACCTCCCGGATGTTGCCGATGCCCGAGCCCAGTTCCACCACCGCGCCGAGCGATGCGGGCGCGAGGCGCGCCGCGATCGCCTCGTGGAAGCCGCGGTAGATCCGGCGCAGCACCGGCTTGGCCTCCCAGAGGCGCCGGTTGCGCTCGGTCTCCTCGCGCGCGGCCGCGTCCATGCGGCTCAGCGCTTCGTGGTGGCGACCCAGCCGACCAGTTGCACGATCGCCTCATCCGCCGCCGCGGCCAGCGCCGCCGCGCCGCCGGCCGCGTCATGGGCGGTGGCCGGGCGGGACACGTCGATCACCCGCTGCGCCACCAGGGCGCGGTTGGACACCAGGCTCGCGCGCACCCGCACCAGCGCGCGGGACGACTGCGGCGCGTCGAAGCTGTGGGTGAACTCCTCGAGTTCCACGCGCAGCACGGTCTCGGCGCGGATGCCGTCCGAGGGCGAGATCACGCCGCCCGGCGTCGCCGCGGCCACCAGCGCGCGCAGGCGCTGGGTCATCAGCGCCGCCGGCGACATCACCCAGCGGCTGTACGCGTAGCTGCGCGGCTCGGCCGCATTCACGTAGGCAAGCCGGTAGATCACCGAAGGCGCATCCAGCCAGGCCGGCGCGGTGATGTCGGCCACCATCAGCGGCTGCGCGATGCGCGCGCCGGCTGGCGCGGCGACCGGCGCCGGCCCGAAGTCGAAGCTCGCCTGCGGCGGGCCGCCGGTGGGGGCGACGCCGCAGGCGCCAAGGAACACGCAGGCCGCAAGGACCGCATGGCGCGCCCTGCCTGCGGCCGGGGCTTTCACCACAGTTCCCATCGCTGCATTCATCGCCATGTTCATCGTGCTGCTCCTGCTGAAAAGCCGGGCTCACCCGGACCCGGACGCGGCGGCGGGGGGCCGAACACCAGGCTCTGCGGCGCGTCCCCGATGTTCTGGATCACCCGGTCGACGGCGCGCGACTGGCGCTGCACTTCCGTGGCCAGCGAATTCAGGCGCGGCAGGGTCTCCTCCTGCACCACGCGCGCGGTGGCGCTCACGTCATCCACGCCGGCGGCGACGCTGTCGGCGGCGCGCGTGAAGTTGTCCATGCGCCCGTCCAGCTTGAGGGCCAGCGTGTTCAGGTTGCCGGCGAGTTCGCCGGCGCGCGCGGCCACGCCCTGCGCCGTGGTCGTCAGGTTGCCCACGGCGGCGCGCGTCTCGCGCAGCGCGCCGCGCGCCTCGCCCACCAGCGCCGGTACTTCCTGGATGGCGGGCGCCAGCCGGTCGGCGATCGCGGCGGCCTTGGCGGTGGCGGCCTCCACGTTGGCCAGCGTGCGCCGGAAGCGCTGCTGGTTCTCCTCGTCGAGCAGGTCCGACAGGCCCTCGGCGACCTCGCCCAGCGTGGACAGCAGGTCCTCGCCGGAGTCGATGATGGACGGGCGCATGCGTATCGTGGCCACTTGCTCGGCGCTGCTCACCAGCGGCTCGGAGGCCTCGCCACTGTCGGACAGCGACACGAAGGCCAGGCCGGTGACGCCGAGGTAGCCCAGCTGCGCGAAGGTCGCCTTGGTCACCGGCGTGGCCGCGTCCACCGCAATGCGGATCTGGATGCGGCCGCGGTTCACCGGGTCGATGCGTATCCACTCCACGCTGCCGACCTCCACGCCGCGGTAGCGCACCGGCGCCTCGGCCTTCAGGCCGGCCACGTTGCCGGTGGTCGTGACCATGTAGGGAATGCGCTGGGCATCGTCCTTTTTCGAGAACCAGAAGCCCAGCGCCACCAGGGCCGCGCCGAGGATCAGCGTGAACAGTCCGGCGGCCAGGGCGTGCGCGCGGTTTTCCATGTCAGGACTCCAGAATATTCATGTTAATCAGCCACTTAGTCACTTTTCAGGCCCATGCCTGCCGGGCACGGTCGGGGCCGGGGCGTCGACCGGTTCGGCCGCCGCCATCAACGCGCGCAAGCCGCGCTCGCCGAGGAAGAACTTGCGGATGAAGGGGTGGTCCACCCGCACTACCTCGGCCAACGTGCCGTGCACCAGCACGCGCTGCTCGGCCAGCACCGCGATGGAACTGGACAGCGATACCAGCGAGTCCAGGTCGTGGGTCACCATCACCACGGTGAGGTTCAGCTCGCGGTGCAGCTGCTGGATCAGGGACACGAAGGACTCGCTGCGGTCCGGGTCCAGGCCGGCGGTCGGCTCGTCCAGGAACACCAGCTCCGGCTCCAGCACCAGCGCGCGCGCCAGCGCGATGCGCTTGATCATGCCGCCGGACAGGTCCGAGGGCATCTTGGCCGCATGCCGGCGCTCGATGTCCACCATGTCGAGCTTGAGCATCACCATGTCGTGGATGAAGCCCTCGTCGAAGGCACGCAGCTCGCGCAGCGGCAGCGCGATGTTGTCGAACACCGACAGCGCGCTGTAGAGCGCGCCCTGCTGGAACAGCATGCCCCAGCGCTTGCGGATCTTCTTGACCATCTCCGGCGGCGAGCCGTGCAGCGGGATGCCGAAGATCGACACGTTGCCGCGCGCCGGGCGCTCCAGGCCGAGCAGCTGGCGCAGCAGCGTGGTCTTGCCGCTGCCCGAGCCGCCGACCAGCGACACCACCTCGCCCGCGCGCACCGTGAGGTTCACGTCCTTGTGCACCACGTGGTCGCCGAACTGCGTCCACAGGCCGCTGACTTCGATCACGGGCGCGCCGTCCTGCGGGGGCAGGTCGACGGATGACGGGACCGAAACGGGCGAGCCGCTCACAGCAGCGCGATCCCGACGTCGTTGAACAGGATGGCGAAGATCGCGTCGGCGAGGATCACCACGGTGATCGAGGTCACCACGGAATTCGTGGTCCCTATGCCCAGGCTCTCTGTGTTGGGCTCGATGCGCATGCCGAAGTGGCAGGCCACCAGCGCGATCAGCGCACCGAACACAACGCCCTTGCCTATGCCTATCCACAGGTTGATCGTGGGCACCGCTGCCGGGATGCCGGTGAGGAACTGGTTGATGCTGATGCCCAGCTGCAACTGCGAGGCGATCGACCCGCCGAACAGCGCGATCGACGAGGTCCACATGATCAGCAGCGGCATGGCGATGGCCAGCGCCAGCACCTTGGGCAGCACCAGGCGCACGGTGTGCGGGATGCCCATCACCGACAGCGCGTCCAGTTCCTCGGTGACGCGCATCACGCCCAACTGTGCGGTGATCGCCGAGCCCGAGCGCCCCGCCACCAGCACCGCGCAGATCACCGGACCGAGCTCGCGGATGATGCCTATGCCCAGTATGTTGACGATGAAGGCGTTGGCGCCGAAGGCCTTGAGCTGCTCGGAGGACAGGTAGGACAGCACGACGCCGATCAGGAAGCCCACGCCGGCGGTGATGCCCAGCGCCTGCGTGCCGACGCGGAAGATGCTGGCCGACACCTCGCGCCAGGGCCCGCGCTGCGGGTGGCGCAGCATCGCCAGCGTGTCCATCACCAGCTGGCCGAGCAGCGCGACCAGCCCGACCGCATGTTCGCGGCACAGGAACACGAACTCACCGAGGTGGCGCACGCCCGCCAGCGGGTCGGGACGCGCGCGCGTGTCCACGTACTCGCCCTCGCCGCCCAAGTGCTCGAAGAACACGCCATGCTCCGGGCGCATGGCGAGCTGCGCCGGTCGCTTGCGACCCCATGCGCGCCACAGCAGCAGCGCGCCGATATGGTCCAGGCGCTGCACGCCCTCGAGGTTCCAGCCGGCCCCCGCCGGCAGCGCCGCGAGTTGCCGCTGCAGTGCGCGCGCGTGCTCCTCAAGAGCCCGGATGTCCCAGGCGCCACCCAAAGTGACCAGCGTGCCCCCGCCGGGGGACGCGGCGGTGGCGAGCGCCGGCTCGCAGATGGGCTGCGGGGACGCAGCGGATGGACCGGCAGGCGAATCGGATATGGTGATGGACGATGACATGCAAACGGCCGCCCTGCGACGCGTTCATCGCGCCGTGGCAGCCCTCCCAGAAGGCCAGCAAACTAGCAGGAAACCCCCGGCCATTCAATGCCTTTGCAACGGAGGTGCGGGTTGCCGCAGCGGGTAGAATACGCCCCTTCGCAAGGCGGCCCCGGTAGCTCAGTGGATAGAGCGGCCCCCTCCTAAGGGGCAGGTCGGACGTTCGATTCGTCTCCGGGGCACCAAGTAATTCAAGGGCTTAGAGAATCCGCTTTGCCCTCGCCCACCCTTGCCATCACACGCCCATCACAGTGGGAGTGCGACGGTGGCAAACATCAGGCAACTCAAAAGCGGGAACTGGCAGGCGCAAGTGCGCCGCCTTGGCACACGTCCAGCGGCCAAGTCCTTCAAGACCAAGGCGGAAGCAGCCCGATGGGCGAGGCTATTGGAATCCGAAATGGACCGGGGCGTATTCGTTGACCGCAGCGAAGCCGAACGCACCACGATTGCGGAACTGATAAACCGCTACCTGTCCGAAGTCACCCCGAAAAAGAAGTCCGCAAGGCGTGAGAAACAGCGCCTGAACGCCCTTAAGTTGCGCTTTGGGGCGTTCTCACCCGCCGCCCTCCGTAGCTCCCACATCGCTACCTATCGGGACGAGCGGCTGGCATCCGGCATTGCTGGCGCTACCGTGGTGAAGGAAATCAATTCCCTCTCCCACCTGTTTGACGTAGCCGCCAAAGACTGGGGAATCGCCCTCCCGGTCAACCCCGCCAAACTGGTCCGACGCCCGTCTGTCGCGAGGGGCCGGGACCGCCGACTGCTGGTAGGCGAGGAGGACAGGCTCATAGCCGCCTGTGAAGCCACCCGCGCCCCTATGCTGGCTCCGGTGGTGAAGTTCGCCATCCAGACAGGGATGCGGATGGGGAAAATCCTGGCCCTTCAGTGGAGGCACGTTGACCTACAAAGCCGCGTTGCCACTCTCCCGGACACCAAGACGGGAGACGCCCGGCAAGTCCCCCTAAGCACTGCTGCCGTAGCAGCCATTACCAGTCTTCCCCGCCATATCCACGACGGACGGGTTTTCTGGACTTGGCAAAGGTCCGACAGTCTGGAGAATGTATGGTGCAGGACGGTCAAGGCGGCAGGGTTGGAAGACCTACGCTTCCACGACCTACGCCACGAAGCAGTTTCACGGCTGTTTGAGTTGGGCTTGAACCCGATGGAAGTCGCTAGCATTAGCGGACACAAGACGATGCAAATGCTGAAGCGGTACACCCATCTAAAGGCGTCGGAGCTTGTACAGAAGCTGGCCTAGACGGCAATTTGAACCGCAATCTTGGTAGGCAAAAATGACCTTACCGATGAGCAAGCCCTGCACATGTCAGGGGGGAAATCCAAACTGCGCAATTTGCAATGGGTGGGGCTTCGTCAGTAACGGTCTCCGTAGACCAGTCACATATCGCGAGAAGGGCAAGATTCGCGATTGGGTTACCTGCCCCGAATGTTCACAACG
>CAIVVS010000093.1 GCA_903909415.1 uncultured Pseudomonadota bacterium | reverse complement strand
CAGCAGGTGATAGGCAAGCGCATCGGCATCCTGGGCATGGGCCGCATCGGCCGCGACATCGCGAAGATGGCCGAGGCCTGGCGCATGCCGGTGGCCTACCACTCGCGCCGCCGCGCCACCGACCTGCCCTACACCTACTGCGCCAACACGCTGGAACTGGCGAAGCAGAGCGACTTCCTGGTGGCCATCGTCCCGGGCGGCGCGGAGACGCGCCACATCGTCAACGAGCAGGTGATGAAGGCGCTCGGACCGCAGGGCGTGCTCATCAACGTGGCGCGTGGTTCGGTGGTGGACGAGCAGGCGCTGCTGCGCTGCCTGTCCGACGGCTCGCTCGGCGCCGCGGCGCTGGACGTGTTCGACGAGGAACCCAAGGTGCCCGAGGGCTTCTTCAAGCTGGACAACGTGGTGCTGCAGCCGCACGTCGGCAGCGCGACCCACGACACGCGCCGCGCGATGGGCGACCTGATGATCGCCAACATCGACGCGTTCTTCGCCGGCCGGCCGCTGCTCACGCCGGTGGCCGAGACGCTGCCCGCCACCGCGAACTAGGGCCCCGTCCACCATGCGCATTCCCCAACCCAGGCTGCAGCAGCAGACCGAAGCCATCCTCGCCGCCTGGGGCATGTCCCCGGAACACGCGGCCACCACCGCCGCGCGGCTGGCGCACGCCGACCTGCGCGGCATCGACTCGCACGGCGTGGCGCTGGTCGTGCTCTACGAGCAGCTGCGCACCGAAGGCCGGCTCAACTTCCGGCCGGCGATCAAGGTGCTGCGCGAGACCGCGGTCACCGCGCTGCTCGACGCCGACGCGAGCCTGGGCCACGTGCCCTCGACCATGGCGATGGAGATGGCGATCGCCAAGGGCCGCGGCGCGGGCCTGTCCGCGATCGCGGTGCGTGGCTCCAACCACTACGGCGCGGCCGGGGCCTATTCGCTGCTCGCGGCCGACGCCGGATTGATCGGCCTGTCGTTCACCTCGGTGTGGAGCCCGGTGATCGTGCCGGCCTTCGGCGCGCAGCCGATGTTCGGCACCAACCCGATTTCCTTCGCCGCGCCGGGCAGCAAGCAGGTGTTCTACCTGGACATGGCGACCTCCACTGTGGCGGTGGGCAAGGTCAAGCTCGCCGACCTGCACGGCAAGCCCATGCCCGAGGGCTGGGTGGTGGATCACGACGGCAAGCCGCAGCCCGACGCGGCGGCGGCATTGAAACAGGGGATCAGGCTGACGCCCCTGGGCGGCACGCGCCCGCTGGGCAGCCACAAGGGCTACGGCCTGGCCGCGATGGTGGAGGTGCTGTGCTCCATGCTGGCCGGGGCCTGGTACGCGCCCACCAAGCAGGCGCGCCACCCGGATGAAGTTCGCCACAACATCGGCCACTTCTTCATGACCATCAACCCGACCGCGTTCCGCGCGCCGGGCGAGTTCGAGGAAGACCTGGACGACATGATGGACGCGCTGCACGGTTCGCGTCCGGCCGACCCGGCGCAGCCGGTGCTGGTGCCGGGCGACCCGGAACTGGCGGCGATGGCCGAGCGCAGCCGCGACGGCGTACCGGTGCCGGACGCGCTGCTCGCGCAACTGAAGGCCATCGCCGAGAAGGCGGGAGCGGGCTGGATACTGTGAGCGGGCTTTGAGCAGCACCACGGCAGCCGGACCGGCGGGGGTTCCGGTCCGCACCGCGAGCAACTGGAACGCCGCCTTCTGGGCCTACTTCGCCGGCGTGGCCGGCGGCGCGGTCATGGGCAAAATGCCGCCCTCGCTGCCCATCCTGCAGCCGTTGTTCGGCCTGACCCTGGTGCAGACCGGGTGGCTGGCCGCGATGTTCAACCTGATCGCCGCCAGCGCCGCGATCTTCTTCGGCCTGGTGTCCGACCGTATCGGCGCGCTGCGCTTCTGCCTGTTCGGCATGGGCTGCTTCATCGTCGGCGGCATCGCCGGCGCGATGTCCGGCATGGACACGAACAGCGCGGTGCTGCTGTTCGCCTCGCGCGTGCTGGAGGGACTGGGCTTCGTCTCGGTCACCGTGGCCGCGCCCGCGCTGATCGCCGCCGCCACCCTGCCCGCGCACCGCGGCTTCGCGCTGGGCGCCTGGTCGTCCTACATGCCGGCCGGCACCTCGGCCATGCTGGTGGCCGGCGCCTGGATGATCACCGCGCTGGGCTGGCAGTCGATGTGGATCGCCACCGCGCTGCTGGGCGCCGTCTGCGCCGCGATGCTGCTATCGCAGTCGCGCGAGTACGCCAGCGCGACCGCGGTGAAGCGCTCGCTGGCCGACATCCGTTCCTCGCTGTCCCAGCCCGTGCCCTGGATGCTGGGCGCGGCCTTCGGCATGTACACCATCCAGTTCCACGCGGTGATGGTGTGGCTGCCGACCTACCTGCTGGGCACGCGCGGGGCGAGCGGCGCGCAGGCCGCGCTGCTGACCGCGGGCTTCGTCGCGGTGAACGTGCTGGGCAGCGTGATCGGCGGGCTGATGCTGCACCGGGGCTGGCGGCGCGGCCACATCATCGGCGGCTGCTTCATGCTCACCTCGCTGCTGTTCATCGGCATGTTCACCGAGTCCCTGCCCGACTGGATGCGCTACGCGCTGATGCTGTCCTACTCGGTGGCCTGCGGCCCGATCGCCGCCAGCGCGCTGTCCGGCGGCGCAAAGTACGCACGCACCCCGGCCGAGGCCGGCGCGATCCAGGGCCTGATCGTGCAACTCACCAACATCGGCATCTTCGCCGGCCCGCCGCTGTCGGCCACGGTGGTGACCCTGGCCGGCGGCTGGCACGCGGTGCTCTGGCTGATCCTGGGCGCAGCGGCCGTCGGGCTGCTCATGGCGTGGCTGATCACCGTGCAGGAGCGCCGCGCCGCCTAGCACCGATCCGCGGCGCCAGCCGGCATCGCGCCGCCGCCTTATCATGCGCAATCCAACCCACCGGGAGGCATCATGGGCAAGAAGACCAAGGAGTTCGTCACGCACTGGGGTCCGTCGATCAACGACTGGGGCGACGGCACCGAGAAGCGCTGGGTGATCGAGCGCGACGAGGACGAGCTCAAGAAGGGCGCGACCGAGGGCGGCCGGAAGATGGAGAAGATCTCCCTCAACGACATCTTCGACGGCAAGACCGTGACCGGCGTGGACATGGTCAACGGCTTCATGCCGCTGGTGCTGTTCGCCAACGACGACGTGATCATCGAGGTGGCCAACTGCGACCGCGAGCAGGGCGGCTGGCACCGCAACCTGGGCGCCGACGAAGTGGCCTTCCAGTACAAGGGCGCGCGCACGCTCAACTCCGAGACCGGCCCGATCACCATCAACGAGGGCGAGATGACGGTGATCCCGCGCGGCGTGGCCCACCAGAACGTCGGCCACGGCCCCAACATCGAGATCACCATCTACACCCGCAAGCCGCTCAAGCGCCTCGCGCCGCTGGACGCAGAGAAGTGCCGCCAGCGCATGAAAATCCAGGGTGGCAAGCCGGTGATGCCGCCGGTCACCCTCGACACCGATCCGGACAAGTAAGGCCGACAAGCAAGTCCGACGAGCAAGCCCGACAAACAAGCCCGACAGACAACGACAAAGCCATGTACTCATTCTTCGAAGGCAACTACCGCTGGTCCTACAACACCCTACTGGCGTTCTCGGCCGGCGGGCAGCTGGGCGACATCGCGCTGGTGCACGAGCGCCTCAAGCCCAAGGTCGGCGACGACGCCGCCTGGCATGACGAGTGGGCGTGGCTCGCGCGCATGCTGGAGGAACGCGCCAACGCGCCGGGCGCCTCCAGCCATACCAGGGCCGAGAACCTGTTCCTGTCCAGCCTGTACCACACCATCTCCGAGCACTTCATCCCGCCGGCGGAACCTGCGCGCATGGCCTCCTACCGCGAGGTGCTGCGCACCTTCGACGCGGCGCGCGCGGCCAGCAGCCACCCGATCGAGCGCGTGATGGTGCCCTTTGAGGGCAGCACCCTGCCGGCGTACTTCGTACCGGCCCAGTCGCCCAATGCGGCCAACCCCTCCGGCAAGCACCCGACCGCGATCTTCATCTGCGGCCTGGATACCACCAAGGAGCTCTGGTACCTGCGCGCCCGGCTGCAGTTCGCCGCGCGCGGCGTGAACTGCCTGTTCATCGACACGCCCGGCATCGGCGAGGCGCTGCGGGTGAACAAGCTGGTGACGCGCCACGACTACGAGAAGCCGGTGGGCGCGGCCATCGACTGGCTGGAAAAACGCGCCGAGGTCGATCCTTCGCGCATCGGCATCGTCGGCTCCAGCCTGGGCGGCTACTACATCGCCCGCGCTGCGGCCTTCGAGCCGCGCCTGAAGGCCGCCGCCGCCTGGGGCGCGATCTACGACTACCACCGCGTCTGGGTGCGGCGCGTGACCACCGGCGGCATCGTCGCCGCGCCACGCTTCCAGCTGATGTTCATCACCGGCACCGACACCATGGAGGCCGGCATCGAGGCGGTGAAGGACTTCCGCATCGCCGGTTTCGCCGACCGCATCCAGTGCCCCTTCCTGGTGATGCACGGGGCCGAGGACCTGCAGGTGCTGATGGAGGACGCGCACGCGATGTACGCCGCCCTCGGCTCGAAGGACAAGCAGATGGTGGTGTTCGACGGCAAGAACGGCGGCGCGGCCCACACCCAGTTCGACAACCACCTGCCGGCGCTGCAGATCTGCGCCGACTGGGTGGCGGCCAAGCTGTAGCCGCCCGTCCGGGACGTACCCGCGACGGGGCGCCCGCCCCGTCGCGGTAGAATCACCGGGCCATGCAAGCCCCCGCCAGCGGCGCTGCCGCGCTTTCCCTGACCATGATGAATGCCGCCGACGCGGTGCTTTCGCCCGAGCGCGTGGCGCAGCACCCGGACAAGCCGGCCATCCTGTTCAATGACGAGGCGATGGGCTACGCGCAGCTGCTGGCGCGGGTGAACCGCTTCGGCAACGCGCTCGCGCGTGCCGGCGTGCGGCGCGAGAACCGCGTGATGCTGCTGCTCAAGGACACGCCCGACATGGTCGCGGCCTACCTGGGCACGATCAAGGCGGGCGGGGTCACGGTGGCGATCAACGTGCGCTGCGCGCCCTACGAACTGGCCTTCTTCCTCGCCGACAGCCGCGCCACGGTGCTGCTGGTGGACGCGGAGTTCCTGCCCACCTACCAGGCGATCGCGTCCCAGCTCGCCGAGCCGCCGAAGGTGTTCGTCACCGGCGCGCCCAGCGGCGTGGCCCCCGCCGGCATGGGCACCTTCGAGTCCCTGCTGGAGGGGGCGTCGGAGCGCATGGAGGCGGTGCCCATGTCCCCGGACGACATGGCGCTGTGGATGTACACCTCGGGCACCACCGGCACGCCCAAGGCGGCGGTGCACCTGCAGCACAACGTGCTGTCCTGCCTGGACTTCTGCTCGGGCGTGCTGGGCGGCCACCAGGAGGACCGGCTGTTCGCCACCTCCAAGCTGTTCTTCGCCTACGCCAACTCCAACAGCCTCTTCGCGAGCTTCACGCTGGGCGCGACCACGGTGCTGCTGGACGCCTGGCCCGACAGCGCGACCATCGCCCGCGTGATGGACCGGCACCAGCCCACGCTGTTCTTCTCCGTGCCCACGCTGTACCGCAACCTGCTGCGCGACGGCGTGGCGACGAAGGAGCGCTTCGCCGGCGTGCGCCACTGCGTCTCGGCCGGCGAACGCCTGCCGGTGGTGCTGCAGCAGCGCTGGCGCGAGGCCACCGGCCACGACCTGATCGACGCGATGGGCACCACCGAGACCATCTTCATGATGCTGGCCAACCGGCCGGGCGAGGTGCGCGACGGTTCCTCGGGCAAGCCCACGCCGAACACCCGCGTCGAACTGCGCGACGCAGACGGCCGGATGATCGAGGGCGCGGGCCAGCCCGGCGTGCTCTGGGTGCAGATGGCCTCCACCGCCGACCGCTACTGGAACAACCAGGCGCGCTCCAACGGCGCGTTCCACGGGCCGTGGTTCCGCACCGGCGACATGTACGTGCGCGACGCCGACGGCTACTACTTCCAGGAAGGCCGCGCCGACGACATGCTGAAGATCTCCGGCCAGTGGGTCAGCCCGGCGGAGATCGAGGACGAGGTGCTGAAGTTGCCCGGCGTGGCCGATGCCGCGGTGGTGGGCGCGGCCAATGCCGAGGGCCTGGTGCGCCTGGCGCTGTTCGTGCTGCCCAACGATCCGGGCGCCGACCCCGAGGCGCTGGCCGCCGGGATCCAGCAGTCGCTGGTCGGGCGCCTGTCGGTCTACAAGTGCCCGCGCGAGGTGCGCGTGGTGAGCGAAATCCCCCGCACCGCCACCGGCAAGGTGCAGCGTTTCAAGCTGCGCGAAGCCGCGAAGGCCGCAGGACAATGAAAGCCAACCCGATGAAAGCCAGCGCTTGAAGGTCTACCACCACAAGGTCATCGTCCATTGGGGCGACACCGACCCGGCCAAGATCGTGTTCTATCCCAACTACTTCGCCTGGTTCGACGAGTCGGCGCGCATGTATTTCGACTCGGTGGGCATGGACTGGGACACGCTGATGGCCAAGTACGGCATCAGCGGCCTGCCCATCGTCGAGGCCAAGGCGAATTTCCTCGCGCCCTGCCTGTTCCGCGACGAGATCACCATCGAGACCAGCATCGGCAAGTGGAACGAGAAGACCTTCGAGATGCGCCACGCGGTCATCAACCGCGGCGTGCGCGCGGTCGAGGGCTACGAGGTGCGGGTCTGGGCGCGCCCGCGTGAAGACGACCCCAAGCGGCTCAAAGCCTTTCCCATCCCGCCTGAAATCAAGGCAGCCTTCGAGTAGGAAACCCGCATACCATGGCCAAGCAAATCGTCACCTCCCCCGACGCACCCGTCACCGGCTTCACCGACAAGTCCAAGCCCTCGCCGCTTGCGCAGGCCATCCGCGCCGGCAACCTGCTGTTCGTCTCCGGGCAGGGCCCGCTGGACCCGGCCACCCGCGAGGTGGTCGCCGGCGACATCGCGGTGCAGGCACGCCGCACGCTGGACAACCTGGCGCGCATCCTCGATGCCGCCGGCCTGACCATGGCGCAAGTGGTGAACATGCGCGTCACGCTGCGCAACACCGAGGACTTCCCGGCCTTCAACGAGGCGTTCCGCGAGTACATGGCGGGCGAGAAGGTCACGCGCACCTGCGTGGGCGGCACCCCGCACAGGAAGGGCGTGAACGTCGAGATCGACTGCATCGCGTCCTACGACTGAAACCTGCGCGGCCCGGCCGGGTCGCTCCGGTGAGCCTCACGCAACGGGAATCCCCATGACCGCCGTCGACCTCAGCAGCGCCGTCCCGAACAACATCGGCCTGGCCGGGCGTCCGGAACTGCGCGGCATGCTGGAGTGGTTCCAGGGCCGCTACCGCGAATGGTGGCTGGACCAGGGGCCGGCCGGCATACGCGACAACGAGGTCTACCTGCGCACGCCGGTGGGCGTGGACGCAGACGGCTGGGCGCAGTACGGCCACGTGCCGCTGTCGCAGTACCGCTGGGGCGTGTTCCAGGCGCATGCGAAGCCGGAGCGCCGCGCGCTGTTCGGCGACGTGGCCGGGCAGCCGGTGTGGCAGGCGGTTCCCTCCGAGCACCGCGGCTACCTGCACAAGCTGCTGGTCACCCAGGGCGACACCGAGCCGGGCTCGGTGGAACAGAGCCGGCGCCTGTCGCTCACCGCGCCCTCGCTGTACGACCTGCGCAACCTGATGCAGTTCTCGGTCGAGGAAGGCCGCCACCTGTGGGCCATGGTGCACCTGCTGTTCGAGCACTTCGGGGCCGAGGGCCGCGACGACGCCGAGGGCCTGCTCGCGCGGCGCTCCGGGTCCGGCGACGCGCCGCGCATCCTGGATGCGTTCAACAACCCGGTGGACGACTGGCTGTCCTTCTTCATGTGGTGCTTCCTCGCCGACCGCGATGGCAAGTACCAGCTGCACTCGGTGTCCGAGTCGGCCTTCGACCCGCTGGCGCGCACCACGCAATTCATGCTCACCGAGGAAGCGCACCACATGTTCATCGGCGAGGACGGGCTGCGCCGGGTGGTGACGCGCACGCTGGAGCTGATGAAGCAGCACGACACCGATGACGTGGCACCGCACGGCGGCATCAACCTCGCCACCATCCAGCGCTTTTTCAACTTCTGGGCGCCGCGCATCTATGACCTGTTCGGCAACGACGAGTCGCCGCGCGCGGCCGACGCCTTCTTCGCCGGCATCAAGGGCCGGGTGCACGAGTCCGGCTACGCCGATCACCGCAGCCTCGAGGACGCCGTGACCGTGGAGCGCAGGCAGGCCGAGGACGGCGGCTTCACCCAGGTGGACGTGCCGATGAAGCACGCGCTCAACGGCCTGATGCGCCAGGAATACCTGAAGGAAGTGAACCTGCTGATGAGCCGCTGGAACAAGCTGATCCAGCGTGCCGGGGTGGACTTCACGCTGCGCCTGCCCTCGCAGCGCTTCAACCGCAAGTTCGGCGTGTACTCGGGGCTCACGTTCACGCCCTCGGGCGAGCCGGTGGACGCGGCCGGCTTCGAGGCGCGCCACGCCGAATGGCTGCCGACCGGCGCCGACCGCGCGCACCTCGCGGCCATCATGCAGCCGGTGCGCGAGCGCGGGAAGCTCGCCGGCTGGATCGCCCCGCCGCTGCGCGGCATCAACAACCTGCCGGCGCTGGATTACGACTATGTCCGTTTCTAGGACCCTGCTGCGCGCGGCGTTCTCCGCCGCAGCGCTGGCGGCACTGCTCCCCGGAACATCCCAATCCCAGACCCCCTGGCCGTCCAAGCCGGTGCGCATGGTCGTGCCCTTCCCGCCCGGCGGTCCCACCGACCTGCTGGCGCGGCGCATGGCCGAGAAGATGCCCGCGACGCTCGGCCAGCCGGTGCTGGTCGACAACCGTCCCGGCGGCGGCATGACCATAGGGACGGAAGCCGTCGCCAAGGCGGCGCCGGACGGCTACACCCTGCTGTTCGTGGTCACCGGCCATGCGACCGCGCCTGCGCTTCGATCCGACCTGCGCTACGACCCGGTGAAGGACTTCGCGCCGGTGACCCTCGCGGTCTCGGTGCCGCTGGTGTTGGTGGCCCATCCCTTGGTTACTGCGAAGAACGTCGCAGAACTGGTGGCGCTGGCGCGCGCCAGGCCCGGTGCGGTGACCTATGCGACACCGGGCAACGGCACCTCCATGCACCTGGCAGGCGAGCTGTTCAACCAGACCGCCGGCATCAGCATGCTGCACGTGCCCTACAAGGGCACGGCCGGCGCGATCAACGACCTGCTCGGCGGGCAGGTGATGGTGAGCTGGGCCGACCCTCTGCTGCCGCAGCAACACATCCGCGCCGGCAAGCTGCGCGCGATCGCGATGACCGGCGCGAAGCGCCATCCCGCGCTACCCGAGGTGCCCACGGTAGCCGAGTCCGGCATGCCCGGCTTCGAGGTGAGTTCGTGGCAGGGCGTGCTCGCGCCGGCCGGCACGCCGCGCGAGGTCATTGCGCGGCTGAACACCGAGGCGGTGCGCGCACTCGGCCAGCCCGACGTGCGCGAGTACCTGCAGGCGCAGGGCTACGAGGTGATCGGCTCCACGCCCGAGGCCTTCGGCGTGCATATCGCGTCGGAAGTCGCCAAGTGGGGCAAGGTCATCCGCACCGCCGGGATCAAGGCGGACTGATGGATGCGCCAACAGGAGTAACGGTGCTGGCCGTCAGCGCCGGTCCGCGCCACGGGTTCTCCAAGCCCAACCAGCTGTCCATCCGGCTGGTCGAGGGCATCGGCGTCGAGGGCGACGCGCATTCGGGCGCCACGGTGAAGCACCGCTCGCGCGTCGCGCGCGATCCCGCCAAGCCCAACCTGCGCCAGGTCCATCTCATGCACGCGGAGTTGTTCGACGAACTGCTCGCGGCGGGTTTCCGCGTCGGCCCTGGCGAACTGGGCGAGAACGTCACCACCCGCGGCCTGGACCTGCTGGCCCTGCCCGAGGGCGCGCGCCTGCACCTGGGCACCGGTGCCGTGGTCGAGCTGACCGGCCTGCGCAACCCCTGCTACCAGCTCGATGATTTCCAGAAGGGCCTGATGGCCGCGACGCTAGACCGGGATGCGGACGACAGGCTCGTCAGGAAGGCTGGTGTGATGGCCGTCGTCATTGCGGGCGGCGAGGTGCTGCGCGGGGACGCCATCCGCGTGGTGCTGCCGGCCGGGCCGCACAAGGCAATGGTGCCGGTCTGATGTCCGGGCATCCACGGCTGAAAGACACTGGATTCCCGCTTTCGCGGGAATGACTGGGACGCGCGTGGTGCCAACTCACCGGTCATTCCGGACGACGCGCAGCGGCGAGCCGGAATCCAGTGACTTTGCTGGCACCTGCGACGTACCGCTTTCCCGGGAATGACGCGTCGCTTGCGGGGCCTCAGTCGGCTTTCATCCCCGAGGCCCTGATCACCGCGCCATAGCGCGGGATCTCGGCGCGGAGGGTGGCGGCGAGCTGTTCCTGCGTGCTGCCCACCGGCTCCACGCCCAGGCCCAGCAGCTTCTCGCGCACGTCCGGCAGCTGCGCGATGCGCATCGCCTCGGCGCTCAGCCTGGCCGACACGTCCTGCGGGGTGCCTGCCGGCGCGAACAGCGCGATCCACAGCGACATGTCGTAGCCGGGCACGCCGGACTCGGCGATGGTCGGCAGCTCGGGCGCGGCCGACACCCGCTTGGCCGAGGTGACCGCCAGGCCGCGCAGGCGCCCGCCGCGGATCTGCGGCAGCACCGGCGGCGCGTCGATGATGGTGACCTGCACGTCGTTGGCCAGCACCGCGTTGGCCGAGGCCGCGCTGCCCTAGTAGGGCACGTGGTTCAGGCTGATCCCGGTCATCTGCTTGAGCAGCTCGGTGGCGAGCTGGAAGGACGTGGACCCGGAGCTGTAGTTCAGCTTGCCCGGGTTGGCGCGCGCATGCGCGACCAGCTCCTGCACGGTGGTGGCCGGCACCGAGGGATGCACCGCCAGCACCATGGGGAAGGAACCGATGATGCTGATCGGCACGAAGTCCTTGATCGGGTCGTAGGACAGCTTGGGATAGAGCGAGGGGTTCACCGTCATGCCGCCGGTGGCGTTCACCAGCAGCGTGTAGCCGTCGGGCGCGGCCTTGGCGACGAACTCGGCGGCGATGATGGAGTTCGCGCCGGGGCGGTTCTCGATCACCACCGACTGGCCCCAGGTCTCCTGCATCTTCGCGCCGGCCAGGCGCGCGATGATGTCGTTGCCGCCGCCGGGCGGGAAGCCCACGACGATGCGGATCGGCTTGTTCGGCCAGGCCTGCGCCAGCGCAGGCGATGCGGGCAGGAGTAGCAGGGCCAGGCAGGCAAGGCGGCGAATGATCGGCGTGACGGCAGTCATGAAAGTCCTCCAGAATGACTTAAGTGGCTGTTTTAATTATGTTTTTACGCTATCCCGCATCGGGGCGGGCGGCGCTGATGCAAGACCGGGGTGGGCCGCTCAGGCCTCACCCTTCAGCTTCGCGCGCGTGGCGTACTCCACGCCCTTGGCGAGCGCGTACACCGTCTCGGTCACCGGCACTGGCACGCCGAGTTCCTTCGCGCGCCGCACGACGTAACCGGTGAGCGAATCGAGTTCGGTCTCGCGCCCGGCTGCCACGTCCTGCGCCATCGAGCCGGCATGTTTGGACAGCGGCACCGCGCCCGAGCGGATCTTCTTCACCAGGTAGAGCGGATCGAAGGCCAGGGTCACGCCCGAGGCCTCGGCCACGCGCGTGCATTCCGCGGCCATCGCATCGATCAGGTCGCACACCTCGGGCACCTTGTAACGCGCCGCGTTCACGCCCTGCACGATCGCGCCTATCGGGTTGAGCACCGAGTTGAAGATGAACTTGCCCCAGATCGCGCCGCGCGGGTCGGCAGCGACCCTGGTGGACAGGCCGGCGCTGGTGAGCAGCTCGCCCAGCCAGGCGACGTCCTCCAGCGTGCCGCGCTCCGGCCCGAGCCACGAGTCCTCGCCGTGGATCAGGTGGTGCACCTTGCCCGGCCCGTCGTAGCGGGCGGCCTCGAACGACACGCCGTGCGCGATCGGGTTGTCGCAGATGCGCGCCAGCAGTTCGTCGTTGCCCATGCCGTTCTGGAAGGTCACCAGCAGCGGCTTGCCCTCGACCAGCGGTTCGATCGACTTCCACGCCGCCTCGGTGAACTGCGACTTGACCAGGATGACCACCGCATCCGGGCGGATGCGGCCCATCTCGGCGGCGCTGGCCCAGGCGGTGACCGGCGTCACCGACTGCGTGAGTCCGGTCAGCGCAAGTCCGTCCTTGCGGATCGCGGCCACGTGCGCGGCATTGGTGTCCAGCACGCGCACGTCGGCGACCTTCGCCAGGTAGGCGGCGTAGAGCCCTCCTATGGCGCCGGCACCGACGATGAGGATGGTTCTGCGCTCGCTCATCGCCGGCCCTCCTTGCCCAGGTTGCGGATCAGATCGAGGGGATGCGCACGTGCATCACGGCCGAGCGGCCGGACTTCACCGCGGCCATGCAGCGCTGGATCGCGCCGGTCACGTCATCGGGCTCGACCACCGTCTCGCCGTGGCCGCCGGTGGCCTCGACGATCTTGGCGAACTGCACGTCCGGGGTCAGCAGCGCCTGGAAGTCGGCCATGTCCTTGGCCATGCCTTCCGGGTACATGCGCAGCGTCGCCTCCTTCACCGCCGACCAGCCGGAGTTGTCCAGCAGCACGGTGAAGATCGGGGTGTTGTACTTCTTGGCCACCGAGTAGACCGAGGACGGGTTGCCGAAGTAGAAGCCGCCGTCGCCGATGAACTGCACCACGGTGGAATCGGGCTTGGCCAGCTTCGCGCCCAGCGCCATGCCGGCCGAGCAGCCCAGGCCGCCGCCGGCGAAGCCGATGGAGGTGCCGGGCTTGGTGCGCGGGACCTGGTTGAGCACGGTCAACACGTTGCGCACCGCCTCGTTGACGATGATGTCGTCCGGCGAGAGCACCTTGCCCACTTCCGCGCAGACATAGTGCGGGTTGATCGCGCCCTTGACGCCCTTGTTCTCGGCCAGCTTGGCGTTGGCGGCCTTGCGGTCCGCGTGTTCCTTCGCCATCGCCTCGACGCGCTTGGCGGCGGCAGCGCTGAACGCCGGGGTGAGCCGCGACTTCAGCTCGGCCACCAGCTGGCACAGGATGGTCGCCGCGTCGCCGGTCATCTTCAGGTCGCTGGCGAAGCCCCACATCGGGAACTCCTCCTTGACGGTGTCCACGTCGATGTGGGCCCACCAGATGGCCGGGTTCTCCTTGGTCTCCTTCGGGATCCACGGCACGTCCACGTCCAGCATGATGCCCACGTCCGCCTTGGGCAGGTGCGGCACCGAGGTGAAGCCGCCGAAGCAGGGCGACTCGCGCGAGATGCCCAGCATCATCGGGTGCGGCTCGAACACGCGGATGCCGGCGAGCGTCGCCAGTTCCTCGATCAGCGCCGGGGCCTCGGGATTGCGGCCTGCGTAGGAGGTGAGCAGGATCGGGTAGTTGGCGGCCAGCAGCTTGTCGGCCAGCTGCTTGATGCTGGCGTTGTCAGCGGCGCCGGCGCGGGTCGCGCCGTAGCGCTCGGCGGGGAAGCTGCGTACCGCGCCCTCGTCCCAGGTCTGCGCCAGGGTCTCGCGCGGCAGCATCAGGTACACCGGGCCCTGCGGGTCGCTGTGGGCGACGGTGTGCGCGCGGCGCAGCACTTCCTTGGTGATCACGCCCGAGGGCAGCGTCCATTCCCACTTGGCGTAGTTGCGCACGATCGCGCCCTGGTCCTGGGGCTCCTGGATGAAGTGCACGTAGTTGTCGCGCGAGCCGGGCAGCTCGCCGCGCACCGAGTAGGGCGACTTGCCGGCCATCAGGATCAGCGGCGTGCGGCCGCGGCGCAGGTTGTGCATGCCCATGGCGGCGTTGGCGGTGCCGGCGTCCACGTGCACCATCACTGCCTGCCCCTTGCCGGTGACCATGGCGTAGCCCGCGGCCATGTGCATCGCGGTGTTCTCGTGCGGGCACAGCAGCGTCTTGGGGAACTTGCGGCCTTCCTTGGTCCACAGCGCCATCTCCTCGATCAGCGGCGCGTGGTCGGTGCCGAAGTTGCAGAACAGGTAGTCCACGCCGATCTCGTTCAGCCCCTCGAGGAAGTAGTGCGAGGTGGTGTGCAGCTTCATTTGCGGTGCCTTGTCCATCGTGGAGTCCTTAATGGGATGCGTTCGGTAACGGGATGGGGAGGTTCAGAGGCTGTAGAAATCGAGTGCGCCCGGCAGCGCGTCGTTCAGCACGGTGATCTTCTTGCGCGCGATCATCCAGGCGCCGTCCTGCAGCACGAAGTCGTGCTCGTAGCGCCCGTACAGCACCTCGGTGCTGCGGGTCTTGGTGAGGAACTGGTGCACCGTCCAGTTGGACAGCACGCGCAGCGTCCCGGCGGCCTCGCCGCCTGACTCCAGCAGCACGTTGGTGATCGCGTGGTGGGTGCGTGGCATCGGGCGCGAGGCGACCGACTTGCCCGAGCGCACGCGCCAGACTCGGTCTTCCAGGCCGGCGCGGGTCGCGTAGTAGATCAGCGACAGCTCGCGCTTGGGGTTGCTGGTGACCTGGTGTTCGGCCTTCCAGGCCGGCACCCAGAACTCGCTGTCGGGCAGGTACATCGCCAGCCACTCGTCCCAGGCCTGCGCGTCGATGTGCGCGGCCTCGGTGTAGACCAGGCGCGCGGCGAGCGCGGTGTCGGCCACCGCCGTTGCCCCCGTGGCGGCGCTCATTTCGCGCCCCCCTTGCCGGCGGCCGGTGCCGAGGTGCCCGCCTCCATCAGCCGCAGCCATTCGCGGTAGCTGGCATGGAACACGGTCTCGTCCTGGATGTCGTAGCCACCGCTGACGCTGGTGGCCGGGTTCACACCCAGTTCCTTCGCGTACTCGTCGGCGCCCTGGCGCACCGCAGTCATGCCTCGCGCATGGCCCTGCTGCCAGTCCACGTTGCGCGCCATGAAGCCGGTCTGGCAGTCCTCGTAGGACGTGGTGTCGTCCGGGGTGGCGAGGCCGGTGGCGTTGAAGAAGTCCTCGTACTGGCGGATGCGCCGCTCGCGCGCCGCGTCGGACTCGCCCACCGGCGCGAGGCAATGGATGGTCATCTCGGTGCGGTCCACCGCCAGCGGCCGGATCACGCGCACCTGCAGCGAGGCGTTCTCGGCGAACTGCACGTTCGGGAAGATGGTCAGGTTGCGGGTGTAGAGCATCCAGCGCGCGCGCAGTTCGCCCACGCGCGCGAGCAGCTTGTCGTAGCCGTCGAACAGCGGGCGCACCGCCGGGTTCGCGGTGGTGCCCCAGACCATGGCGTGGCCGTGGCGGAAGGTGTAGCTGCCGCGCATCACGCCGGGCAGGCGGTAGTCGGCGAAGTCCAGCGCCTTCAGGCCGTGGGCCGACTCGCCGGACTTGCGGCGCTCGACGATCTTCATGAAGCTGGGGTGGGCCGAGGTCAGGTGGTAGAGGTCGACGCAGTTCTCGATCTGCAGCTTCCAGTTG
>CAIVVS010000092.1 GCA_903909415.1 uncultured Pseudomonadota bacterium | reverse complement strand
GACTACCTGCTGCCCACGGCCAGCGACTTCCCCAGCATCCGCGCCTTCATCCTCGAGAACTCGCCGTCCCCGAACAACCCGCTGGGTGCCAAGGGCGGCGGGGAAGGCAGCATCATCCCGGTGGGCGGCGTGATCGGAAACGCGGTGGCCTCGGCCCTCGGATCCCGGGGCGAACCGCTGCGGGACCTGCCACTCTCGTCATTCAATGTCTGGAAACTGCTGCAAGCGCAAGCCTGAACGCGCCGCACGGAGGGACGCCATGACCGCTGAAAGCCACAAGCCATCCAAGCCCCTGCTGCTGCTCGCCGGCATCGCCGCGGGCGCCGCCCTGCTGCTCCATCCCGCCGCCGCCATCGCGCAGGCCTGGCCGGCGAAGGCGGTGCGCATCGTCACGCCCTACCCACCCGGCGGCGGCGGCGACCTGTTCACGCGCCTGCTCGCGCCGCGCCTGAACCAGGCCTGGGGCCAGGCCGTGGTGGTGGACAACAAGGCGGGTGCCGCCACCATCATCGGCACCGACTCGGTCGCCAAGGCCGAACCGGATGGCTACACCCTGCTGATCACCTCCGACTCCTCCATCACCGCCAATCCGCACCTCTTTCCCAAGCTGCCCTACGACCCGCTGAAGGACCTGGCCGCGGTCACGCTGCTGTTCGGCGCGAACATGCTGCTGGTGGTGCACCCTTCCGTGAATGCGAAGACGGTCGCCGAACTGGTGGCGCTGGCCAAGGCCCAGCCCGGCAAGCTGAACTACTCGTCCTTCGGCAGCGGCAGCCAGCCGCACCTGGCCATCGAGGCCCTGAACAAGGAAGCCGGCATCAGCATCAACCACGTGCCCTACAAGGGCCTGGGGCCGGGACTGGCGGCGGTGATCGCGGGCGAGGTGCAGGTCAGCATGGCCGGCGCCGCAGCCTCGGTGGGCCAGATCAAGGCCGGCAAGCTGCGCGCCCTGGCCACCACCCGCGCCGTGCCGCTGCTGGCGGGCATCGTCACGCTCAAGGATGCCGGCTACCCGAACATCGACCCGCAGGCCTGGTTCGGCCTGTTCGCCCCTGGGGCCACGCCGCCGGCCCTGCTCAACCGCATCCAGCGCGACGTCGCGCAGATCATGAACGAGCCGGCCTTCCTGGAGAAGGAACTGATCAGCCGCGGCTACACGCCGGGCGGCAGCACGCCGGCCGAGTTCGCCGCCTTCATCCGCGAGGACTACGAGTACAAGCGCCGCCTGATCCAGGTGTCGGGTGCGAAGGCCGAGTGAGCACCGTGCTGCTCAAGGGCTCCTGTCACTGCCGCGCGGTGAAGTTCTCCGTCAGCTCGCACACGCCCTACCCCTACATGCGCTGCTACTGCAGCATCTGCCGCAAGACCGATGGCGGCGGCGGGTATGCCATCAACATCATGGGCGAGGCCAAGACGCTCAAGGTCACCGGCGCGAAGCACCTCACGGTCTACCGGGCCAAGCTGGGAACGGGCAAGCGCAGCAGCGGCCAGCGGCATTTCTGCGCCAAGTGCGGCAGCGCGCTCTGGGTCGCCGATCCGCGCTGGCCAGACTGGGTCTATCCCTTCGCCTCGGCCATAGACACGCCCCTGCCGCGCCCGCCGCAGACGGTGAGCATCATGCTGGACTACGCCGAGCCCTGGGCCGAGCCGGCGCCCAAGGGGGCCGGCAACCTGCGCTTCGGCGAATACCCGAAGGAAAGCATCGAGGGCTGGCACCGCAAGCGCGGGCTGTACGGCAGCAAGGGCGCGCGGCGCACGCGCTCGGCCTGATCCCCCGTCGGGCCCGCCGCCTCAGGCTACTTTCACGAATACCGCGTGGCCGTTCAGGTTGTGCAGGAAACGGAATCCCCTGCGCTGCCGGAACTCGTCGCAGAAGGTGGTGATGCCTTGGCATCCCATGAAGCCATAGTCGTCGAACAGGATGACGCCCCCGACCGGCAGGCGTGGCAGGCACCACTCGACGATGTCCCGGCTGGATTCGTAGACGTCGACGTCGCAGTGGAGCATGGCGATGCGGCCGCGGATGCGGTGGCGGGTCTCCTCCGGAAAGACGCCGACCAGCAACTCGACCTTGGGCGCGGAAACGCTGTCCATCAGCGCCACCACCGTGCCGACCGAGGTGTCGGCATGCTCGCCCCCGACGTAGGTGGGGTCCATGCCGCCGGCCTTGACCACCCCGGTGAAGGTATCGGCGAGGTAGACGCGCTTGTCCGGCAGTCCGGCCACCGCTCGGGCCAGGATGGCGCCGGTGCCTCCGCGCCAGACGCCCACCTCCAGGATGTCACCATCGATATCGGCGGTCTGCCGAGCGAGGCTCCACAGTTCATGGCAGCGGAAGATGTCCACCATGGTGTGCTCGCGCACGCGCTGGTACACGGACATGAACTCCTGGTCATCCAGCCAGGGCGCCAGCGTGGCGAACGGCAGGACCCCCTGGTGCTGCGCGGTAACGCCCTGCACGCGCCAAGGCCCGCTTTCGCGGATCAGCCGGCAGGCATCGAGGAAGGCTTGGTCAACGGAGTCCGGCATGTGGCGCTTTCAGCCACACAATGCGGCGTCGAAGACCGGGATTTTAGCGGAATGGTGCCCAGGTCCCTGGACCGGCATGCACTCAGCCCCCCCGCAAGCCGTCGCGACAATACGGTGACGGCCCCCAAGGGCTCCTTGCCGGGCTAGGGTTTGCCCCAGAGTTCCGCTACCCGGGCGTCCCGGCCGCAGCCCTTGCGGTAGTGCGCGTAGCGGATCGGATTCTTCTTGTAGTAGTCCTGGTGGTATTCCTCGGCCAGGTAGAAGGCCGAAGCCGGGACGATCTCGGTGTGGATGGCCGGGAAGCGCCCCGACTTCTCCAGCGCGGCCTTGCTCGCCGCCGCGACGCGCATCTGCTCCTCGCCCTGCGGGTAAATGCCGCTGCGGTACTGGCTGCCGCGGTCGCAGAACTGCGCATCCTTGACGGTCGGGTCGATGTGGCGCCAGAAGTACTCCACCAGTTGCGCGTAGCTCACCTTGCCCGGGTCGTACTCCACCCGGACGGCTTCGGTATGGCCGGTGCGCCCGGCGCTGACCTCGGAATAGCTCGGATTCACCGTGCGTCCCGAGGTGTAGCCCGACACCACCGCGGTGACGCCCGGGAGCTTTTCGAAGTCCGCCTCGATGCACCAGAAGCAGCCACCGGCGAAGACCGCGCTCGCGCCGCTCACCGGCGGCGCCAGCGTGCCCGCCCGCTTCGCGTCCGGCGCCTGGGCCCAGATCGCCGCGACGCACAGCATGGCGGCCAGCAGCACTCCCGCGCGGCGCAGCATCATGTGCGCAGCGCCGGAAGCGCGTCCGTGGCGGGCACGAAACGCAGGGCGAGGCCATTGTTGCAGTACCGCAGGCCGGTGGGCTTCGGGCCGTCGTTGAACACATGGCCCTGGTGCCCGCTGCAGCGCACGCAGTGGTACTCCGTGCGCGGCAGCAGCAACTTGAAATCACGCCGCGTGCCGAGCGCGCCCTGCCTGGCGTCGAAGAAGCTCGGCCAGCCGGTGCCGCTCTCGTACTTGGTGGCGCTGTCGAACAGCGGCAGGAAGCAGGCGGCGCAGACGAAGCTGCCGGTGCGCTTCTCCGCGTTCAGCGGGCTGGAGCCGGGACGCTCGGTGTCCTCCTCGAACAGCACGGCGTAGCTCGCCGCCGGCAACAGGGCCTTCCACTGGGCCCTGGACTTGGACAACCTGGCCACGGCCTGCTGCACCTGTGCCTGCACCTGGGCCATTGCCGGCCGGACGACCCCGGCCAGCAGGGCCGAAGCCAGTAGGATGAAGTTCCTGCGTTGCATTGCTGCCTCCCGTGGTCGGTGCCTGGTTGGCGACCTCCAACATTGGTCGGGCACCTCCCGGAGACCTTACACGCCCAGCAAGCCCAGCTGGCCTTTCGGATAGCGCGTCCCCGCCACCTGGCTGTCGTCGATGGCGCGCGCCAGCGCGTCAGCCTCCTCCCGGCTGATCGCCACCGCGGCGGCGGCCAGGTTGTCGGCCAGGTGGCTGCGGCGCTTGGTACCGGGGATGGGCACGATGTCCGGCCCCTGCGCCAGCAGCCAGGCCAGCGCGAGCTGCGCCGGCGTGCAGCCCTTGGCCTTGGCCATGTCCACGATGGGCCGAACCAGCGCGGCGTTGTTCTCGATGTTGCCTTCGTGGAAGCGCGG
The DNA here is from genome assembly GCA_903909415.1 of uncultured Pseudomonadota bacterium. Next base: position 46,343 of record CAIVVS010000092.1, on the reverse strand, counting down.
ATGGTCGCGGCGGCGGTCGTTCTCGCCCAGGTCGGCAAGGCTGGCGATGGCCCCGGTCAGCATGCCCCGGCCCAGCGGCGAGTACGGCACGAAGCCGATGCCCAGTTCCCGGCACACCGGCAGGATGTCCGCCTCGACGAAGCGGCACCACAGCGAATACTCGGTCTGCAGCGCGGCGATCGGGTGCACCGCGTTGGCCCGGCGTATGGTTTCCGGCCCGGCCTCCGACAGGCCGAGATGACGCACCTTGCCCTGCTCCACCAGGCGCTTCATCGCGCCCACCGTATCCTCGATCGGCACGCTCGCGTCCACCCGGTGCTGGTAGTACAGGTCGATCACGTCCGTGCCCAGGCGCGTCAGGCTGCGCTCGCAGGCTTCGATCACGTATTCCGGCCGGCCGTTGGCGCCCGGCTTGCCGTCCGGCGTGCGCACGTTGCCGAACTTGCTCGCCAACACCGCCTTGGCGCGGTAGCCGCCCGCCAGCGCCCGGGCGAGCATTTCCTCGTTCTTGCCATCGGCATAGGCGTCCGAGGTGTCGAGGAAATCCGCGCCGGCGTCCAGCGCGGCCCGCACCGTGGCCACCGCCTCGGCTTCGTCCACCGGCCCGTACAGCGTAGTCATCGCCATGCAGCCCAGCCCCAGTGCCGAGACCTCCAGTCCGCTACTGCCCAACCTGCGCTTTTGCATCGCCGCTCCCGGGCCACCCGCCCTGTTTGCTCAGGCGCAGTGTGCCACGCCCGCCGGGCGCCACGCGCCATGCTGCGGGTGCACGAAATCCGCCGCCAACCGGGCGCATAATTTGTGGTTTGCAACGAACACCCTGCAACGAATAACCCGACAGGAAGCACCGCCATGTCCAAACTGAGAATGACCCTCGCCTGCGGCCCCTACGACCGCACCCAGGCCCTGCGTGACGGCACGATCCAGGTCGACGGCATCGACCTGAATTACGTGGCCGCCCAGCCGGCCGAGATCTTCTGGCGCATGCTCCAGTACAAGGAGTTCGATGCCGCCGAGATGTCGTTCTCCAACTACATCTCCCTGGCCAGCACCGGCAACTCGCCCTTCATCGCGATCCCGGTGTTCCCGTCCCGGGTGTTCCGCCACGGCTACTTCTTCGTCAACACCGACAAGGGCATCCGCTCCGGCAAGGACCTCAAGGGCAAGCGCGGCGGCGTGCCCGAATACAGCATGACCGCGGCGGTGTACATGCGCGGCCTGATGAGCGACGAATTCGGCGTGAAGCCCTCGGACGTGGACTGGGTGCAGGGTCGCGCCGACCGTCTGGGCCGCAAGCTGCCCGCCGACGTGCGCCTGACGCAGGCCCCCGCCGGCACCGAACTCGGCGACCTGCTCGAGCGGGGCGAACTCGACTTCCTGATGACCGCGAACAATCCCCTGTCGTTCCGGCGCGGCTCGCCCAAGGTGGCGCGCCTGATGCCCGACTACATGACGCAGGAAAAGGACCACTTCAAGCGCACCCGCATCTACCCGATCATGCACACCCTGGTGATACGCCGCGACGTGTACGACGCCAACCCGTGGGTGGCGCTCAGCCTGTACCAGGGCCTGTGCGCGGCCAAGCAGCGCTGCTACGACCTGATCACCGAGACCGGCTCGCCCAAGGCGTCGTTTGCCTGGCTGCAGCCGATGATCGAGGAGGAGCAGGCCATCATCGGAAAAGACTGGTACCCCTACGGCATCGAGGCCAACCGCCCGTCCATCGAGGCGCTGCTGCGCTACACGCACGAGCAGGGCCTGACCGACCGGCGCCTGGCGGTGGAAGAACTGTTCGCCCCCAGCACCATGCGCGACATCCCGCTGTCCGAAGGACAGCACGTTTAAACGCTCAACGTCCGGAACACCATGACCATCAACACCGAAGCAGCAAAGAAGGTCCTCGCCGCCATCGACCGCGACGAACTCGCGCGCCTGGCCTGCGACCTGACCAACATCCCCAGCCCGACCGGGCAGGAAAAAGCGATCGCCGACTACATCCTCGACTGGTACCGGGCCAACGGCCTGAAGGCCGTGTCCCAGGAAGTGGAAGCCGGACGCCCGAATGCCGTGGGCGTGCTCAAGGGCACCGGCAACGGCCTCAGCCTGGGCTTCAACGGCCACACCGACACCAGCTTCACCGGCACGGCCGAGGACCTGCGCATGGTCGCCAAGGTCGAGCCGGATTCGGAACTCAAGGGCTCCATCGTCGGCAACACGGTGCGCGGCCTGGGCATCTCCAACATGAAGGGCGGCCTGGCCGCGTTCATGATGGCGGGTGCCGCGCTCAAGCGCAGCGGCGTGGCGCTCAAGGGCGACGTGGTGCTGGCGGCGGTGGTGGGCGAGATCTCGCGCACCCCGGTGGGCCAGTGGCAGACCAAGGAGTACCGGGGCGAAGGCGCCGGCACCCGCCACCTGCTCACCCACGGCATGCACACCGACTACGCGGTCTGCGCCGACGGCTCGGACCTGAACATCGTCTGGACCCAGACCGGCGTGGTGCAGGTCAAGGTCACCACCTACGGCAAGGCCGAGGCGGCCTGGGGCAGCGACCGCGACAAGATGCCGATGGACAAATACAACGCCATCGTCAAGATGACCAAGGTGATCGCCGCGATCGAGCAATGGGGCGCGGCGTTCGAGAAGAAGTATGTCTACCAGTCCCCCACCGGCCCGATGTTCCCCAAGGTGAACATCGGCGCGATCGAGGGCGGCGCGCCCTACCGCCCGAACTACTTCCCCGGCGTGTGCAGCATCTACGTGGACGTGCGCATGCCGCCGCAGGTGCGCCCGGTCACCATCCAGAACGAGATCGAGCAGGCGCTGGCCGCCACCGGGCTGGAATACGACATCGAGCTGTACAAGTCCCTGCTCGGCCATGAGGGCAAGAACGTCGATCCGCTGGTGAAGGCAGCCGAAGAGGTCCACCAGTACCTGTTCAAGACCGCGATCAAGCCGGAGAGCCCCGACCGCGCCAGCATCTGGACCGACACCAACATCTACAACGAGATGGGCATCCCGGCGATCAAGATCGGCCCACGCGGCAAGCGCATCGGCCCGCGCGCCGAGGAGATCGAGATAGACGTGATGGTCAAGGCCGCCCAGATCTACGCGCTGATGGCCCTGGACATCTGCAGCAGGGAACGGCCGAAGGCTTGACTCGTCCCACTGATTGCAGGGACATCGGAAGGGGCAACGGGGAAACCGTAAGGGTTTCCCCGTTCGACCAGACCACGCGTTGCGGTATCAGAGTGAGAAGCCCCCTGTGGGAAGGCCCTACTCCGCCTTGATATTCGCCGCCTTCGTGATCGCCGTGAACGACTCCACCTCGGACTTCATCATCGCCCGCATCTGCTCCGGGTTGCGGTAGATCGGCTCCAGCCCCACCTCGCGCAGCTTGGTGCTCACCGCCGGCATGACCACGATCTTCTGGATCGCGCCCGCCAGCTGGTCGATGATGTCCTTGGGCGTGCCGGCCGGCGCGGCGAAACCGTACCAGCTTTCCTGCACATAGTCCTTCAGCTCGGGCACGCCGCTCTCGCGCATGGTCGGCACGTCCGGCGCAGCCGAACTGCGCACCGCCGTGGTCACGCCGTAGCCGCGCAGCTTGCCGGACTTGATGTAGGTCAGCGCGTTGGACAGCGTCAGCAGCGCCAGGTCGATCTGCCCGCTCAGCACCTCGGGCGTGGCCACCGCGCAACCCTTGTAGGGCACGTGGCGGGCTGCGGCGCCGGTGCGGTAACGGTATTTCTCCATCGCGAAATGCTGGGTGGAGGCGATGCCGCAGCTGCCGTACGCGTACTTGTCCGGGTTCGCCTTCATGAACGCGGTGAGCTCGGCCAGCGTCGCCTGCGGCACCTTGGACGGGTTGCCCACCAGCACCATGGTCGCGTCGGTGGTGACCGCGATGTACGCGAAATCCTTCTCCAGGTCCCAGGGCAGTTTGGGGATCGTCGGCGGCTTGGTGGCATTGGAATTGGCCGCGATCACCAGCGTGTAGCCGTCCGGGGCCGCGTTCTTCACCATCTCCAGCGCGAGGATGCCCCCGCCCCCTGCCCGGTTCTCCACCACGATGGACTGCTTGAGCATCTCGCTCAGCGCATGGCCGATGACGCGCGCCGAGACGTCCGCCGCGCCGCCGGAGGTGAAGGGAACGATCACCCGTATCGACTTGTTCGGCCAGGCCTGCGCCGCCGCTCCCCCGCTGGCGAGGGAGGCGGCAGCCGCCAGTGCGAAGGCCGCAAGGCCGGTGCGGAACGGGAAACGGCTGTTGCTCATGGAAACGTGCTCCGTAAAGTCAGGCAGTGCGCTTGCGGGGAACCGAATTCACCATTTCCCAGACGCGGGTCGGCGACAGCGGCAGCACGTTGGGCTGCACGCCCAGCGAGCCGAGTGCGTTGGCGATGGCATTGCCCACCACCGCGCCTGCGACGATGGTGCCGCCTTCGCCGGCGCCCTTGGCGCCCAGCGGGTTGATCGGCGACGGATGGTTCTCCATCACCACCGCGCGGACCTGCGGGTAGTCGGTCGCCACCGGCACCAGGTAGTCGGCCAGCGAGCCGGTCAGCAGCTGGCCTTCGCTGTCATAGACGATCTCTTCCATGAACAGCCCGCCCAGGCCCTGCACCGAGCCGCCTATCATCTGGTTGCGCACGCCCATCGGGTTCACCGCGCGGCCCACGTCCTCCACCATCAGGTAGTCCAGCAGTTCCACACCGCCGGTGGCGGGATCGACCGCGACATGCGCCGCCGCCGCGCCGTAGGCATAGGTGTGGTGGTGGTTGGCGAAGGTGCCGTCCACCACGATTTCCCCCGCCGCCGCCAGCTCGGCAAAGCTGACCGCCTTGCCCTTGGGCGACACCGCCTCGCCGGCGCCCACATGCACGTCCGCCGGCTTGCAGTCGAGCAGGGCCGCAGCCCGCTCCTGGACCACGGCCTTCAGGTTCTTCACCGCATCGAGGATGGCCGAGCCGCCCATCACCGTCGAGCGCGAGTGGTAGGAACCCCAGCCCTCGTTGAGCAGGTTGGTCGAGCCGTGCAGGATGTTGACCTGGTCCATCGGCAGTTCCAGTGCGTCGGCGGCGATCTGCACCAGCACCGTCTCCACGCCCTGCCCCACGCCGGTCGAGCCGACGATGACCGTGACCTTGCCGTCCTTTTCCAGCCGCAGCCGCGCGTTCTCGCGCGGGCCGGCGGCGCCGCCTTCGACGAAGCAGGCCAGGCCGATGCCCTGGTACTTGCCGTTGATCATGCGGCCCTGGATGGCACGCTTCTTCACCCAGTCGAAGTCCTTGAGGCAGCGGTCCAGCGTCTCGCGGTAGTCGCCGCTGTCGCACTCGGTGTCCGAGGTGTGCGGCACGGTGGACGGCGACAGCGTCGCCAGCGACCAAGGCATGTCGGTCGGCACCAGCAGGTTCTTGCGGCGCATCTCGGCCGCGTCTAGCCCGAGGTCGGCGGCGGCCATGTCGATCAGCCGCTCGCCCATGTAGTTGCTCTCGAAGCGCCCCGGCGCGCGGAACGTACCCGAACCGGTCTTGTTGGTGAACACGATGCGGCAGTCGACGTCCACGTGCTTCACGCGGTAGGGCGCGGAGATGAACTGCGGCAGGTTGCGCGGCGCCACGAGGCCGTTGGTGCGCGGATAGGCGCCCAGGTCGTAGTTGATCGTGCCGCGGAACGCGAGGATGGTGCCGTCCTTGTCGCAGGCGATCTCGATCTCGGCATCGCACTCGCGCGCCTGGTTCATGCACAGCAGGTTCTCGCGCCGGTCCTCGATCCACTTCACCGCGCGCCCGACGTGCCGGGCGGCGAACGGGATCAGGAAGTCCTCGGTGTAGAACTCGCCGCGCGCGCCGTAGCCGCCGCCGACGTCGTTCTCGATCAGCGTGACCGAATCCTTGTCCATGCCCAGCATCTCGGCCACCGCGCCGCGGTTCCAGAACGGCACCTTGGCCGCGCCGAACACCATCAGCCTCTGGTTGGCCGCGTCCCAGTCGGCCATCAGGCCGCGCGGCTCCATGGTCATCGCGGTGATGCGCTGCATCGCGAAGTACTCGCGGCGCTTGTACGGGGCCTTTGCGAACACCGCGTCGGCGTCGCCGATCTTCGCGGTGTAGGTCAGCGGCGCATTGGTGGTGGTGCCGTCGAACAGGATGCCCTTGCCCTCCACCGCGCTCTGGACGTCGGCGGCGATCGGCAGCATCTCGATGTCCAGCTCGATCGCGTTCATCGCGTCCTCGGCGATGGCGGCGCTCGACGCCACCACGAGGGCGATGGGCTCGCCGACATGGCGCACCTTGTCCGAGGCGATCACCGGCTGCTTGTAGGCATCCAGCGCCGGGATCGGGTGCAGGCGGATCGGGATCAGCGGCACCTTGCCGCAGGAGGCGATGATGTCCTTCGCGGTGATTACCGCGTGCACGCCTTCCATCTTCAGCGCTGCCTCGGCATTGATGCCCTTGAGGCGCCCGTGGGCCACCGGGCTGCGCAGGATCACCATGTGCAGCACGTCGCGCTTGAGCACGTCGTCGACGTAGGTGCCCTTGCCGCGCAGGAAGCGCAGGTCCTCGATGCGCTCGACGGACGAGCCGACGTAGCGCTTGCGGTCGGCCGCCGGCTTGCGTAGGGGTTCAGCCATGGCTTCAGGCCCCTTTCTTGTAGGCAGAGCGCGCGTCCAGCACCGCCTCGACGATGGCCATGTAGCCGGTGCAGCGGCAGATGTTGCCCGACAGCACTTCGCGCACCCGGTCGGCGTCGCAGTCCGGTTCCTCGTTGAGCAGCGCGTGCGCGGTGGTGATCATGCCCGGGGTGCAGAACCCGCACTGCAGCGCGTTGTGGCGGCGGAACGCCGCCTGCAGCGGGGTCAGCTCCGCGTCATTGGAGAGGCCCTCGACGGTGACGATGCTGCGGCCCTCGGCCTGCACCGCCAGCGTCAGGCAGGCCCGTACGGCCTGGCCGTCGACCAGCACGGTGCAGGCGCCGCACACACCGTGCTCGCAGCCCACGTGGGTGCCGGTCAGGCGCAGTTCATGGCGCAGGCAGTCGGCCAGCGACATGCGCGGCTCGACGTCGACTTCGACGGCCTTGCCGTTGACTTCGAATTTCGTGGTCATGTTGGTTCCTTGTCCTGTGTTCAGCGCCGGGCCGCGTCGGCCAGCGCGCGCTCGACCATGGTCGAGGCGAGCGACTTGCGGTAGGCCGCGCTGGCGTGGATGTCGGTCATCGGCTCGACCGCCGCGGGCACGGCGGCAGCTGCGGTGGCGATGGTCGCCTCGTCAGGCACCTTGCCGTTCAGCAGCGCCTCCACCGACGGCAGGCGGCGCGGGCGGTCGCTCGCGCCGATGACTGCGACGTGCGCGTTCGCGGCCTTTCCCGAGGCATCGGTGTCGTACCAGACGGCGGCGCCGGCCAGCGCGAAGTCGCCGCGGCGGCGCGCGAACTCCTGGAATCCCCAGCGGCGCGCGGCCGGCCAGGCCGGCAGCAGCACCTCGACGATGAGCTCGTCCGAGGCCAGCACCGTGGACAGCGGACCGGTGAAGAAGCTCCCCGCCTCCACCGTGCGCTCGCCCTTGCTGCCGACGATACGGATGCGCGCATCCAGCGCCACGGCCAGACCGGGCATCTCGGCGGCGGGATCGGCGTGCGCGAGGCTGCCGCCCACCGTGCCGCGGTTGCGGATCTGGTAGTGCGCCACGTGCTCCATCGCGGCCGACAGCATCGGCTGCCCCTTGGCCAGCGCCTCGCTCTTCTCGATGTCCACCCAGCGCACCTTGGCGCCCAGGCTGGTGCCCTCGGGCTTGACCGAGATGGCGTCCAGGCCGGGCAGCTTGCGCAGGTCCACCAGCATCTTCGGCGTGGCCAGGCGGAAGTTCAGCACTGGCATCAGGCTCTGCCCGCCCGACAGGGGCTTGGCTTCGCCGTCGTGCTGCGCCAGCAATGCGACCGCCTCGGCGACGGTGTTCGGCACTGCGTACTCAAATGCGGCCGGTTTCATTCGCTTCTCCTCGTGGGACTCATGTTCGGTGTTCCTTCATTCGGGCTTGACCTCATTCGGGCTTGACCTCATTCAGGCTTCACGCCCGCGGCCTTGATCACTTTGCCCCAACGGTCGAGTTCGGCGCGCATGTGCGCGGTCAGCGCGGCGGGCGTGCTGGCCACGGTGGTGGCGCTCAGCCCCGCGAGCTTGTCGGCGGCGTCGCCGGAGCGCAGCCCCTTCGCCAGTGCGCCCTGGAGCGCGTTCACCACGTCGGCAGGCGTTCCGGCCGGCGCATAGATGGCGTACCAGGCGGTCACCTCGAAGCCCTGCACGCCCGCCTCGACCAGCGTCGGCAGGTCGATGCCGGGCACGCGTTGCGGCGTGGCCACGGCCAGCGCGCGCAGCTTGCCGCCCTTGATGTTGCCCACGGCCGCGGTGTACTCGATGGACATGAACTGCAGCTGCCCGGAGATCAGGTCGGCCATCGCCGGGCCGGAGCCCTTGTAGGGCACGTGGGTGACGTCCACGCCGGCCAGCATCTTCAGCATCTCGCCGGCCAGGTGGTGCGGCGAGCCGGTGCCGGCCGAGCCATAGGTCAGGCCGGGCTTGCTCTTCGCGTAGCGCAGGAACTCCTGGATGGTGCTGGCCGGCACCTGCGGGTTCACCACGATGATGTGCGGGATGGTCGCCACCAGCGACACCGGCGCGAAATCCTTGATCGGGTCGTAGGGCAGCTTCTGCAGCACCGGGTTGATCCCGTGCGTGGTGGTCGCCCCGAGCAGCAGGGTGTAGCCGTCGGCCGGCTGGCGCATGACGAACTCCGAGCCGATGGCACCGGCCGCGCCGGCGCGGTTCTCCACCACCACCGGCTGGCCGAGCTGCTCGGTGACCACCTGCGCCGAGGTGCGCGCGATCAGGTCCAGCGCACCGCCGGGGGCGAACGGGGCCACCAGGCGCAGCGGCTTGGACGGGAACTTCGCGGCCTGCGACCAGGCCAGCGGACTGGCGAGCATGCAGCCTGCGGCAAGGAGGGTCGCAACCAGTGTGCGGCGGGATGGGGTGGATGTCATGGGGTGCTTCCTTGAAGCGTGGGTGTTTGCTTGTCCCGGCTCAGCCCGCGATTGCGCGCTGGTGCCAGGTGGGATCGTAGTAACGGGTCACGGGCGGCGGCTTGCCGTCCCAGGCGCCTTCGACTTCGGCGCGTATGCGCAGCACGTTGGCCAGGCCTTCAACATCGAGCTGCGCGTCACGGGCCAGGCCCGAGCCGGGCGCCGAGGCGATCGCGAACGCGGCTGCGGCGACGTCGGCCGGCAGCTTGAGCTTGTCGGCCAGCAGTGCGATGGCCGCCGCCTTGTTCGCCGGGTCCAGCGCCCAGCGCAGGCCTTCCACATAGGCGCGGATGTAGCGCACCATGGTGTCGCCGTTGGCTTGCGCCCAGGGACGCATCACGAAACCGGCGGTCGACAGGTAGGGGCCGACCAGATCCACCGCATCGCCCAGGAACTTCAGCCCGGCGCGTTCGGCCTGGATGCGGAACGGCAGGTTCAGGATGGCGCTGGCGTAGTCGCGGTTCTCCAGCATCGCCGCAAGACGCAGCGGCGTGGCGCCCACCGACTTGACCACATAGTCGTTGCGCGAGCGCTCCATGCCGTGCTGCGACAGGATGCGGTACAGCACCAGCGCGAAGGCGGTGTTGGGCGCGTCGACCAGCACGGTGCGCCCGCGCAGGTCATCGACGCCGCCGATGTCCGGCTGCACGTACACGCCGTTGAAGCCGTTGTCCCCGCCCATCACCACCGCGACGTCGGCCTTGGCCAGTTCCACCATGGCGATGGCGTTGTCCACCGCGGTGTGCGCGATGTCATACGTACCGGCCTGCAGGCCGTCGCGCAGGGTCCAGGAATTCGGCGTGAACTCCAGGTTCACCGCCAGGCCGTGGCGCGCGAACGCGCCCTGCTGCTGCGCCGCGAACAGCGCGAGGTTCTGCACGCCTTCGAATACGATGACCTTCAGGGGGGTATCAGCCACGCCGGTGCTCCGCGCATTCAGACTTGTTGACCAAGGCAGTCTCGTTCAGTCGGGCTTGATGTTGGCGCTCTTGACCAGCGCGCGCCACTTCTCGGTGTCGCGGCGCATGAAGTCGCCGAAGGCCGCCGGCGCCAGCGCGCCCGGCGAGGCGCCGAGCTCGCGCAGCTTGGCCGCGCCTTCCGGCGAGGTCAGCACGCGGCGCAGGTCGGCGTTGATCTTCGCGGTGATGTCCGCCGGCAGCGCCGCCGGCCCGAGCAGGCCCATCCAGGCGATGGCCTCGAAGCCGGGCACGAACTCGGCGATCGCCGGCACGTCCGGCGCCACCGGGCTGCGCTCCAGGCTGGCCACGCCCAGCGCGCGTAGCTTGCCCGACTGCATGAAGGGCATCAGCGCGGTCAGCTGGTCGAAGCCCACCGGCACGTGCGCCGCCATCAGGTCGTTCAGCAACGGACCGGTGCCCTTGTAGGGAACGTGCACCATGTCGGTCTTGGTCGCCTGCTTGAACAGCTCGCCGGTCAGGTGGGTCGAGCTGCCGCTGCCGGAGCTCGCGTAGCTGTACTTGCCCGGGTTGGCGCGCAGCAAGGCGAGCAGTTCCGGCAGGGTCTTGGGCCCGGACGGCGGCACCGCGAGCACGTTCGGGAAGGTCGCGATCAGCGCCACCGGCGTGAAATCGCGCAGGTTGTCGTAGGGAATCTTGGGGTTCAGCGCCGGGGACACGGCGTGGCTGGAGGTGGTGCCAACCACGAAGGTGGCGCCATCCGGCGCGGACTTGGCGACCAGGTCCGAGCCGATGGTGCCGCTCGCGCCAGCGCGGTTCTCGATCACCACCGACTGGCCCCAGGCCTCGGTGAGCTTCTGCCCGACATAGCGCCCGAGCAGGTCGGTCGCCCCGCCCGGCGGGAACGGGATCACCCAGCGCACCGCCTTGGTCGGGTAGGCGGCCTGCGCGATGGCGTTGTGGCTCGCGGCCAGCGTTCCCATCGCGGCAAGGCCGATCACGGCGGCACGGAACATCCTGTCATTCATGGTGGTTCCCTTCAGGTGTTGCAGGCCGGGCGAAGCGCCCTGCCCTGGTTGGTCCATGTCGGTAGCCGCATCCCGGCTCGGGCATGCAGCACGCGTGCCGGCAACGGGGCGTTCACTTGGCGCGCACCAGCTTGCCCTCGCGCTCCAGCTGCAGCCGCGCGAGGAAAGGCACCAGCGGGTGCACGCCGGCCTTCACCATCGCCGGCGCGTCGAAGGCCACGATCCAGCCGGCCTGCCGTGCATCCAGTCCATAGCCTGCGGCGAAGGCCGCGGCGTCCGCCTTCCAGGCATCGCGGGCCGCCTGCTGGTGCGACAAGGCGTGCAGCGCGTCGGTCAGCGGCACCAGCGCCGGGTCGATCTGCGGGTAATGGGTCTTCGCCACGCCGCCGCTGGGCGGCGTCCAGAAACCCAGCGACGCGTAGTTGTGGTGCCAGCTCGGGTCGAACTGCACCACGTCGGGCTTGCGTTCGCCCAGCGCGCCGGCGGCCACGCCCCAGCAGCGCAATTCGATGTTGCCGGTGTCGTCCAGGGTCTGTTCGTTGTAGCCGAGCAGCGACTTGAGGTTGCCGGTTTTCAGGCGCGCCAGCACCGATTCGTCGAAGGCGGTGGACGGGTTGGAGTAGTTGTCTGTGCCGGGAAAATGCGACATGCCGCCGCTGGCGACGACCGCCGCGCGGATGCCCAGCGTGCCCAGGCCGCGCGCCAGCGACTGCCCGAAGGCGTAGCAGCGCTCCATGCTGGGCTGCGGCGGCAGGTAGGCGTTGACGTACACCGTGAGCACGGGGTCCTCGGCGGTGATGCCCAGGTGGGTCATCGGGATGCCGAGCGCGTAGTCGATCTTCGCGGTGCTGGAGAACGCCGGGTCGAAACCGTCGCGGTAGAACTCGCGGATCAGCGCGAAACCCACCTCGCCCGCGATGCGGTAGCGGAACTGGCGTCCGGCGAACTCGCCGGTGGCCTCGCCGCCGGTGTGGAGGGTGAACGGCGGCGCGACGTTGTGGAAGAACTGCTCGGCGTGGTCATTGGCGATCACCACCCAGAGGTCCGGCTTGAGCGCGCGCAGCTGCCTGCCGATCTCCGCGCCGACGTCGCGCACCCGCTGCACCGTCGCCTTGTCCTCTGTGTCCGGCAGGGTGAAGAACTGCGGGGCATGCGGCAGCATCGCGCCGCCGAGGATATGGGTGCTCATCGTTGTGTCCTGCCTCCGGATGTCGGGAACATCGCGCGCTCAGGCCGCCGGCGCGGCCGCAGACCCGGCGCGCAGCTGGTGGCGGCGCACCTGGGCCAGGGTCAACAGGCCCACGATCCACAGTATCGCCACGCCGTAGAACATCATCGCCGGCTGCTTGTGGTCCATGAACCAGCCGAAGGACACCGGCGCGGTCAATGCGCCCAGGTCCATGCCGGTGTAGACGAAGCCGTACACCCTGCCGCGCGCATTGGCCGGCGCGATGTCGCGCACGATCATGTCGCGCACCGGGCTCACCGTGCCCAGCGTGAAGCCGGCCAGCGCCAGCATCGCCGGCATCAGCATCGCCGGCAGCGCCGACGACGCGATCACCGCGACCAGGCCCGCGGCCAGGATCAGGCCCACCGCCGAGGCGATGCCGTAGTTCTTTGTGCGCCCGACCACGAAGCCGCCGCTGAACATGCCCACGCCGCTGCCCACCAGGAAGGCGGTCAGCGCACCGGACGCCGCCAGCAGCGGCATGTCGTACAGTTCCATCAGCGCGGGGATGGCGAAGTTCTGCAGCGCGACCACGCCGGCCGCGTTGAACATGAAGAACAGGAAGGACATGATGATGGGCACCGTGCCCAGCAGCATCCAGGCGCTGACCTTGGGTCCGGCAGCCTCGGCCGCGCGCGCCTTGGCCCGCGCCTCGCTCGCGCCGGCGGCATCGACGTCAGGCTGGGCCAGCAGCAGCAGGGTCACGGCAAAGCCGAGCAGGCCGGCGCCGATGAGCGCGCCGCGCCAGCCCCAGACGGAGGCCAGGCCGAGCACGTAGAACGGCGCGATCGCCCAGCCGACGGAGCCGCCCACGCCGTGGATGCTGAAGGCGAAGCCCAGGCGGGGGGTCGAGACACGGGCGTTCAGGATGGCGTAGTCCGCCGGGTGGAACACGCTGTTGCCCAGGCCCGAGACCATGGCCGCCAGCACGATCATGAAATAGTTCGGCGCCAGGCCGATCAGGGCGATGCCCAGGGACTGGATCAGCAGGCCACCCATCAGGACCTTGCGCGCGCCGAAACGGTCCACCAGGAAGCCGGCCGGGGTCTGCATCGCCGCCGAGACCACGTAGGTCATGGTCATGATCAGGCCGAGTTCGGCGAAGGAGACGCCGAGGTCGTCCTTCATCATCAGGAACAGCGGCGCCAGGGCCAACTGGAAGAAGTGGGACACCATGTGCGCCACGGTGACCAGGCCGATGATGCGGACGTCGGTGCGCAGGGTGGAAGGGGCTGCAGCAGTGTTCAAATCGGGGCTCCCGGCAAGAAGCGATTATAGCCCCGCCCCCTGCCGGAATGCCCCGCAGAGCGCCTTTCCCATCCCTTGCAAATGGAAAGCAAATTCGCCCTGACGCGGCGCTGCCCGCCCAGGCGGAAAACCCGGGGCGTGCCGCTCAGGGGGTACGGCTCAGGGCGTACAAAACGCGTCGGCGCGCAGGTCGGTGATGAAGGAATGGGCCGGCGCGTGCGCCAGCATCAGTTCCACGCCCGCCGCCAGCGCGGCCGACTGCGGGGTGACGCCACAGGCCCAGAACACCGGCATCACGCCGTCGGGCACCCGCTCCACCGGCGGGCCGAACAGCGGGTTCGCCAGGTCGGCGCCTATCGCCGCCGGGTCGCCGATGTGCACCGGCGCGCCGTGGTTGAACGGGAAGCGCGCCGACACCTGCGTGGCGATGATGGCCTGCGCCGGGGTCAGCCAGCGCATGGTCACCACCATCCCGCCGTGCAGCCGCCCGGCGTGTTCGGTGGGGATGGTGGTGTTCAGCACCCAGCGGTCGCGCGTGGTCGGCACGCCGGCGCGCTCCAGCGCCTCGTCGAAGGTGATGCCCGAGCCGATCAGGAAGGCCACCAGGTCCTCACGCCACAAGGCCTTGATGTCGGTGACATCCCCTTCCCGCTTGCCGTGGCGGTACACCGCGTACTTGGACAGGTCGGTGCGCAGGTCCGCGCCGGGCGCGAGGCGCTTCGGCTCCCAGGATCCGGTGTCGCACACCTCCAGCACCGGGCAGGCCTTGGGATTGCGCTGGCAGTAGAGCAGGAACTCGAAGGCCATCGCCTGCGGGATCACCACCAGGTTGCACTGCACGTAGCCCAGCGCCAGGCCGCGCGAGCTGCCGGTGTGGCGGTTCTCGCGTATGTCCAGCCGTGCCTGTTGGGACGGGAGCAGGCTCATGGCACCTCCGAGAGGAACGCGGCAAGGCGCGACAGCACCGCCTGCGGCTGGTCGCGGTGCGGGGAATGGCGGCAATCGTCCAGGCGCAGTTGCTCGCAGCGCGGCGCGCGCGCGGCGATGGCATCGAGCTGCGCCATGGTGCCGTACTCGTCCTGCTCGCCCTGGATGGCAAGCACCGGACAGGCGATGGTCGGCAGGCGCGCCTCGATGTTCCAGGCAGCGAAGGCCGGGTCCAGCCAGATGTCGTTCCAGCCGCGGAAGGCGCCTTCCGGGTCGTCGTGGTAACGCCCGAGCTTCGCCTTGAGGTCGGTGGAGGCGAAGGCCTCGCGCGCGGCGGCAATGGACGCGAGGCTCACCGGCTCGACGAAGACATGCGGCGCCATCACGGCGATGGCCGCAGGCTGGCAGCGCGCATCCGGTGGGCTGCCGGCGCGGATCAGCGCGATCGACGCGCCATCTGAGTGGCCGACCAGCACCGGGTTGCGCAGGCCCCGCGCCGCGCACAACTCGGGCAGCACGACATTGGCCTCGCGGCCCATGTAGTCCACGGCGTGGCGGTGGTGCAGCGGTTCGGAACGGCCATAGCCGAGGCGCGAATACACCACCACCTCGCGGCCGCAGGCCTGCGCGAGCTGCGACGGGAAGTCGCGCCACATGGATACTGAGCCCAGGCCTTCGTGCAGGAGGACGATGGGGGCGCGGTCGGTCGCGGCGCCGATGCGCGCGACTTCGAGGCGGTGGCCGCCTGCGACGACGTAGTCAGTCATGGGGGAAGGTCAAAGACGCTGGATTCCCGCTTTCGCGGGAATGACCGTGCTTCTGCCTGGCAATTGCGCGAGCCACAAGGTCCGTCATTCCCGCGAAAGCGGGAATCCAGTGACGTTCATTGAATCGGCACACCGCACTCACTCTGGGGGCGCGGGCTGTGGCGGCTCCGACCCCTGAGACTTTGAGGCGGTTACCGCCTGCTTGGACGTGGTCAGTCATGGGGGAAGGTCAAAGTCGCTGGATTCCCGCTTTCGCGGGAATGACCGTGCTTCTGCTTGGCAATTGCGCGAGCCACAAGGTCCGTCATTCCCGCGAAAGCGGGAATCCAGTGTCGTTCACGGTCCAGGCACGCCACGCACTCACTCCTGCGGCGGAATCTTCTCGTCGCGGATCAGCTTGGTCCAGCGCTCGACCTCCGCCGCGAGGAAAGCCTGCGTGGCCTCGGGCTGCGTCGGCGCGACGCCGGTACCCATCTGTGCAAAACGCTCGGTCACGTCCGCCCGCGCCAGCGCCTGGTGCAGCGACTGGGTCAGGCGCGCCACCACCGGCGCCGGCAGACCCTTCGGACCGGCCAGCGCGATCCAGCCGCGCACTTCATAGCCGGGCACCGTCTCGGCGACGGTGGGCACGTCGGGCCAGTTCTTCCAGCGCTCGGCCGAGGTCACCGCCAGCGGACGCAGCTTGCCGGAGCTCACCAGGCTGCCCATGCCGGCCGGCGTGTCGAACACCACCTGCGTCTCGCCCTGCACCACCGACACAGGCGCGAGGTTGCCGCCCTTGTAGGGGATCAGGTTGAACTGGATGCCACTGCGCGCCTGCAGCAGCACGGTGGACAGGTGCATGCCGGTGCCGACGCCGGCATGCGCCAGGGTCATGCGGCCGGACTCGGCGCGCGCCATACGGATCAGGTCGGCGAGGTTCTTCGCCGGGCTTCCGGGCGCGACCGCGATCACGAAGGGGAAGCTGGAGATCAGCGACACCATGCTGAAGTCGCGCACCGGGTCGTAGGGCAGCGAGCGGTACAGGCCGGGCGAGATGCTGTGGCCCGAGGCCATCACGAACAGGGTGTAGCCGTCGGGCTCGGCCTTGGCGACCACGTTGGCCGCCACCGTGCCACCCGCGCCCGGCCTGCCCTCCACCACCACCTGCTGGCCGAGGATCTCGCCCAGCGGCGCGGTGGCGACGCGCGCGGTGATGTCCACATTCCCGCCGGCGACGAAGCCGTGCACCACGCGGATCGGCCGGGTCGGCCAGGCCTGGGCTGCGGCGTGGCTCGCAGCCAGCGAAAGGCAAAAAGCACCTAAAACAGCATAAGTGGCTGATTTAATTGACATATTTACCTTTCTGTGAACCGAATCAGGGAAACGCGCCGCGCGCCGCCGGCTGGTACACGTAGTTGCCCGCCGCCATGATGCGCTCGCGCGACGCCAGCACCGCCTCCTTCACCCGCGCCAGGCGCTCCGCCGGGAAGCTCAGCTTGCCGTTGCGTTTGGCGTAGTTGCCCGCGATCAGCACCGTGTCCACGTCGCCCGACTCGGCGTTCATCACCACCGCATGCACCGGGTCGCCGGCCGGCATCGCCGGGAACATGTTCAGGCTGTCGGTCCTCACCAGCACCACGTCGGCCTGCTTGCCCGGCGTGAGCGAGCCGATGCGGTGCTCCATGCGCAGCGCGCGCGCGCCGCCGATCGTCGCCCAGCGCAGCGCGGCGCGCGTGGTGGTGGCGTGCGCCGCCGGCGGATACTTGCCCTGCTCGAACAGCGCGCGGTTGTCGAGCTCGCGCTGGTGCAGGAAGGCGCGCCGCATCTCGGCCAGCATGGAAGCATTGAAGTACGGGTCCACGTCGGTGCCGATGGCCGGGATCGCGCCCAGCTTCTCGATCCGCCCCAGCAGCGCCGTGCCCTCGCAGTTCAGCATCTCCGCCATCACCGTGGCCGACACGCTGCAGCCGGCGTCGATGAACATCTTCAGTTCGTCATCCTCGAAGCAGTTGCCGTGCACCACGTTGTGGTCCGGCCCCAGCAGGCCTGCGGCGTTCAGCCGATACATGCCGTCGGGCACCTTGCGCTTGCCCTTGCGCCCGAAGGTGTGGGCGCTGTTGATGATCCCGTACTCGCGCGCCAGCCGGATGTCCGCCTCAGCCACCTCGTAGGTGCCCCAGTCCGGCCCGAGGATGGCCAGCGCCATGGTCACCAGCGCGTCGTCAGACGACAGCCGGCCGGTGCGCAGGCGGTGGATTTCCTCGCGCGGCTGCGGGATCTCGTAGTACGGCTTGGCCGATTCTTTTCCTATGGGCTTGGCCGTGCCATGGCCGAACACCGCGCGTATGCCCGACTCCACCAGCCCGTCGATGGACGCGTCGGTCATCTCCGGCGAGGTCAGGTTGTGGCACCAGTCCATGATGGTGGTGGTGCCGCCGTTGATCTGCGACAGCGCGCCCAGCAGGTTGGCGACGCGGTTGTCCTCGGCCTGGAAGCGCTGCGCGAGGTTGCCGTGCATGTAGGTGAAATAGTCGCGCGCGCTCACCCAGTCCGAGCCGATGCCGCGCAGGCTGGTTTCCCAGGTGTGGATGTGCGAGTTCACCAGGCCGGGGATGGCCACCATGCCGCTGGCGTCCAGCACCTCGGCGCCAGTGGCAGCAAGCTTGCGCCCGACTTCGGCGATGCGGTCGTCCTCGATGAGCACGTCGCCCCCGGCGATGTCGCCGAGGCGCTCGTCCATGGTGACGACGGAAGCGTTCTTGATCAGGATGCGGGCCATGGTGTCGGGTCCGGATGGGCGTGGAAGGGGTTATTGCGTGGGCAAGGCCGGTGCGCCGTTCAGGTAAGGCAGCAGCACCGCCCGAGCGAAGGCATGCACCGGCGTCGGCACGCCGAACTCGGCGCCCTTCCTCACCACCACGCCGGACAGGCCTTCCAGCTCCAGCCGCTTGCCCAATCGCAGGTCGTGGTACATGGAGGCGTACATGTCCGGCGGGAAGCTGCGGTGCTGGGCCAGCGCGCGCTGCTCGGCGTCGGGTGCGATCGCAATGCCCTGCTTGCGCGCCACCGCCGCCACCTCGCCGAAGCCGCGCATCGCGAGCTCGGTGGTCTCGGGCGTGTGGTAGACGATGCCGGCCGGCTGGCGCACCACGCAGCTCATCGCCGCGTTGGTCGACAGCGCGACGAACTTGCCCCACTGCGAGGCGCGGATGTCGCGCGAGACCTCGGCCTTGAAGCCGGCCGACTCGCAGGCGGCCTGGAAGGCCAGCGCGCGCGGCGACAGGCTGCCGTCGTTCTCTCCGTAGACGACGGACGACATCTGGGACACGTAGCGGATCAGGCCGGGCTCGGCGATCACGCCGGAACAATAGGCCAGTCCGCCCATCACCTGCCCCGCGCCGAGGATGGGCGACAGGCGTTCGACCGCGTCCACGCCGTTCTGCAGGCTGATGCAGACGCCGCCATCCTTCAGCAGCGGCGCGAGCTGCCGGCCGGCGGCTTCGGTGTCATAGAGCTTGACGCAGAACAGCACCACGTCGGCACGGCCGAGCTCGGCCGGTTCGTTGCTGGCCTCGCAGGGGCCGGTGCCGAAGTCGCCGCGCGGCCCGGTGAGCCGCAGGCCTTTCTCGCGGATCGCCGCCAGTTGCGCGCCGCGCGCGACGAAGGCTACCTGGTGGCCGGCATTGGCCAGCATCACCCCGAAGTACCCGCCGACCGCGCCAGCGCCCACGACCACGATCCTCACGCACACCTCCCGATAACCGCAACAGCGAACGTCACTGGATTCCCGCTTTCGCGGGAATGACTGCAAGACCCGGAACCGCTTCCCATCACCCGTCGTCCCCGCGGAAGCGGGGACCCAGTGTCGTTTGCCCAAAGCCGCTGGATTCCCGCCTTCGCGGGAATGACAGCCCCCCTTACAGCCCCTGGCTCGCCAGGTAATCCTCGTAGTTGCCCTGGTAGTCGATCACGCTGACCGGCTTGCCCGGCTCGCCGGGCTTCAACTCGATGATGCGCGTGGCCAGCGAGGACACGAACTCCCGGTCGTGCGACACGAACACCAGCGTGCCGGCGAACTTGTCCAGCGCGGTGTTCAGCGACTCGATCGATTCCATGTCCAGGTGGTTGGTCGGCTCGTCCATCAGCAGCACGTTGGGCATCTGCAGGATGAGCTTGCCGAAGATCATGCGCTGCTCCTCGCCGCCCGAAATCACCTTGACCGACTTCTTGGTCTCGTCCCCGGAGAACAGCAGCCGCCCGAGCGTGGAGCGCATGATCTGCTCGTCATCCGTCGGCCTGCGCCAGCGCCCCATCCAGTCGGTGAGCGGCTCGTCTTCCGGGAAGTCCGCCGCGTGGTCCTGCGCGCAGTAGCCCACGCGTGCCTTGTCGGTCCACTTCACCTCGCCTTCGTCCGGCGCCAGGCCGCCCAGCGCCGCGCCGGCCAGGCAGCGCAGCAGCGTGGTCTTGCCCACGCCATTGGGCCCGATGATCGCGACCTTGTCGCCGGCCTGGATCACCAGGTCCAGCCGGTGGATCAGCGGCGCGCCGTAGCCCTTGGTCAGCTTCTTCAGCTCCACCGCCTGGCGGTGCAGCTTTTCCTTCTCGTCGTACTCGAAGCGGATCCACGGGTACTGTCGGCTGGAAGGCTTGACGTCCTCGATCTTGATCTTCTCGATCTGGCGGGCGCGCGAGGTGGCCTGGCGCGCCTTGGACTTGTTGGCCGAGAAGCGGCGCACGAACTCCTGCAGCTCGGCGACCTTTTCCTTGGCCTTGGCATTGGCGGCGAGCTTCTGCGCCTGCACCTGGGTGGAGGCCAGCATGTAGTCGTCGTAGTTGCCCGGGTAGACGCGCAGCTGGCCGTAGTCCAGGTCGGCCACGTGGGTGCAGACGCTGTTCAGGAAGTGGCGGTCGTGGGAGATGATGATGATGGTGCTCTGGCGGGCGTTGAGGATGTCCTCCAGCCAGCGGATGCTGTTGATGTCCAGGTTGTTGGTCGGCTCGTCCAGCAGCAGGATGTCCGGGTCGCCGAACAGCGCCTGCGCCAGCAGCACGCGCAGCTTCCAGCCGGGAGCGACCTCGCTCATCGGGCCGTTGTGCTGCCCGATCTCCACGCCCAGGCCGAGCAGCAGCTCGCCGGCGCGCGCCTCGGCGGTGTAGCCGCCGAACTCGGCAAACTGGGTCTCCAGGTCCGCCGCCTTCATGTAGTCCTCTTCCGAGGCGTCGGGGTTGGCGTAGATCGCGTCGCGGTCGCGCATCGCGTTCCACATCTGCTCGTGGCCCATCATCACCACGTCCAGCACCCGGGTGTCCTCGTAGGCGAACTGGTCCTGGCGCAACTTGCCCAGGCGCTCGTTGCTGTCGACGGCGACCGAGCCGCCGCTGGACTCGAGGTCGCCCCCGAGGATCTGCATGAAGGTGGACTTGCCGCAGCCGTTCGCGCCTATCAGGCCGTAACGGTTGCCGCCGCCGAACTTGACGGTGATGTTCTCGAACAGCGGCTTGGCGCCGAACTGCATGGTGATGCCGGAGGTGACGATCAAGGGGATTCCGAACGACGAAAAGGTGTGGAAAAATGGGTTCAGGGGCGAATCATATTTGACAAGGCCCCTGCCCCGCCGGATATTGCCGCTGAATCGCGCAATTTCCCTTCGTGCCATCCTGAATCCCCCCATGAAACAGCATGACCGCGTCATCATCGTCGGCGCCGGCCCGGTCGGCCTGACCGCCGCCCTGGCCCTCGCCCGGCAGGACATCCCGGTGCTGGTGCTGGAGGCCGAGCCGGCCCTGACCCACGACCTGCGCGCCGGCTCCTTCCACCCGCCCACGCTGGAGATGCTCTCCGCGCTGGAGGTGACCGACGAGATGCTGGAACACGGCTACCAGGTGCGCCAATGGCAGTTCCGCGACCGGCTGCAGGGCCTGATCGTCGAATGGGACCTCGGCATGCTGGCCGGCGAGACTGCCTTCCCCTACCGACTGCACCTGGAACAGCACCGGCTCACCCCCATGCTGGTGCGCCGGCTGGCGGCCTTCCCGCATGCGAAGGTGCGCTTCTCGCACCCGGTGAAGTCGGTCGAACAGGACGCCGACACCGCCAGCGTGACCTGCGACTCGCCCGACGGCCCGCAGCGCTTCACCGGGCGCTGGGTGATAGGCGCGGACGGCGGGCACAGCGTGGTACGCAAGTCGCTGGACACGGCCTTCGAAGGCTTCACCTGGCCCGAGCGCAACGTCATCATCAGCACTGACTACGACCTGGAACAGCACGGCTTCGCCTACAACTGCTACATCGCCGACCCGCAGGAATGGGCCGGGCTGTTCAAGGTCCCGCACCACGGCCCGCCCGGCCTGTGGCGCATCGGCTTCCCGGTGCCCGACGAGGAAACCGACGAGCACGCGCTCTCGCCCGAAGGCACGCAGGCCCGCCTGACCCGGCTGCTGCCTTGGCGCAGCGAGTACCCGGTGGCCTACTGCAGCATCTACAAGGTGCACCAGCGCGTGGCGGCCGACTGGCGCCGCGGCCGGGTGCTGATCGCGGGGGACGCCGCCCACCTGAACAACCCGGTGGGCGCGATGGGCCTGAACGGCGGCATCCACGACGCAGTCAGCCTCACCGGCAAGCTGGCGCGCGTCTGGCGCGGCGAGGACGCGGCCCTGCTCGACCTGTACGTGCGCCAGCGGCGCACCGCCAACGTCGAGTTCATCCAGGAGGGGTCGATACGCAACAAGCGCACGCTGGAGGAACGCGATCCCGCCATCCGCGCGCAGCGCTACGACGAACTGCGCGCCATGGCCGCCGACCCGGTGCGCGCGCACAGGCACCTGCTCAACACCTCGATGATCGCCAGCGTGCGACGCGCCGAAGCGATCACCTGACCACCTGAATCCCCATCGCACCGTGACGGAGACGCCCATGCCCCGCCGCATCACCAAGCACCTCGCCCGCACCCTGATGGCCGCCCTGATGCTCACAGCCGCCGGCACGGCAGTGGCGCAATCGGCCTACCCGAACCGCGTGGTGCGGGTGGTCGTGCCCTATACCGTCGGCACCAGCATGGACCTCGCGGCGCGCACCGTCAGCCAGAAGGCGGCCGAGCGCTGGGGCGTACCGGTGGTGATCGAGAACCGGCCCGGCGCGGGCGGCAACATCGGCTCGGACGCGGTCGCCAAGGCCACGCCCGACGGCTACACCCTGCTGCTGAACGGCACCACGCTGGTGATCAACCCGCACGTGCTCGCGAGCATGCCCTTCGACGTCCAGAAGCACTTCGCGCCGGTGATCCAGCTGGTCAAGGGCACGCTCGCGCTGACGGTCCCCGGCTCGCTGCCGGCGCGCAACCTCGCCGAATTCGTCGCCTACGTGAAGGCGCGCCCGGGCCAGCTCAACTACGCCTCGCCCGGCAACGGCACGCCGCACCACGTGGGCATGGAACTGCTCAAGACCAGCCTGGGTCTGGAGATCGTGCACGTGCCGTACAAGGGCACCGGCCCGGCCGTGACCGACCTGCTCGGCGGGCGCGTCACCGCGATGATGCTGCCCCCGCCTGTGGCGCTGCCGCAGGAGAAGGACGGCCAGCTGCGCATCCTCGCCGCCGGCACCACGCGACGCAGCCCGCTCACGCCGCACGTACCCACTTTCGAGGAACAAGGCCAGCGCGGCCTGGACCCGGACTACTGGATAGGCATTTTCGCGCCGGTGGGCATGCCCGAGGACATGCTGCGCAAGCTGAACGCCGACCTGTCTGCAACGATCGCCGACCCGGCCACGCGCGAACTGCTGGAAAAGCAGGGCTTCGTCACCACCGGCACCACGCCCGAGGCGATGGCCAAGATCATCGCCGACGACCTGGTGCGCTGGGGCAACGTGGTGCGGGCGGCGAAGATCAAGGCGGACTAGGCAGGACGCCGATGCAGACGGGAGGAGACCCGACATGAATGCAGAATCATCCACGCTGCCCGCCGACCTCGGGCTGACCGAATATTGGCTGAACCGCGACACCATCGAGGACCCGGCGTTCCGGCCGCGCGCCGTGCCGTTCCGCTGGCGCTGGCGCGACATGTATCCGCTGCTCAAGGCGGCGGCGCACGAAGTGCCCATGGAACTGGCCTATCGCCGCGCGCTGCTGTTCATGAACCCCGGCCTGAGGCCCAGGCCCTTCATCACCGGCACCATCTACGGCGGATGCTCCTGGTACAACCCGGGCGAGCGTGCCGAAGTCCACCGCCATTCCCCGAACGCCAGCCGATTCGTGCTGTCCGGTGACGGCGGCTTCACCACGGTCGAGGGCGAGAAATGCGTCATGGCGCGCGGCGACCTGATCATCACGCCCAACGGCACCTGGCACGACCACGGCAATGAGGGCACCGAGCCCATCATCTGGATCGACATCCTCGACCTGCCCCTGGTCGAGACGCTGGACCCGTCGTTCCGCATGGACTACACCTACAGCGAGGGTGGCGCGCCCACCAAGGTGCAGACCGTCACCAAGTCGGCCGACTATTCCGTGAAGCTCTACGGCAAGGGCGGGTTGAAGCCCCGCTTCCTACCCCACGCCCGCGGGCGCGGCATGGGCACGCCGATGTTCGTCTACCGCTGGCACGACACGCTGGAGGCGCTGGAAAAGCTCAAGGACCTGCCGCCCGACGAGTGCGACGGACACAGCCTGGAGTACGTGAACCCGGTGACCGGGGCACCCTGCGTGCCCACGCTGTCGTTCTCGGTGCAGCGCCACGCGCCGGGCTCGTCACCGAAGTGGAAGCAGACCAATTCCAGCACCGTATTCTGCGTGATCGGCGGGCACGGCCGCACGGAACTGGATGACGGGAAGTTCATGGACTGGGAGAAGAACGACCTGTTCGTCGTCCCCAGCGGCACCTGGTACCGCAACCTGAACGACGGTAAGGACGACCTGCTGCTGTATGCGGTGTCCGACGAGCCGGTGCTGTCCGCTCTCGGCCTGCTTGAGGCGCGCACGCGATGAAGCTGACCCACATCAACCCGCCCGATGTCTACGACTCGCTCGGCACGCGCGGCTACACCCAGGTGGTCACGGTCCGCGAGATGCAGGAGCTGATCGTGCTCGCGGGCCACATGCCGCTGGACGCGAACAACCAGCTCGTCGGCCCGGGCGACATCGAGCTCCAGGCGCGCACCGTGTTCGAGAACATCCGCAAGTCGCTGCGCGCCGCAGGCGCGGACCTGTCCCACATCGTGCGCATGACCACCTACCTGGTGGACCTGCCGCGGGACACGCCCGGCGTTCGCAAGGTGCGGGCCGAGTTCTTCGGCCGCGAAACGCCGCCAGCCTCCACCATGATCGAGATCCCGCGCCTGCCCGGCGGCATCCTGATCGAAGTCGAGGCGCTTGCGGTGCGCTGAGGTTCCACAATGTGGGAAGGCGTGATTGCCGTCACCGCCTGCACGCTTGCGTGAGGCTGACGATACTTGTAATCTCCAACGAATTCGCCCATCGATATCCACCGGAGACAGGACATGATCCTCACGCACGCACTGGTACAACGCATCATCCAGCGTGGCATCGAGATCTCGGAAAAGCGCGGCTTTTTCGTGGCGGTCGCGGTGATGGACGGCAGCGGCCGCCTGCGCGGCGTGGTACGGCACGATGACGCGCTCTGGGTGACGCCCCAGCTCGCCGAGGGCAAGGCGCGGCTGGCCAGCGCGTACAAGAACTCCACCGGCGTGACCTTCGCGCGCCTGCAGAAGGACCGCCCGCTGTACGGCGCGTCCGTCGCCGCGCTGAACGGCGAGAACGAGTGGTTCCTCGCCGAGGGCGGCATGGGCATCGTCGACAAGGTGGACGGCAAGGAAATCTGCCACGGCGCGATCGGCGTCAGCGGCTGCTTCCCGGCCACGGTGGACCAGGAGATCGCGGACGAACTGGTCGCCTGGCTCAAGGCCGGCGCCCAGTAAGCGGGAGACCGGCGGTGGCGTTCAATCCCTTCAAGGAAGCGATCGCCGCCCGCCAGCCGTGGTTCGGTTTCTGGAGCTCCCTGCCCTACAGCCTCATCGCGGAACTCATCAGCCTGTCGGATTTCGACTTCGTGCTGCTCGACATGGAGCACGCGCCGAACACCGTCCAGACCCTGATCGAGCAGCTGCACGCGCTCAAGGGCGCACGGGTCCAGCCGGTGGTTCGCGTACCCGACCACGACCCACGCCACCTCAACCAGGTGATGGACATCGGCTTTCGCACCATCGTCGTGCCCAAGGTGCAGGACGCAGACGAGGCGCGCCGCCTGGTGGGCGCGATGCACTACCCGCCCCGGGGCACGCGCGGCATGTCCCGTTACCACCGCAACAACCGCTTCGGCACCGACCCGGACTACTTCTCGCAGGTCGATGACGGCCTGTGCCTGGTCTGCCAGATCGAGACCCCGGAGGCGATCGACCGGATCGCCGAGATCGCCGCGGTTCCCGGCGTGGACGGCCTGCTGGTCGGCCCCGGCGACCTCGCGGCCAGCCTGGGCTGCCTGCATGACCCCGGCAACAAGCTGGTGCAGGACGCGACGGCGCGCGCCGCGGCGGAAGCCGCGCGGGCCGGCAAGCCGATCGGCATCGTCGCGGGCGACCCGGAACAGGCGCTGCGCCTGCGCACCCTGGGCTACGGGTTCATGACCGTGGGCGCAGACATCCCGGTATTCAAGAAGGCGATCGACGAGATATCACGCCGCATGCGGGCGGCCAGCTGAGCCCGCAGCAGCAACCAGTTCCAGCAGTGCGTCCACCATCCCGAGAGGAAAACCCCATGAAAAAGCTTGCAAGCCTAGTCGCAGTTGCAGCGCTGAGCCTGGCCGGGGCCGCACCCGCCCAGGCGCAGCAGACACTGCGCGTATCCACCTATGTCGCCACCACGCACTGGCTGGTGACGGAGTCCCTCGCCCAGTGGGCCAAGGAACTGGACGCCGCCACCGGCGGGCGCCTCAAGGCGAACATCCTGTCCACGCCGCTGGGCCGGCCGCAGCAGCACTTCGAACTGGCGCGCGACGGCATCGCCGACGTGACCATCGGCATTCCCGGCTACACGCCGGGCCGCTTCGTGCTGGCGAGCGTGGCCGGCGCCCCGCTGTCAGGCAGCTACTCCGAGAGCCTGAGCACCGCCTACTGGCGCACCATCGAAGGCTCGCCCGAGATGATCAAGGAGTTCGAGGGCACGGTGCCGCTGAGCGCGGTCACCACCGCGCCCATGGCCTTCTTCACCACCAAGCGTGACATCAAGGGGATCGACGACTTCAAGGGCCTGAAGGCGCACACCGCCGGGGGCATGATGTCCGACGTGGCCACCTCGCTGGGCATGGTGCCCATCATCCAGCCGCCGACGACCGCGCACGAGGTGCTGTCCAACGGCGTCGTGGACGGCATCATCTTCACCGCCGACGGCATCGCCGCGTTCAAGCTCGACCGCGTGGTGCGCCATGCGGTCGTGGTTCCGGGCGGCTTTTCTTCGGCGCAGATATTCCTCGCCATGAACACCGCCAAGTTCAACGCCCTGCCGCCGGAACTCCAGGCCGCGGTGCGCAAGGTCTCCGGCGAGAACTTCACCAGGATCGTCGGTCGCAACTGGGACCAGCGCGACAGCCGGGGCCTGACCACGCTGCGCGAGGCCGGCGGCACGGTGACCGTCGCCGACGCGAAGATGCGCCAGGACCTGGCCAACCGCACGCAGGGCGCCGTCGACATCTGGCTCAAGGACGTCCGGGAGAAGCGCAGCATGGACGGCAAGCCCCTGCTCGCCAAGTTCCAGGCTGAAGTCGCCAAGCTGGAAGCCGAGATCCGCGCGCGCAAGTGACGCGCCTCGTCGCACGCCTGTTCGACCTGGTGACCGCGGTCCTCCTCGGGGGGATGGCCACGGTCACCTTTGTCGACGTCATCGGCCGCTACCTGCTCAACCGCCCGCTGCGCAGCGCCTTCGAGTTGACCGAGGTGCTGATGGCGGCAACCATTTTTGCCGCGCTGCCGTCCCTGACGCGGCGCCGCGAACACATCGCGATCGACCTGCTCGACCGGTATTTCTCCCGGACGGCCGCGCGGATACGCGACGGCATCGTCGAGTTCGCCTCGGCAGCGGTCGTCGCAGGCCTGTCGGTCGAGTTCTTCCGCCAGTCGAAGACCATGAACGCCGAGGGCCTTTACACCCAGGCGCTGAAGATGCCGCTCGCCCCCGTGGTGTTCTTCGCGGCCATCGCCCTTGCCATGGCTGCCGCCATCCACCTGGTCATTGCGCTCAGGGGCAAGCCATGACCATGGCCCTGGTGTTCGGCACGCTGCTGTTGCTGCTGCTGTTCCGCTTCCCCATCGGCTTCACCATGCTGATCGTCGGCGGCGGCGGCTTCGCCATGGTCGCCGGCCTGGACCCGGCGCTGCGCATGGTCGGACAGACCATGTGGAACACCGGCATGGACTACTCCCTCGCCGCCCTGCCGCTTTTCATCCTGATGGGCAACCTGATCAACCAGGCGGGTTTCGCGAATGAGTTGTACAGGGCGTCCAACGCCTTCTTCGGACATTACCGGGGCGGACTGGCGATGGGCACCATCGTCGCCTGCGGCGGACTCAGCGCCGTATCGGGGTCCAGCCTGGCAACGGCCGCCACCATGGCCAAGATCGCCATGCCACCGATGCGCTCCTACGGCTATGCGGACCGCTTGTCCGCCGCCACCGTCGCCGCCGGCGGCACCCTGGGCATCCTGATCCCGCCCAGCATCGTGATGATCATCTACGGCGTTCTGACCGAGACCGACATCGGCAAGCTGATGATCGCCGGCATCATCCCGGGCGCCATCGGCGTATTGCTGTACATGGCCGTGATCGCGCTGATCACCCTGCACCGGCCGGAGTACGGACCGGCCGGTCCCCGCCTGCCGGTGCTCGAACGCTTCAGGGCGCTGCGGGCGGTGTGGCCGGTGGTGCTGCTGTTCGTGTTCATCATCGGCGGGATCTACGCCGGCATCTTCACGCCGTCGGAAGCCGCCGGGATGGGCGTGGCGGGCGCCCTGGTCCTAGGCCTCGTCATGCGCCGCCTGACCGCACGCGTGATCCTCGACGTCCTGATCGAGAGCGGCCGCACCACGTCGATGCTGTTCTTCGTGATCATCGGCACCCTGGTGCTGGGGAACTACCTCAACCTGGCGGGGATACCTTCCGACATCGAGAGCGCGGTACGCGGGGCCAACCTCACGCCCATGCAGGTGGTCTGGGCCATGATGCTGGTCTGCCTGGTGCTGGGCGCCATCGTGGAGAGCACCTCCATGATCCTGCTCACCATCCCGATCTTCTTTCCCATCGTCAAGAGCTTCGGCCTGGACCCGGTGTGGTTCGGCATCATCATGGTGGTGGTCACCGAGATCAGCTTCATCATTCCCCCGCTGGGGCTGAACCTGTTCGTGCTCAAGAGCACCGTGCCGGACCTGGACATGCGCACCCTTTACCGGGGCATCGTCCCGTTCATCGCGGTGGACCTGGTCCGCCTCGCGCTGCTCATCTTCCTGCCGGCGGTGACCCTGTTCCTGCCGCAGGTCATGACGAAATAGCCCCGCAATCACCGACAGGAGGCGAACCATGAACGCGCCATTGGACCCCAAGGAGCGGATCCGGACCCGCAGCCATGAACTCGGGCTGATCGGGCTGTGGGAAATCGTGCACGACGTCGAGGTGAAACAGCCGAAGAAGAACTTCGTGCCCGCCGTCTGGCGCTGGAACGACATCCGCCCCCTGCTGCTGGACGCCGCGCGCGACATCCCGCTGTCCGAGTCCGACCGCCGCGTGATGATCCTGTCCAACCCGGGCGTATTCCCGCGCCACCACTCGACCAACACGCTCTACGTCAGCGCCTCGATCTACAACGGCCACGAGCAGGCCACGGTGCACCGCCACACGCCCAACGCCAGCCGCTTCGTGCTGGAAGGTTCCGGCGGCTACACCATCATCGAGGGCGAGAAGTGCACCATGTCCCGGGGTGACCTGATCATCACGCCGAACGGCACCTGGCACGACCACGGCAACGATGGCGACGAGCCGGTAATGTGGATGGATGTGCTGGACCTGCCGCTCGCGGAGTTCCTGAGCGCCGGCTTCTTCGAGTTCGACATGAAGGTGGACGGCAAGCTGACCCAGTACCAGTCCGTCTCGGAGCCGGTGGACCACTCCCGGAACCTGTACGGCGTCGGGGGGATGCGCCCGACCTTCCTGCCCCACGTGCGCGGCCTCAGCCAGGGCACGCCCATGTTCGTCTACCGCTGGAAGGATGCGGCGGCGGCGCTGGAGCGCCTGCGCGGCTACGAGGGCAGCCCGCACGACGGCATCATGATGGAGTACATCAACCCGGTCACGGGCGAGCCGGTCACCACCACCATGTCCTTCCACGTGCAGTTGCTCAAGCCCGGCCAGGCGCTCAGGAGCCACCGCCACACCACCAGCAGCTTCTACTGCTGCCTCAAGGGCCGCGGCAAGACCATCGTCGAGGGCAAGGAGTTCCACTGGAGCGAGAACGACCTGCTGATCGTTCCCACCTGGGCCTGGCACGAGCACGTCAACCTCGACCCGGACAACGACGCCATCCTCTACTGCGTCAGCGACGAGCCCGTGGTGAGGAAGCTCGGGCTGTACAAGGAAGAAACCCGCTAACCGCTCCACCCACCGAAGGAGGCAGCATGCAGGCAAAACTCAGGCATTTCGCGATCGTCGTGAAGGACCAGGAGCGTTCCGCCCAATTCTACGAGAAGGCCTTCGGCCTGAAGCGCGCCGGCTACGAGGACCTCGGTTGGAGCTCGGCGCAGTACATGACCGACGGCGTGATCAACCTCGCCCTGCTGCACTTCGAGGACGAGAAGCACTCCGGCCTCAAGGACCCGAAGAACTTCGTCGGCGCCCACCACTTCGGGTTCCAGGTCGACGACCTCGAAGCCGCGCAGAAGCAGATCGAGGAAGCCGGCGGCACCTTCTTCTTCGACCTGGGCAAGGACAAGGAGAAGACCAACTTCGAGCGCAAGTACAAGGACCCGGACGGCATCATCGTCGACATCTCCAAGAGCGGCTGGTCCGGGACGGACGGCAAGCTCTAGCGCGCATGAAGGCACCCCGGTTCCGGTACCTGCGCCCGCCGGACCTCCAGTCGGCCATGCAGGCCCTCGCCGCCGGCGGCACCGCTCTCGCCGGCGGCCAGAGCCTGCTGCCGGCGCTGAACATGCGCGCCGCGCAGCCTGAGCTGCTGGTGGACATCAGCCGGCTGGCAGAACTGCGTGGCATCAGCGATGCCGGAAGCACCATCCGCATCGGCGCCGCCACCCGCCATGCAGAGGTCATGAACGATGCGGCGGTGCGGCGCCACGTCCCGCTGCTGCCCCGGGCGCTGGACCTGGTCGCGCACGTCGCGATCCGCAACCGCGGCACGCTGGGCGGCAGCCTCGCGCTCGCTGATCCTGCCGCCGAGTTGCCTGCCTGCGCCGTGGCGCTGGACGCCGCCATCCACCTCGTCGGACCCTCAGGCCGCCGCACCGTGGCAGCAGCCGATTTCTTCACCGGCACCATGGCGACCGTGCTGCTTGCGGGCGAACTGATCGAAGCCGTGTCCTTTCCCAAGGCGGGCCCCCTTTCCTTGTGGGCGCTGGATGAACTCAGCCGACGCCGCGGCGACTACGCATTGGCGGGTGTCGCGGTGTCCGGCGAAATCCGCGCGGGTGTGCTGCACAACCTGCGCATCGCCTATTTCGGCTGCGCGTCCACAGGACGCCTGGCCGGGCGCGTGGCAAAAGCAGTCCAGGGCGTCCGCCTGCCCTTGGATGCCGCTGCCGCCATAGCGCTGGATGAAGCGGTCGCCGCGGACATCGATCCCGACTCGACGCCGGGCTGCTCGGCTGCCACGCGCCTGCGCATGGCCCAGGTGCTCACCCGCCGCGTGCTCAACGGGCTGCCCGACGGCCAGCCCAGGGAGGCAATGCAATGAACGACACCCTCCAGGGCAGCGAGGACGCGCTGCTCACCACCACGGTCAATGGCGAGGCGGTGCGCCGGCCGGTGCGCGTGCGCCAGCACCTCGCGGATTTCCTGCGCAACGACCTGGGCCTCACCGGCACCCACCTCGGCTGCGAACACGGCGTCTGCGGAAGCTGCACGGTCGTGCTGGATGGCCAGGTCGTGCGCGGCTGCCTGACCCTGGCCGTCCAGGCTGAAGGCTGTTCGGTCCAAACGATCGAAGGCCTCACGGACAACGGCGAACTCAAGGCGCTGCAGCAGGCCTTCATCCGCCACAACGCGTCGCAGTGCGGCTTCTGCACCGCGGGCATGCTGCTCACCGCGCGCGAGCTGCTTGCCACCGGTGAACCGCTGGAGCGGGCGCAGGTCCGGGACCACATCTCCGGCAACTTCTGCCGCTGCACCGGCTACCAGTCCATCGTCGAGGCCATCCTAGAGGTAGCCAACCAGCCCAGGGCGGTCGCGCGATGAACAAGCGCGTCGACGATCCCGCCATCGGGCTGCGCGCGCGCTCCCTGATCGGCGAGCGCGTGCCGCGGACCGGTACCGACCGGCTGGTGCAGGGCCGCGGCAAGTACCTCGCGGACCTGTCCTCCCCGCGCATGCTGCACCTCGCATTCGTGCGCAGCCCGCACGCCCACGCGAAGATCCTGTCGATTGACGGCTCCCCAGCCCTGAAGTGCGAAGGCGTGCGCCAAGTGTTCACCGGCGCGCAATTGGCCGCCATCACCCAGCCCTTGGTCGGCGTGGCGCGCCATCGTGCCAACCACAAGTCGGCTCCCCAGTACCCCATGGCCCTGGGCCATGCCGTCTGGCAGGGGCAACCGGTCGCCGCGGTGCTCGCCGACAGCCGCGCACAGGCCGAGGACGGCGCGGAACTGGTCGTCGTCGATTGGGAACCGCTTGATGCCATCGTCAGCGCCGAGGACGCGGTCGCCGATGGCGCGAAGCCGATCCATCCGGAGCTTGGCGACAACCTCGCCTTCGAGCATCGGATCCGCACAGGCGAACCGGAGCGGGCCTTCGCCGAGTCGCCGGTGGTCCACTCCCGGGAGTTCCGCTTCGGACGCCAGACCGGCGTGACGCTGGAACCCCGCGGCCTGATCGCCGACTTCAACCCCGCTGATGGCACGCTCACCGTCCACCACTCCCACCAGGCGCCGTTCCAGATGCAGGCGGTGTTCAGCCGCGCGCTGGACATCCCGGAACACCGCGTACGCGTCATCGCGCCGGACGTGGGCGGCGGCTTCGGCGTGAAGATCAACGTCTACGCCGAGGAAATCGCCGTCGCCGCCACCAGCGTGCTCACCGCGCGCCCGATCCAGTACAGCGCCGACCGGCTGGAATCCTTCCTGTCGGACGGCCATGTGCGCGAGCACCTGATCGACGCACGCATCGCCGTCGGCGCCGACGGCCGCATCCAGGCCATGTCCATGGACGACCTGGGCGCCATCGGCGCCTATGGCATGCCGCTGCGATTCAACATCGCCGAAGGGATGATGGCGATCACCATGACCGGGGCGCCCTACGCCTTCCCCCACTATGAGGCCAGGACGCGCAGCGTCTATGTGAACAAGAACCTCACCGGCATGTACCGGGGGGTGGGCATGCCCCTGGCCTGCGCGGTCACCGAGGTGCTGCTGGACCAGGCCGCCGCGACCCTGGGCATCGACCCGGTGGAGATGCGCCGGAGGA
This sequence comes from uncultured Pseudomonadota bacterium, assembly GCA_903909415.1. Next base: position 13,482 of record CAIVVS010000092.1, on the reverse strand, counting down.
ACTACCGCGCCGAGGAGGACCTGCCCTGCGTGACCGCGGCGGGCACCCGAATCGTCAACGCCTCGTTCCGTCGCTGCCTGGACCGGTTGGTGGAGAACATGCAGTACGAGCGTCTGCGCGCCGAGCAGCACGCGCTGCGCGGCAAGGGCATCTACCGCGGTATCGGCCTGTCGACCTTCGTCGAGCAGACCTCCTACGGGCCATCCTATTACGGACCATCGGAAGCCCCGGTGTCGGTGCAGGACGGCTGCATGCTGCGCATCGAGCCGTCGGGCGCGATCCAGTGCGTCACCAGCACCACCGACCAGGGACAGGGCACGCTGACCGGCATCGCGCAGATCGTCGCCTCGGTGCTGGCCGTGGACATCAACCAGGTCAGCGTGGCCGCCGGAGACACCGCCCAGTCCCCGTATGGCGGCGGCGCCTGGGGCTCGCGCGGCATGGCTGTCGGCGGCGAGGCTGCGCTCAAGGCCGCACGCGCCCTGAAAGCCGCCGTACTGGCCATCGCAGCGGCGATCAGCAAGACCCCAGCCGAGGCGCTCGACCTGGCCGAGGGGCATGTTGTCGATGCCCGCTCCGGCCTGCCGGTCATGCCGATCTCCGAGGTCGCGCGCATCGGCTACTTCCGCCAGGACACCCTGCCCAAGGACCTGAACGTGCAACTCGCCGTCAGCGTCAGCCACGTGGACAACCACGGCACCTACTACACCGCCAACGGCATCCAGGCCTGCCACCTCGAACTGGACCATGAGACCGGCTTCATCCGCCTGCTGGGTCACTGGGCGGTGGACGACTGCGGCCGCATCGTCAATCCGCTGATCGTCGAGGAACAGATCCGCGGCGGCATCGTGCAGGGCATCGGTTCCGCGCTGTACGAGGAATGCCTGTACGGCGAGGATGGTTCGATGCTCAACGGCACGCTGGCCGAGTACCTGGTCCCCATGGCCGGCGAGATGCCGGACATCCACGTGGACCACATGGAGTCCCCCGAGCAGGCCACTGAACTCGGCGCCAAGGGCGTGGGCGAAGCCGGCACGATAGGCGCCATCGGCGCGGTCTGGACCGCGGTGAACGACGCATTGCGGCCGCTGGGGGCGATGGCCACGCACCAGCCGTTCACGCCAGAGCGCATCCTCGCCGCGCTGCAGGCCACCAGCCAGGCGGACTGACCGCCCCGACGGCCGCGCCCCTAGAGCTTCAAGGGCTTCCAGTACCCGGTCAGCTCCAGGTAGCCCCGCCCCGCCGGCTTGCCGGATTCCGAAGCGCGAACCGCGCCTTCCCAGTACACGGTGTTGGTCGAGGCGCGCGCATCCAGTTCCTGGTCATCCATCAGCGGCGCGAGCTCCCATTGCCGCCCGGCCGCATGGATGCGCATGGCCACCGGCCAGGACGCGCCCGAACGCGGCGAGCGCCAGGTCCGCAGCGGCTCGAAGCGCACGTCCTTGGGTCCGAGGGACTTCAGCCTGCCATCGGCGGTGCGCAGGCTGCCGCCCGCCCAGATCGCCTCGCCCCTGGCATTGCGCATGCGGAATGCCATCAGGGAGCCGCCGTCATCCAGGTTGATGCCGGCCCAGTCCCAGCCCACCGCTTCCGGGGCCATGACTTCGCTCGACCATTCGTGGTCCATCCAGGCGCGCCCGCTCACCTTGCTCACCGCGCCGCGCCTTGCGATCTCGCCGCTGACCGCGAGCTGCGGCAGGCTGTAGTAGTAGCTGGCCTGGGCGGGCTTCGGACCCTTGCGGCTGTAGCCGCCTTCGCCCTGCACCAGCACCGGCTGCGTCGGCGTGAAGCGCAGTGCAAGCCGGAACTCCTTGGCCTTGATGTCCGCCACCCACGCTTCGCCGTCGCGCGCGAGGGTCCAGTCTTCCAGCCGCACCGCCGCCTCGCCCACCCGGGCCTGCGCGATGCCGAAGCCGGCGCGCGCCGATCGCTCGTCATGCAACAGGCGGCCGGCCGCCGGGTCGGCCAGCGCCGCATGCGCGAACAGCAGCTCGCGCGGCGCGAATTGGCTGGGGTTGTCCTCGGCCAGGCCCGGGCGGTTGCGGAAGAACGTGACCTGCACGCCGAGGTCCGCGCCATCCGCGGTCCTGATCCATCCGGTGAGGTACCACCACTCGGTCCGGAATTCAGGATGGCTGCCGTGGTCGCGCGGGAAGGCCAGCGTGACGCCCGGCCGGACCTGGGGATAGGCGGCATCGGCGGCGACGGCCGGCGCCGCAGCCGACAGCAACAGGACCAGCAACGGGATCAGCAGGGATGCGCGCGCCATGCCGGGCATCCTGCCACAAGCCGCCGCGCAATCCGCGCGGCGGGAGGCTTCAGGCGGCGACCGCCTCGCGACCGGCGAGCATGGGCATCACTTCCCGCCCGAACAGGCTCACCGACTCCAGCATCTCCTCGCGCGTGAGGTTACCGAAGGCAAACTGGCCGACGAAGAAATTGGTGCCGGCGTCACGCATCTGTCCGTCGATGAACTCCGCCACCGTCTCCGGCGTACCGGCCACCGCGCGCCCTTCCTCGATCATCCCGTCGAATTCCTTGGAACGATGGTGGAAGTGCGGGAAGCCCATGCGCGAGGACAGGTAGGTGAAGTTCTGGTACCAGCGCCGGTAGGCGCGGCGCGCCGCCTCCAGCGCCTGCTTCGGGTCCTTGTTGACCACCAGGAAGCGGCCCAGGCCCATCATCGGCAGCGCGGCGTTGCCGTGCAGTTCCTTCCACACCCGCCGGTAGGCGTCGGTGCAGGCGCGCGTCTCGGCCACCGTGTCCAGGCTGAGGATGTTCATGCCGGTGCGCGCGGCGCGCTCGGCGCTGGGCGGCTGGTGCACGCCGTACCAGAGCGGCGGATGCGGGCGCTGCAGCGAGGGGATCGCCAGCGGCAGGTGGCGCAGCTTGCCGCCTTCCTCGGGCACGGTCACCGCGCCGTCGGCCAGCCCCTTCATCACGAAGGCGACCAGTTCGTTGTAGCTCTGCTCCGACTCCTTGGGCTCCACGCCGAAGAAGCGGATCTCGGCGGCGACCGCGCCGCGGCCGAAGCCCATCTCCAGCCGCCCGCCGCTCATCTGGTCGAGCATGCCGATCTCCTCCAGCAGCCGCAGCGGGTGGTACATGGGCGAGGCATAGATCATCGGCCCGAAGCGAAGGCGCCGCGTGCGCTGCGCCACCGCCGACAGGAACACGTTGGGAGACGGCGCCATGCCGAGTTCCGACAGGTGGTGCTCGGCGACGTGGTAGCTGCGCATGCCGACGCGCTCGCAGGCCTCGATGATGTCCAGGCGGTCGCGGTAGTGGGTCTCGACCGTGGTGTCGCCGCGGTCCAGGTGATCGAAGATGCCGAATTCCATGGTGCCCTTCCTTTGCTGAAAGCGGGTCGACCCGAAACTAGTCAACCTTGACGTTGGCCTTGCGGGCCAGCTCGGACCATTTCTCGAACTCGCGCCCCACCATCCGCCCGAACTCCTCGGGCGTGGCGCGGTAGGGCGTGGAGCCCAGCTTGGCGAGCTGGTCGGCCATCTCGCGCGAATCGGCGATGCGCAGCGCCTCGCGGCCGAGCCGGTCCACCACCTCGCGCGGCGCGCCGGCCGGCGCGACCAGCCCGATCCAGAACAGTGCCTCGAAGTCCGGCAAGCCGGCCTCGGCGATGGTGGGCACGTCGGGGAACAGCGCGTCGCGCCGCGTGCCGGTGGTGCCTAACAGGCGCAGCTTGCCGCTGCGAGCCATCGACACCGAGGTGGACATGGGATTGAACAGGTACTGGACTTCACCGGCCATCGCGCCCACCACCGAGGGCGCGCCGCCCTTGTAGGGAACGTGGGTGGAATCGAGCCCGGCCTGCAGCTTGAACATCTCCGACACCAGGTGGGTCTGGGTGCCGGTGCCGGGCGAGCCGAAGTTCACCTTGCCCGGATTGGACTTCACGTGGGCCACCAGTTCGCGCACCGAGTTCACCGGCAGCCCGGGATTGACCAGCAGCGCCAGGGTTTCCAGCGACACGCCGCCGATGGAGGCAAACGACTTGACGGGGTGGTACTTCAGCTTGGGATACAGCGCCGGGGCCACCGCCAGGGTGCTGGTGCTGCCGACCAGCAGCGTGTAGCCGTCGGGCGCCGCCGCCGCGACGAACTCGGAGGCGATGGTGCCCCCCGCCCCCGCCCGGTTGTCGATCAGGAACTGCTGCTGCAGGCTGCGCGACAGGTCCTGCGCGACCAGGCGCCCGATCACGTCCACCGGTCCGCCGGCCGGAAACGGCACCACCATGCGCACCGGCTTGTCCGGATAGGCCTGGGACCAGGCCAATGCCGGCAGCATGCCGGTCATCGGCGCGGCGGCCACCGCGAGGGCGAGGCAGGACCTTCGGAACGCGGTATCGGTCATGGCAGCGGGACTCCGTGGTGGGTGCGGACCATTGTTGACCCGCCCTCCGGGAACCCGCAATCCGGAAAGCGCAATTCCTTGACCGGGAGCGCAAGCGTGCCGTACGGCGCCCGTGTATTGTCTGCGCTGCAGCCCCACAGCCGGAGTGGCCCATGGACGCGAGCAGGACGCAGGCAGGCACCCCCCTTTCCCGCGGCACGCGCGGGCCGGGCCAGCCGGAACACTTCGCCACGTCCGACCCGCATGCCGTGCGGCGCCACATCCTCGAGTACACCGAAGGCCGCTGCCAGTTCAGCCTGCGCGACTCGCGCAAGTTCGCGCATTTTTCCGACAGCCGCGCCACGCTGGGCGCGACCGTGCTGCGGCGCCTGCGCTGGACCGGCGAGTCCGCCTGCGAGACGGTGGCGCGGCGTTCGCGCGAGCAGATCCTGCTGCTGCACTTCCCCCTGGCGGGCGAGTTCGAGGCGGAGCAGGACCGCCACCGCGCGCGCGTGCGCCCCGGGCAGATGCTGCTGGTCAGCGCGCCCGGCGCGGTGCGCCGCCACTGGCAGGGCAGCTGCGAGCTGTTCAACATCGCGATGGAGCGGCGCGCGCTGGAACGGGTGCTCGCCCAGGAGTTCGGCATCTCGGTGAAGGCGCCGCTCGCCTTCCGCCCCATGACCGTTGCCGAGGCCGAGCAGGCGGTGACGCTGCGCGACTTCATCCTGCTGATCCTGCAGGACATGGAGCGGCCCGCACCCGCCTTCGCCCACGCGGCCATGGCGCACCAGGCCGAGCGCATGCTGCTGCTGCTCCTGCTGCGCAACCTCCCGCACAACTACAGCGAGCAGATGGCGCGCGATCCGGGCAGTGCCGAGCCCTGGTACGTGGGTGTCGTCGCCGAGCACATCCACGCCAACGTCGGACGGGAACTCGGACTGGCCGAACTGGCGAGGCTGGCCGGGGTCAGCCCGCGCACCCTGCAGTACGGCTTTCGCAGGCACCACGGCGCCACGCCGCTGCAGTACCTGAAGCAGGTCCGGCTGGAACGGGCCCGCGAAGCGCTGGTGCAGGCGCGCAGCAACGGCGAGCGCATCACCGACATAGCCGGGCGCGTCGGCTACGGCAGCGCCAGCCGCTTCTCGCGCGACTACAGGGAACGCTACGGCGAACCCCCCTCGGTGACGCGGCTGCGCCCCTGAGGGTTCGCGTCCGGGCGCAGGCCCAGCTCACCCCTCAGCCAACGGCTCAGTTCACCGTGGCGCCCGAATCGCGCACCACCTTGCCCCACTTGTCGAACTCGTCCCTGAGGTAGGAACCGAACTCCGCCGGCGTCAGCGGCGCCGCATCCACGCCGGAGGTGGACAACTGCTGCTGCACGTCCTGCGAGCGCAGCAGCTTGTTGATCTCGGCATTCAGCCTGGCGACCACCTCGGGCGGGGTCTTCGCCGGCGCGATCAGCCCGGTCCACACCACCGCCTCGAAGCCGGGCACGCCCGCCTCGGCGATGGTGGGCACGTCCGGCATCTGCGCGGAGCGCTGCGGCGTGGTCACGCCCAGCGCCTTCAGGCGGCCGGACTTGGAATGCGGAATGGCGATCGGCGTACCCGGGAAGCCGACCTTCACCATGCCGGCCAGCATGTCCGCGGTGGCCGGTCCGCTGCCCTTGTAGGGAATGTGGTTCAGCTGGACCCCGGCCATCGTGGAGAACAGGGCCCCCACCAGGTGCTGGGCGCTGCCGTTGCCGGAACTCGCGAAGTCGATGCTGCCCGGCTTGGACTTCGCCAGCGCCACCAGTTCCTTCACCGAGTTCACGCCCAGCGAAGGATGCACCATGAGGACATAGGGCCCGGTCGCCATGCGCGCCACCGGCGTGAAATCGGTGAGCGCGTTGTACGCGAGGTTCTTGTACAGGTTCGCGGTGATCACGTGCGGCGTTGCGGTCAGCAGCAGCGTGTATCCGTCGGGGACGGCCTTGGCCACGCCTTCCGCGCCGATGGTGCCGCCGGCGCCGGTGCGGTTCTCGACGAAGAACTGCTGGCCCATGGCATCGGACAGCCGCTGGGTCAGGATGCGCCCCGGCACGTCGGTGGTGCCGCCGGGCGACAACGGAATGACGATGCGCACCGGCTTGGACGGATAGGCCTGCGCCAGCACCTGCTGCGTTCCCGACGCCATCAGGGCCGAACATGCGGCCGCCAGCGCGGCCGACGTGGATCGCTTCATGTTGCCTCCTCCTGGCAGGTCATTCCCGCGAAAGCGGGAATCCAGCGTCGTCCTCCAACGCCACTGGGCTCCCGCTTTCGCGGGAGCGACATTTCCTTGGATCACCACCTCGCCGTAATCGAGCACTCAGCCCCGGTACAGCGGCTCCGGCTGCGAGAAGAACGCATGCAGGATGTGGTAGACCATCAGGTAGTTCTTCTGCTGGAAGCTCGCGTGCGAGATGCCGGCCATCACGGTGAACTGCTTGTCCGGGTTGGGCAGGCGCTTGAAGAACTCGATCAGGTCGTCCACGCCCGCGATGCCGTCCCACTGTCCGCGCATGACGATGGTCGGCACCGTCAGCTTCTCCGGGTCGATCAGAGGCAGCCTGGAGCACATGTCCACGTAGGTGCCGGTCGGCACGGAGTCGTCCAGCGCGGTGATCGCGTCGGCGAAGGCGTTGATGGTGGCGTCGTCGGCCGTGCCCGGATGGTCGCGCGAGAAGATCGAGTGCACGAAGGCGCGGTCGATCGGGCGGCGGTTGATCTTCATGAAGTCGGCGAGTTTCTTCTTGCGCTCGGCCAGCGTCGGGCTGCCCTCGCCGGTCCAGACGAAGGCGTCCAGCGCCACGCGCGCGACGCGCTCGGGATGGCGCTGCGCAAACAGGCCGGCCTTGAGCGCGCCGGAAGAAATGCCGTACACCAGCAGCTTGGCCCCGCCGGTGTGCGCCGCCATGTAGGCGGTGGCGGCGGCGATGTCATCGGCGCCATTGGAGATGTCGTTGTTGATCGGGCGCGACTTGTCCGAGCGGCCGTAGCCCTCGTTGTCCATGCACCAGGTGTCGAAACCGCGCGCGACGAACCAGTCCATCACCGAGGAGTTCGGCCGTCCCGGCACCTTCAGGTCGAAGGTCGGCTGCGAGGCCATGGACGAGCCGTGGATGAACAGGACCGTGCCCTGCAGCTTGGTGCCGGCCGGCGGCGACTTGCGCCACAGGAACAGCTTGACGTCGCCCTTCTTGGTCCAGTGTTCGGTGCCGGCGACTTCCGGCGCCGCCTCGGGTACTTGCTGCATGGATGCTCCCCCCTGAATCGTATGTGTCATGGAAACACCGGGGATTCTGTCACGGCCATGGCCGGGCGCGTTGTGCGCTGCTCACCAGTCCCGCTTACCAGTCCTCTCTCACCGCGCGCACCGCATCCCCGCCCATCGCCTGCCGCCCGGCCAGCACCGAGGTCAGGGTGGCAAGCACCAGCATGGTGCCGACGAAGCCCGCCAGCGACGCCCACGGCATGTGGACCTCCATGCTCCAGTGGAAGGACTGGCGGTTGACCACGTGGATCAGCACCAGGCTGATCAGCCAGCCGAGGAACACGCCGACTGCCAGGCCCAGCGAGGACACCAGCGCGCCTTCCGCCGCGAGCATCGCGCCGACCTGGCGCCGCGTCATGCCCAGGTGGCGCAGCATGCCGAACTCGCGCCGGCGCGCCAGCACCAGCGCACCGAAACTGGCGGACAGGCCCGCCAGGCCCAGCAGCACCGCCGCCGCCTCCAGCGCATAGGTCACCGCGAAGGTGCGGTCGAAGATCTTGAGCGACACCGCGCGGATGTCGCCGGGTTCGGCGATGTCCAGCCCCACCCCGCCCGGCAGCGCGCGCAGCGCGTCGCGCACCGCATTGGCCGCCCCCGCCTCCAGCCAGAATGCGGCGTCGTTGGCCAGCGCGTCGCCGCCGAAGCGCCGCCAGTCGTTGCGTGTGATGAGCACCGCGCCCTGCTGGCGCGCATAGTCGCGCCAGACGCCCGCGACGCGGAACGCGCGCTCGCTGCCAGCCAGCGGCATGCTGACCGCCTGGCCACGCTGCCAGCCGAGGCGGTCCACGATGGATTCGGTGATCCACACGGGCGGCAGGTCTTTCGCCTTTGGGTCGTCAGTCGCCGGCCCATCCAGCAGCGGCAACCCGCGACCGATGTCATCCAGGTCCAGGTCCCGGGCCAGCAGCAGCACGCCTGCCGATTGCGGCCCCAGGGTGATCCGCTGCACCCGCTGGAACTCGACGCGGCGCACGCCCGGCAGCGCCGCGAGCGTGGCCTGGTCCCCGGGGGACAGGAAGGCGCTGTCGGCGCCCGGCGCGGTGCGCGCGTAGAGGTCGGCCGGCAGCACCTGGTCCAGCCAGGCATCCAGCGAGAGCCGGAACGACGCCACCATGATGGCCATGGACACCATCAGCGACACGCTGGCGACGATGGACGCGAGGCTGACCATCGCCTGCCCCGGGCTGCCGGCAACGTGGCGGATCGCAAGCGCCATGGACGCCGCACGCGGCACCGGCATCCGGCGGAACACGAGCAGCGTCAGCCGCGGCATCAGCAGGATGCTGCCCACCAGCATCAGCGCGATGGACAGGTAACCGAGGATCGGCAGGTCCCCCAGCGGCGGCGACTGCGTCATCAGCGCGCCCGCCACGAACAGCAGCGCGCCCGGCCACGACGGCGCGATGCGCTCGAAGGCGCGCTGCTCGTCGCCCGCATGCAGCGCCTGCGACGGCGAGGTGCGCGCCGCCTCGATTGCGGCAGCGGCGCTGCCCGCCAGCGTCACGCCCAGGCCCAGCAGGAAGAACACGGTGGCCGACCAGGGATCCACCCCCAGGTGCGCGCCGGCGCCCAGTCCGCGGAACATGCCGGCGCCCAGGTCCGCGCCGACCTTGTCCAGGACCAGCGCCGCCAGCGCGTGGCCGGCCAGCAGTCCCAGCCCGGCTCCCGCGACGCCCAGCAGCGCACTCTCCCCCAGCACCATGCGCAGGATGCCGCCACGGGTCACACCCAGCACGCGCAGCAGCGCGAACTGCCCGCGGCGCCGCACGACGGCCAGCGCCTGCGTGGAAAACACCAGCAGGCCGCCGGTGAACAAGGCCACCAGGGCCAGCACGTTCAGGTTCACGCGGTAGGAACGCGACAGGCCGGCGGCGCGCGCCACGCCCGCGGCCGGCGTCTCCAGCCAGGTGTCCGCGGGCAGCTTCCCGGCGAACGCCGCGGTCAGCGCCCCGGCAGTCGCGCCGTCGGCCAGTCGCAGGTCGATCCGGTTCAGCCGGCCCAGGCGCTGCGCGAGCTGCTGCGCGCCGGCGATGTCCATGAGCGCGATGCGTTCGGCATAGGCTGCCGAAGGCAGGATGCCGGCCACCACCAGTACCGTGCTGCCCAGCCCCAGGGGCACGCGCAGGACGTCGCCGGCCTTCACGCCCAGCGCGTCGGCGGCGGGCTGGCTGAGGAACACGCGGTCGCCGCGCAGCCAGTCCATCGCGCCTGCCGGCTGGTCCCCGTCCTGCGCCATGGCCATGGCCGGCTGCAGCTGCGCCGCGCGGAACACGTCCATGCCGAGCGCGCGCAGGCTCATGCCGCCCGCACCGCCACCGGCGACCCCGCCCATGCCGCCCGCGATCGGGCGCCCTGCCGCCTCGGTGACGCGCAGGTCCAGTTCCACCACCGGGCTGGCCAGTTTCACCAAGGGGTGGGTGGCGAGCGCCGCATACAGCGATTCGTCGAAGCCGCTGCGCGGGCCGGTGAGCTGCAGGTCCGCCTCGCCCGCCAGCGCGCGCGCTGCGCGGTCCATCTCGCCTATCGCCACCAGGTGGATCGCCTGCACCGCATAGCCCAGCGCGACACCGAGCGCGATCGCCAGCACCGAGAGCACGGCGCGGCCGCGGTTCTGGCGCAGCGAGGCGAACACGTCAGTTCCGGGGCCGGAACGGGCGGTGAAGCAGACCGGGGTGCCCGCAGCGCCCAAGGACACTGGATTCCGGCTCGCCGCCGCATCTGCGATGCGGACGTCGGCCGGAATGACGGGCTCCGGGTTCCCGCATCACCTCAAGCAGCCCCTGCCGGATGCAGCCCGTCCTTGCGCAGCACCAGGATGCGGTCCGCCGTGCGCGCCGCTTCCAGCGAATGCGTGACCAGGATGGCCGTCGCGCCCTCGCGCCGGACCGCGTCGCGCAGCAGCGCCAGCACCTGGGCCGCGCTGTCCGGGTCGAGGTTGCCGGTGGGTTCGTCGGCCAGCAGCAGGCGCGGCTGGTGCACCAGCGCGCGCGCGATGGCCACGCGCTGCAGCTCGCCGCCGGACAACTCGCGCGGCATGCTGTCGCCGCGCTGGCCCAGCCCCACTGCCTCAAGCATCGCCTGCACCCGCGCATCCGCCTGCAGGCCGTGTCGGCCGTTCAGGGACAGCGGCAGCGCGACGTTGCCCGCCACCGTGAGGTAAGGCAGCACGTGGAAGGCCTGGAACACGAAGCCCAGGGACCGGCGCCGCAGCAGGGTCAGCGCATCGTCGTCCAGGCCGGCGAGCGACACCCCGCCGATCGCAATGTCCCCGCCATCCGCATGGTCGAGGCCGGCGATCAGGTTCAGCAGCGTGGACTTGCCCACCCCCGAGTCGCCCATGATGGCCACGTATTCGCCCGCGGCCAGTTCCAGCGATACACGCTCCAGCACGGTGCGCGAGCGCGGACCGTCGAAAGTTCTTGATACCGCGGAGATTTTCAGCACGCGTCGAGGTTACTGGCGTGGCGCGCCCAGTACAAGCTCGGGCAAGTCGGCATGCCTCGGGTGATTTCCAGCCGATACCCCGCGTGTAGAATCGCCGGCGGAGAATTCCCCGCGCGACGGCGCCGGGACGACAACACGGAGGAGTACGCATGCCCCATACCAAGGTCACCGACATCGCCTATGTCCGGCTGCATTCGCCCAGCCTCGACGAAGCCGAGGAGTTCCTGCTGAACTTCGGCATGGTGCGCGCCGACCGCACCAAGGACGCGCTCTACATGCGCGGCACCGACCCGAACCACCACCTGCACGTCACCCACCTCGGCGCGCCCAAGTTCGGCGGCCTCGCCTTCTTCGCCGAGAACGAGGACGAGCTCAAGAAACTCGCCAAGGCGCCAGGCGCCTCCGGCATCGAGAACATCGACGAGCCCGGCGGTGGCAAGCGCGTGCGCCTGACCGACCCGCACGGCTTCCAGATCGAGGTGGTGTGCGGCATGCAGCAGCTGCCGCGCCTGCCGGTGCCGCCGCACGTGCTGAACTGGGGCGAGCAGAAGCTGCGCCGCCGCGGTGAACTGATGCGCGTGCCGCGCGGCCCGGCCCAGGTCAAGCGCATGGGCCATGGCGTGCTGATGACCACCAAGCCGGTGGAAGCCACCAAGTGGTTCCGCGAGTACCTCGGCTTCGTGTGCTCGGACGACGTCTATGCCGGCGACAAGGCCAACGTGATCGCGTCCTTCAACCGCTGCGACCGCGGCGAGACCTACGTGGACCACCACGTGTTCCTGTGCCTGGCCGGCCCGAAGGACGGCCTGAACCACATCTCCTACGAAGTGGAGACCGTGGACGACGTGATGGTCGGCCACGAGTTCCTCAAGGGCAAGGGCAAGTACAAGCATGTCTGGGGCATCGGCCGCCACGTACTGGGCAGCCAGATATTCGACTACTGGCAGGACCCGTGGCAGCGCGTGCACGAGCACTGGACCGACACCGACGTGCTGAACAGCAACAACAAGCCCACGCTGCTGTCGGTCGAGGAAGGCCTGAACTCACAATGGGGCGAACCCGCGCCGGCGGAGTTCATCGCGCACGCGGTAACCTGAACGCGACCTGAGTCCCGAAAAAGCGGCAAAAGCAGCGCAAGCCGCTGATTCGATTGAAAAAAACGGGGCTACGGCCCCGTTTTTCATCTCAGTGCTCTCAGCGCTGGATGGCGCGGAACGCGGCCTGGGCCGCACGCATCATCGACGGATGCAGCATGCCGAGCCGAGGCGTGTTTCCGTTCGGCGCCGCGGGCGGCACCGAAAACCAGTCGGATGAATACGGCAGGTCCACGGCCTGCCCGAGATTGAACTTGGTGTCGTAACTCAGGCCGGCCGCATCGAACGCGGCCCTGTCCCTGTCGCGCAGGATGGCGAACTCCCCGCTGAACAGGCGCGTCGTGCCTTGGCTGGTTCCGTAGGCCACGCGGACCGTGTAGCGCGGCGCGTCATCGTCAAATACCGTCATCACGAGCGCCGGGCGCGCCTTCGGTCGCGGCCGCACGCTGTCCGGGAAATGGCACCAGACGATGTCGCCGGCCGCGGGCTCGGTCCACCACCGAACCGTCACTCCGGTTCAGGCCCGAACAGGCTGGAACGCACCGAGCGCTTTCCGGCTTGCGGCGCCTGCTTGCGGACCTGCCGCATCTGCGCAGGGGAAAGCGGGCCGTCGTCAGGTTCGTACTGGGGCAGGAGCCGCGCTGCCATGTCGCGCAGGGCGAGATGGATGACCTGGGTCTCGTCCACACCCAGGTGCTCGGCAAGGCGACGCGCGGTTTCCCGCGTGACCCCGGTGGGCGTATCCGCGACCCGGTAGCGGAACGGAATCTGGTTTGCGACAAGACGGGTTGCCATGGGACCTCGCGACAGATGGATATCCTCAAGATATCCATTTCGGCAGGTTGCGTCAACCGCAGCGCTTGGGAACCTCCGGATTGCAACAGCGCTTACATCCGCTTTCAATGCAGCGGTGCACAGGGCCTCCGGCAGCGCGTTGATGGAGATGTGTCCATCCACCTGAGCCGAACATGAACAACACCTTGCGCATACTTTCCCTCGCTGGCCTCGCGGCGACCATGGCCGCCAGCGCGCAGGCCTCGTCCTACGAGGGGCACGGCCATGACCGCCGGGAAGGCCGCGGATACGAGCGCCATGAATCGCGGTACGACCGGGGCTATGAGCACCGCTACTACGAACACGGCCATCGCGGCTACGTGGTGGAACGTCCGGTATATGTCCGGCCGCGCACCGTGGTGGTCGAGCGTCCGGTGGTGATCGAGCGACGGGTCAGCTACCCGGAACCCGCCTACCCGCCGCAGTCAGTGCTGGGCGGCATCCTGGGCAGCGTGTTCGGGTT